>NZ_QGLF01000002.1:345441-690882 GCF_003173055.1 Zavarzinia compransoris
CGCGCGTTTCCCAGCGACCACATCGCCTGCCCAAGGAGAGGATCCACGCCCATGAAAACGCTGCGCACCCCGGACGAGCGGTTCGTCGGTCTCCCCGATTGGCCCTATGCGCCGAAGTACCTGGAGATCGAGGACGCCGGCGGAACGTCCCTTCGCCTTCACTATGTGGACGAAGGGCCGAGGGACGGGGCCACGGTCCTGCTCCTGCACGGCGAGCCTTCCTGGGGCTATCTCTATCGCAAGATCATCGCGGCGCTGGCCGCCGCGGGCTATCGCGCGATCGCGCCGGACCTGATCGGCTTCGGCCGGTCCGACAAGCCGGCAGCCCGGACCGACTATACCTACGAGCGGCACGTGGCCTGGATGAGCCAATGGCTGACCCGGCTGGATCTGAAGGACGTGACCCTCTTCTGTCAGGACTGGGGCGGGCTGATCGGCCTGCGCCTGGTCGCCGCCTTCCCGGAACGCTTCGCCGGCCTGATCGTCGCCAACACCGCCCTGCCGGTCGGCAGCGGCCTGTCGGAGGGGTTCAAAGCCTGGCTCGACTTCAGCCAGGGCGTGCCGCAGCTGCCGGTCGGCGCCATCCTCAACGGCGGCACCGGGCAGGCGCTGAGCCCGCAGGAGATCGCCGCCTATGATGCGCCGTTCCCGGACGAGACCTATAAGGCCGGCGCCCGGCAATTTCCGGTCCTGGTGCCGATCACGCCGGAACACGCCTCGGTCGCCGAGAACAAGGCGGCATGGGCGGTGCTGGAACGGTTCGAACGGCCGGTGATCACCGCCTTCAGCGACGGCGATCCGGTGACCCGAGGCGGGGAGGCGGTCTTTCAGGCCCGGATTCCCGGCGCCAGGGGTCAGCCGCATGTAACGCTCGAAGGCGGCCATTTTCTGCAGGAGGATTGCCCGGACGCCATCGTCGCCGTGATCGACGGCATGATCCGCGGCGGAACCCGGCGGGCAGGGTCGGCATGACGGTCACGCCGACCCTGCTCTAGCCCGGCAGCCGGGTCACCCTGATGTTGTTGGTGGTGCCGGCGCGGCCGAAGGGAATGCCGGAAACCACGACGATATGGTCCGCCGGCTGGCCGAAGCCCTCGCCGAGCGCGATCTCCTCGGCGTGGCTGACCATGTCCTCATAGGTCGAGACCGGGGCCGACTGCACGCTGTGCGCGCCCCACAGCAGGCACAGCCGGCGGGCCACGGCGATCTCCGGGGTCAGCGCCAGGATCGGCACTTCCGGCCGCTTGCGGGCGATGCGGGCGGCGGTGGTGCCGCTGTGGGTATAGGCGACGATGGCTGGGGCATCGATGGCATCGGCCAGGGTGGCGGCGGCGGCGGCGACCGCATGGGGCGGCGTCCGTTCGACCTGCGGTTCCGAGACCGAGATCAGCGAGCGGTAGAGCTTGTGGTGCTCGGTGCTGCGGATGATGCGGTCCATCATCTCCACCGCCTCGCGCGGGTAGCTGCCGGCGGCCGATTCGGCGGACAGCATGACCGCGTCCGCCCCGTCGTAGATCGCCGTGGCGACGTCCGACGCCTCGGCCCGGGTCGGGGTCGGGGCGGCGACCATGGAATCGAGCATCTGGGTGGCGACGATCACCGGCTTCACGGCCAGGCGGCAGGCGCGCACCAGTTCCTTCTGGCGGCCGGGCACGTCCTCGTGCGGGATCTCTACCCCGAGATCGCCGCGCGCCACCATGACCGCATCCGCGAGGCGGATGATGTCGTCGATATGATCGAGGGCGGAGGGTTTCTCGATCTTGGCCAGCAGCCCGGCCCGGTCGCCGATCAGGCCGCGCGCCTCGATCAGGTCGCCCGGCTTCTGCACGAAGGACAGCGCCACCCAGTCGACCCCCAGCGACAGGCCGAAGGCGAGGTCGGCCCGGTCCTTCGGGGTCAGGGGCGAAAGCTCCAGCAGGGTGTCGGGCAGGTTCACGCCCTTGCGGTTCGAGATCACGCCGCCGGTGATCACCCGGGCCTCGATCCAGTCGGCGCCGAGGCCGGTGATCTTCACCCTGAGCTTGCCGTCGTCGATCAGGAGGTCGTGGCCGGGCAGGACGGCGGCGAAAATCTCCGGGTGCGGCAGGGGAATGGCGTCGCGGTCGCCGTCGGTGCCGTGCTGGACGAAGCGGATGGTCTCGCCCGCCTCGACCTTGATCCGGCCGTCGCGGATGGTGCCGACCCGGATCTTCGGGCCCTGAAGGTCCTGAAGGATGCCGATCGGGCGGCCGACCTCCTGTTCGAGGGCCCGGATCGCCGCATGCACCCGGGCGTGGTCGTCGTGGCTGCCGTGGCTGAAATTCAGGCGGAACGTGTCTACCCCGGCGAGAAACAGGGCCTTCAGCATTTCGGGCGAATTGCTGGCGGGCCCGACCGTAGCGACGATCTTGGCGCGACGGAGACGATGCATGATGATTTCGGCCGTTTGGCCGCCTCTGGCTGCGTAAAATCGGGCGACCCCGGGGCAGGTCGCCGGCGAGGATACCCCCGGTCGCCGGGCGAAGCGAGTGCCGCCGCGGCGCGGTGTATCGTCGCCGGTAGAACCGGTAGAAAAGGGGCCGGCTGGACTGGGGAACTATGGCGGGCCATTGTGTCCCGCCCGTGACGGAGGATGCGATGACCCCCTGGCCCGATCAGCGGCTGCTCGACCTTTTCGCCATCGACCTGCCGGTGATCCAGGCGCCCATGGCCGGGGCGACCACGCCGGCCATGGTGATCGCGGTCAGCGCCGCGGGCGGCCTCGGCTCCCTGCCCTCGGCGCAATATGCCCCGGCGGAATTGCGCGCCGCCCTCGACGAGATCCGCGCCGCGACCGCGCGCCCGATCAACGTGAATTTCTTCTGCCACCAGGCTCCCCGGCCCGATGCGGCGGCGGAGGCGCGCTGGCGCGCCCGCCTCGCCCCCTTCTACGCCGAGGCGGGGCTGGTGCCGCCGCCCGGCCCCGCGGGTGCGGCGCGGGCCCCCTTCGACGACGGTTTCGCCGCCGTGGTCGAGGAGTACCGGCCCGAGGTGGTGAGCTTTCACTTCGGCCTGCCGGCGGACGACCTGCTCGCCCGGGTGCGGCGGACCGGCGCCCGGATCGTCTCCTCCGCCACCACGGTCGCCGAGGCGCGGGCACTGGCCGCCCGCGGCGTCGACGCGGTGATCGCCATGGGGGCGGAGGCCGGCGGCCACCGCGGTTCCTTCCTCGATCCCGACATGGCGACCCAGGCCGGGACCATGGCCCTGGTGCCCCAGGTGGCGGATGCGGTCGGCGTGCCGGTGATCGCCGCCGGCGGCATCGCCGACGGCAGGGGCGTTGCCGCCGCCTTCATGCTGGGCGCCGCCGGCGTCCAGGTCGGTACCGCCTATCTGTTCACGCCGGAGGCGAAGCTGCCGCCCCTGCATCGCGCCGCCCTGGCCCGGGCCGGAGACGACAACACGGCCCTGACCAATCTCTTCACCGGGCGCCCGGCGCGGGGGGTGGTGAACCGGCTGATGCGCGAGCTCGGCCCGCTGTCCGCCGATGCCCCGGCCTTTCCGACCGCCGGCGCCGCGCTCGCCCCCTTGCGCCAGGCGGCCGAGGCGGCGGGGCGGGACGATTTCACCAATCTCTGGTCCGGGC
This sequence comes from Zavarzinia compransoris, assembly GCF_003173055.1. Lineage (NCBI taxonomy): Bacteria > Pseudomonadati > Pseudomonadota > Alphaproteobacteria > Rhodospirillales > Zavarziniaceae > Zavarzinia > Zavarzinia compransoris. Next base: position 349,046 of record NZ_QGLF01000002.1, read on the forward strand.
AGGCGGCGGCCCTGGCCCGGGCGACGACCTCGGCCGAGCTCACCCGGGCCCTGGCGGCGGGGGCGCTCGATTGTCTGCGGCGATCGCGGGGCGGAAGCCGTGCTATGCTTTAACTCGACTGATTCCAAGGGGTGAGGGGCGCCATGCCCGAGCGCGGCCGGACGGCGCCCGCATTGTTCAGCGACAGACGGCCGGCGGCCTATGGCATTGCCCTGGCGGCGGTCGCGGTCGCCACCGGGCTGGTGCTGCTGCCGGCATCGCCGGTCGACGGGCCGGCGCTCTATCTCGTCTATGTCGCGGCGGTCCTGGCGGCGGCGGCCTATGGCGGCCTCTGGCCCGGGCTGCTGGCGACCGGCCTCGGTGCCCTGGCGGGGCCGCTGGCCGCCGGGGTGCCGGCCCCCCTGGGGGTGGCGGGCATGGCCGCGGGGGCGCTCTATCTCGCCCTCGGGGTCGCGATCTCCTTCGCCGGCGGCTGGTTCATGGGCGCCCGCCAGCGCGCGGCCGAGATCAGCGATCACCTGCGCTCGATCCTCGATACCGTGCCCGACGCCATGGTGGTGATCGACCGCCAGGGCGTCATGCGCTCGTTCAGCCTCGCCGCCGAGCGCCTGTTCGGCTGGACCGCGGCGGAAGCGGTGGGGCGCAACGTCAGCCTGCTCATGCCCGAACCCTACCGGCGCCACCACGACGGCTATCTCGACCGCTATGCCCGGACCGGCGAGCGGCGGATCATCGGCGTCGGCCGCGTCATCGTCGGCCAGCGGAAAGACGGCAGCACCTTCCCGATGGAACTTCACGTCGGCGAGGCCAAGGGGGCGGAACCCTTCTTCACCGGCTTCGTGCGCGACCTGTCCGAGCGCCAGCAGGTGGAAGCGCGGCTGCAGGATCTCCAGGGCGAACTCGTCCATGTCTCGCGCCTGATGGCGGTGGGCGAGATGGCCTCCATGCTGGCCCATGAATTGAACCAGCCGCTGTCCGCCATCGCCAACCTGCTGACCGGCGCCCGCCGCCTTCAGGAACGCGGCCGGCCGGAAGACGAGCCGAAGATCCGCGAAGCCATGCAGAAGGCGGCGCAGCAGGCCCTGCGCGCCGGCGACATCATCCACCGCATGCGCAATTTCGTCTCGCGCGGGGACGGCGAGCGGGCGATCGAAAACCTGTCCAAAGTGGTCGAGGAGGCGGCGGCCCTCGCCCTCGTCGGGGCCAAGGAACGCCGGGTCGATGTCCGCTTCAACCTGGATCCGGGCGCCGACGGCGTGCTCGTCGACCGGGTGCAGATCCAGCAGGTGCTGCTGAACCTGATCCGCAACGCCATCGAGGCGATGCAGGATGCGCCCCAGCGCAGCCTGCTGATCGCGACCCTGCGCCGCGACGACGGTTTCGCCCTGGTCAGCGTCGCCGACACCGGCAGCGGCATCGCCGACGAGGTGCGCGACCGCCTGTTCCAGCCCTTCATGACCACCAAGCCCCAGGGCATGGGGGTGGGATTGTCGATTTCCCGCTCCATCGTCGATGCCCATGGCGGCCGCATCTGGGCCGAGGCCAACCCGGCCGGCGGCACGATCTTCCGCTTCACCCTGCCACCGCTGCCGACGGAGGGATCCGCCGATGAGCCTTGAGATGCCGGTCCATCTCATCGATGACGACGAAAGCGCCCGCGACAGCCTCGCTTTCATGCTCGAAGCCTCGGATATCAAGGTCGCGACCTATGCGTCGGCCGGGGCCTTTCTCGAGGCGCTGCCGGGGCTGGAGCCCGGCTGCATCGTCACCGACGTCCGCATGCCCGAGATCAGCGGGATCGAACTCGTCCACCGCCTGAATGCGGCCAGGGTGGCGCTGCCGGTCATCGTCATCACCGGGCATGGCGATATACCCCTGGCGATCGAGGCGATGCGCGCCGGCGTCGTCGACTTCATCGAGAAACCCTTCTCGGAGGAGCGGATCCTGGAAGCCCTGGCCCTGGCGCGCGGGAAATTCGCGGCCTTGCCGGCGGACGACGCGGGCGCCGAAATCCAGGACCGGCTGGCCAGCCTGTCCGAGCGCGAGCGCGAAGTGCTGGACGGCGTCGTCGCCGGCCACCCGAACAAGATCATCGCCCGCGATCTGGGCATCAGCCCGCGCACGGTCGAAATCTATCGCGCCAAGGTGATGATCAAGATGCAGGCGGACAATCTGGCCGCCCTGGTGCGCATGGTGCTGTCGGTGAAATGACCCGCGTCAGGCGGTGATCGACAGGCTGCCGCCGGTCGCCGGTCGCTGCTCGCTGCCGATGCCGAGGCTGCCGAGCGGATTGTCCTGCACCTGGAAGCCCAGGGTGCCGGCAAGGCCCGCCTCGGCCAGCACCGACTGGTAGCGGGCGATCAGGGTCTGGCGCAGGTCGAGGTCCAGGGGGCTGCGGCTGCGCAGGATGGTGTCGACCCGGCCGGGCTGGGCGAAGCCGTCGATCTGCAAGGCGCCCAGCTGGCTGAGGCTGACCTCGACCAGGAAGCGGGTGTTGCCGCCCTGGCCGCCCCGGCGCTGCGCCTCCCTGTCCTCGGGGCCGGCCTTGTCCTCGGGCGGGGGCTGGCGGTGGACGTAGAGCGTGATCGGCACGATGTCGCGCCCGTCGAAAAAGGGCAGGGGCACGGCGCGCCAGCCCTGGGGCGAGGTTTCGCCCGTCGCCCGCCCCAGGTCGGCGAATTCGGCGCTGGCGCGCAGCAGGGGGGCTGGGCCTTCCGCGGCCAGGGCCTTTTCCCGCTCGGGCCCGATCAGGCGGCGGAAATCCTTGAAGCGGAGTGCCGCCCCCAGCAGGGCGACGGCCAGCGTCTGGCCCCCCGGCTGGGCAAGGCCGGGCAGCAGGCGGGCCAGGCTGAGGTCCGGGGCGGCATCGGTGCCGGGGCCGAGCAGGGCCTCGGTCGCGGCGATGGCAAGGCGGCCGGTGGCGAACTGGCGGATGGCGGGCGGGGCGCCGGCCAGGCTGGGCAGGGCCGCGGGGCCGGCCGCCGGCCGCTCGGGCAGCGGGCCCAGGGGCCGGCGGCTGGCCACATCCAGGAGCAGGCGGGTGCCGGTGGCGATGCCGGCCGGGGCATCTTCGAGGTTGATGGTGCTGCCGTCGGCGCCGCTCAGGGTCAGGGCCACGGTGCCGTCCGGCTGGGGGCGCCGGGCGATCACGGTCGCGGCCAGGACATCCGGCCCCGCCGGCCCGGCAACCCCGAGGCGGAGCGCCAGCGACATCCGCCGCTGCCCGTCCGCCGCGACCTGGACCGCCTGATAGAGCGGGCGGGACAGGGCCTCCGCCTCCGGCGCCGGGCTGTCTGCCGCGCCCAGGAACTGCAGGTCGAAGGAGCGGGTGATGTTGCGCGCCGGCCCGCCGCGCAGCAGCACGGACAGAAGCTCGCCCGAGCCGATCACCTCGATCGACAGCGGCGTGCCCGGCGGCGGCAGGGCGGCGCGGGGATTGGTGACGGCGAACAGGCCGGCGCTGGTGACCAAGGTCGGCCGGCCTTCGCCGTCCGGGCCGCCGACCAGGGTTTCCAGCACCTGGCCGGGATCGAGGCGAAGCAATTCGGCCGCCAGCCGGACCGAGGGCGCGGCAGCCGCGCCGGCGGGAAGGGCGGGCGATCCCGCGGCCCCGGCACCGATCCCGCCTTGCCCGTGCTGGCCGGGCAGGCCGGATTGGGGCGGCTGCCGGGCATTGTCGGTCGAGGGACCGAGCCGGGGCGCCGCCAGGGGGCCGGAGACGGGATCGGCCGGCATCTCAGGAACTGGGCTTCAGCAGGCTGGCCGCCAGGGCTTCGACATCGCCGGCGGCATCGGCATGGGGGTGGCGCACCAGGAACGGGGTCTGGTAGCGGATGGCGTCCTTCACCTTGTTGTCGCGGCGGATGATGCCGGCGAGCGGGGGCGAGAATTTGAGGAAACTCTCGCAGGCGCGTTTCAGCGTCGCATAGGTGCGCTCGCCCTCGGCCTTGGACGAGGCCATGTTGACCACGACCTGAAGGTCGGGGCGCGGCACCAGCCGGCCGGCGACCTTGATGAAGGCATAGGCATCGGTCAGCGAGGTCGGCTCGTCGGTCGCGACCACCAGCACCCGGCCGCCGGTGGAGGCCAGGATGAGCTGGGTCGAATCGATGCCGGCGCCGATATCGACGATCACCTGGTCATAGCGCGGCGAAAGCTCGATCACGCCCTGGCGCAGCGCCGAAACCTCCTGCCGGGTGAGGGAGGAGAGGGCGCCCGAGCCCGACTTGCCGGCGACGACGTCGAAGCCCGTGGCCCCGACATGGGTGACCGCCGCGCCCAGATCGGTGCCCGAGGCGATGACGCCGCCGAGATCCTGTTCCGGCATCAGGCCCAGTTGAATGTCGACATTGGCAAGGCCGAGGTCGCCGTCGAACAGCAGCACGCGCTTGCCCGCCTTCGCCATGGCATGGGCGAGGGTGATGGCCAGCCAGGTCTTGCCGACGCCGCCCTTGCCCGAGGCGATGGCCGTGATGCGCCGGGGGTCGGGGCGGCGCTGGCTCTGCGCCGCGCCGAAGCCGGGGTTCAGGGCCACGATGGACTCGGTACTCATTGGGCGGCCTCCTCGTAGGTCGGGTCGGCTTCGATGTGGTCGTAATCCTGCATGATCAGGCGGGCCAGTTCGGCGGCATCCAGGGGCCGCAGGCCCTGGCCGACGAAGGGGCTGGCGCTGACCTCGGCCAGCGCGAGGCCGCCGGCCTCGGCCGCCGCGATCAGGCTGCCCAGGCGGCGGGTGGCGTCCAGCCGGGTGACGATGAAACGCCGGGCGCCCAGGCGGGAAAAGGCGCGGGCGGTATCCATGGCGTCATGGGCGTCGATGCCGGCGGCAAGCACGACCACCGGCTCGACATCGGCGGCGGCCAGCAGGCGGGTGAGTTGCACCATGTCACTCTCGTCGAAGGGGTTGACGCCGGCGGTGTCGATCACGGCGCGGCGGCTGCGCGGGCCGCCGTGCTCGCTCTTCGCCAGTTCGGCGGGGTTGGCGGCCAGGCCGAGCGGCTGGTTCATGGCCCGGAGATAGGCTTCGAGCTGGGCCGTGGCGCCGGCCTTCAGCGTATCCGTGGTGACGACGCGCAGCGGCGTGCCGGCGGCGGCGGCGCGGGCCGCGATCTTCGCCGTCGCCACCGTCTTGCCGACGCCGGGCGTGCCGACCAGCATGATCGACCGCTGCGGCTGATCGGCCAGCGGGGCGAAGCGCATCATGGCCGACAGGGCATGGGCGAGGGCGTCCGACGGGCTGGCGCCGTCGAAGGCGGCGGCGGCCTTGACCAGCCGGTCGCTCTGGCGTTTCGGCGTGCGGTGGAAATCGAGGGCGCGGCGGATCTGGCGCGAGAAGGCGTCGCGGGCGCGGGCCTCCGCCGGGGGCGTGCGCGCCGGCTCGTTGATCTGGGCCAGGCGGGCGGCGAGCAGGGCCTCGATCGGGTCGTCGGCCAGCAGGCGGCCGGCGAAGGGATCGGGGCGGCGGTCGATGGCGTCGCGCCGGTCGGGCACGGGCGGCGGGTTTTCCGGGGCGGGGGCGGCCTCGATCGCGGCCACCACCTCGACCATGCCGCGGGCGGCCCGGCGCGACGACACGATGATGGCATCGGGCCCCAGCGCCTTGCGGATTTCCGCCATGGCCTCCGCCATCGAGGCGGCATGGAAGGTGCGCAGCCGCACGTCTCACTCTCCCCGTCAGATCTGGCCCAGCGTGCGGATGCGCGCACGGGGGTGGATCTCATTCTGCGACATGACGACCGTCTGCGGCCGGAACCGTTCGATGATCGAGCGGACATAGGGCCTGATCGCCGGGCTGGTCAGCAGCACCGGCAGTTCGCCGTCGGCGCCGATCCGGTCGAAGGCCTGTTTCACCGCCTGGATGAATTGCTGCAAGCGGCTGGGCGCCAGCGTCAGCTGCTTTTCCTCGCCCGGGCCGATCAGGGCCTCCGCGAAGGCCTGTTCCCAGTCGGGCGACAGCGGCAGCAGCGGAATATAGCCCCCGGCGCCGGTATTCGAGAAGGAGATCTGGCGCGCCAGCCGGCTGCGCACATGCTCGGTGATGATCATGACGTTCTGGCTGTAACCGACCGCTTCGCCGATGCCCTCCAGGATGGTCGGCAGGTCGCGGATCGAGATCCGTTCCGAGAGCAGCTGTTGCAGCACGCGCTGGACGCCGGCCAGGGTGAAGCGGCTGGGGATCAGGTCGGCCACCAGTTTCTGCTGCGGCTTCGGCAATTCGTCCAGGAGCTTCTGGGTCTCGGCATAGGACAGCAGTTCCGCCATGTTGTCCTTCACCATCTCGGTCAGATGGGTGCTGATCACGGTGGCGGGATCGACCACGGTCAGGCCGCGGAACTGGGCTTCCTCACGCAAGGACGGGTCGATCCAGGTCGCCGCCAGGCCGAAGGTGGGTTCGACCGTGGGTTCGCCCGGCAGGCTGACCGCATCGCCCCGGGGGTCCATGGCCAGCAGCATGTGCGGGCGGATGTCGCCCTTGCCGGCCTCCATCTCCTTCAGGCGCAGGACATAGGTATTGGGCGGCAGCGAGACATTGTCGAGAATGCGCACCGAGGGCATGACGAAGCCCATCTCGGCCGCGATCTGCCGGCGCAGCGCCTTGATCTGGTCGGTGATGCGGGTGCCCGTCGCGTCGTTGATCAGCGGGATCAGGCCGTAGCCGAGTTCGAGGCGGATGCTGTCGATGGCCAGCGCGGCCGAGATCGGTTCCTCCGCCGGCACGGCGCGGCGCTGCTCGGCTTCGGTGCGGGCAGTCGCGGCTTCGGCGTCGCCGGTCTGCTTGCGCTCGATCCGATAGGCGGCATAGCCGGCGCCGGCGGCCAGGATCAGGAACGGCGGCGCCGGCATGCCCGGCAGCAGGGCGAGCACGAAGGCCAGCGCCGAGGCCATGCCCATGGCCCGGGCGGAACCGCCCAGCTGGCCGAAGAAGGCTTTGTCGGCGGTGCCGCGCGTGCCGCCCTTGGTCACCATCAGGCCGGCGGCGGTCGAGACGATCAGGGCCGGGAACTGCGAGACCAGGCCGTCGCCGACGGTCAGGGTCGAATAGGTGCGCATGGCGTCGCCGGCCGACATGCCTTCCTGCATGGTGCCGATGATGATGCCGCCGATCAGGTTGATCGCGGTGATCAGCAGGCCGGCGATGGCGTCGCCGCGGACGAATTTGGCGGCACCGTCCATGGCGCCGAAGAAGGTCGATTCCTGTTCCAGCTCGCTGCGCCGCTTGCGCGCCTCGTCCTCGGTCAGCAGGCCGGCGGAAAGGTCGGCGTCGATCGCCATCTGCTTGCCGGGCATGGCGTCCAGGGTGAAACGCGCCGCGACCTCGGCGATGCGGCCCGAGCCCTTGGTGATGACGACGAAGTTCACGATCACCAGGATGGCGAAGACGATGATGCCGATCAGGAAGTTGCCGCCCATGATGAGGTCGCCGAAAGCGGCGATGACATCGCCCGCGGCATGCGTCCCCTCGTGGCCGAATTCGAGGATCAGCCGGGTCGAGGCAAGGTTCAGCGCCAGCCGCAGCATGGTGGCGATCAGGAGAACGGTCGGGAAGGCGCTGAAGTCGAGCGGTTTCTCGATGAACAGGGACGTCATCAGGATCAGCACGGACAGCGTGATCGACAGCGCCAGCGAAATGTCCAGCAGCCAGCCGGGCATCGGGAAGATCAGCACCGTCAGGATGATGATGACGCCCATCGCCAGCAGCACGTCGCCGCTGCGCAGCGCCGCCTGCAAGCGCCCGAGCAGGGCGCCGGCGTCGAAGCCGTTGGACTTGGTGCCGTCGCTCATGTCTTGCCCGCCCGTGCCGTCAGACGCCCTGGCGCGCTTCGCCCGGCAGGGGCACGGTCACGCCCTCGTCGGTATATTGCTTCAGCTTGTTGCGCAGGGTGCGGATCGAGATGCCGAGGATATTGGCGGCATGGGTGCGGTTGCCCAGGCAATGGTCCAGGGTGTCCAGGATCAGGTCGCGCTCGACGTCGGCGACCGTGCGCCCGACCAGGCCGCGGGGACCGGCCCCGGCCCCGGCCGCGGCGGCCAGCGAGGCGACGGGACCGGCGGCGACCGGCGCCATGTCGGCCGGGCGCGAGCCGTCGGGCAGGACCACGGCCGCGGGCTCGATGGTGGTGCCGGGCGACAGCAGCACGGCGCGGTGCATGGTGTTCTCCAGCTCGCGCACATTGCCCCGCCAGCTGTAACCGACCAGGACCTTGCGGGCATCGTCCGAGATCACCTTGGGGCCGGTCGCGTTCAGTTCCGCATATTTGCGGGCGAAATGGTCGGCCAGCAGCAGGACGTCGGCCGGGCGCCGGCGCAAGGGCGGCAGCTTCAGGTTGACGACGTTCAGGCGGAACAGCAGGTCTTCGCGGAAGCTGCCCTTCTTAACCTCTTCCGCGAGGTCGCGGTTCGAGGTGGCGATGACCCTGATGTCCACCTTCACCGGCTTGGTGCCGCCCACCCGGTCGATCTCGCGCTCCTGGATCGCGCGCAGCAGCTTCGCCTGGAGCCGCACGTCCATTTCCGAGATTTCGTCGAGCAGCAGGGTGCCGCCGTTCGCTTCCTCGAACTTGCCGATGCGCCGGGCCACGGCGCCGGTGAAGGCGCCCTTCTCATGGCCGAACAATTCGCTTTCCAGCAGGTTTTCCGGGATCGCCGCGCAATTCACCGAGACGAAGGGTGCATTGGCCCGCCGGCTCTTGCGGTGGACGAAGCGGGCCATCACTTCCTTGCCGGTGCCGCTTTCGCCGGTGATCAGGATCGAGGCTTCGCTGGGCGCCACCTGTTCGGCCAGGCGCACCACTTCCGCCATGGCGGGGTCGCGGTAGAGGAGATTGTGGCTTTCCTCGGCCACGGCTTCGAGCACGGCGGCGATCAATTCCGGTTCCGGCGGCAGGGGGACATATTCCTTGGCCCCGGCGCGGATGGCCTGGACCGCGGCGCGGGTGTCGGAGCCGATGCCGCAGGCGACGACGGGGACATGGATGTGCTCGGCGGCCAGGGCCTGGATCAGGCTGGCGATATCGAGGCGGACGTCGACCATCAGGAGATCGGCGCCGCGCCCGGCACGCAGCGCGTTCAGGGCCCCTTCGACCGAATCCGCATGCGCCACCTTGGCGCCCCGCTGCATCGCGATCTTCGAGGCGGCGCCGAATTCACCGGACAGGGAACCGACAATCATCAACCGCATGTTCCGATACTCCTCAGCGCCGGTCGCCCTTGATGATCTCGGTCATGGTGATGCCGAGACGGTCCTCGACCACCACCACCTCGCCGCGCGCCACCAGCCTGTTGTTCACATAGATGTCGATCGCCTCGCCCACCTTGCGGTCCAGCTCGATCACCGCGCCCTTGCCGATGCGCAGCAACTGGCTGACCTGGAGCCGGGACTTGCCGAGCACGGCGGAGACCGAGACCGGGATGTCGAACACGGCTTCGAGGTCCTGGGCGGCGCGGGTGATCTCGCCGTCCTCGGCCGTCTGGCCCTGGGCGGCTTGCAGTTCCTCGAAGTTCAGGTCGCGGTCGGCGGGCATGGCGGGATCCTGGCGGTCTCAGCGCTGTTGGGCGGTGACATAGCGGTCGACGGCCGAGGCGACCGCCTCGGCCAGGGCGGCGCCATCCCGCAGGATGCCGCCGTTGGTCCATTCGATGTTGACGTCGCCGGGGGCGAGCTGCGCATCGCCCAGCACCACCACCTGGCCGGGGAAGGCCCGGGCCTCCGCCTGGGCCAGGAAACGGGCGCGGGCCTCGTCCAGCAGGCTGTCGGCGACATGGATCACCACGCGCGGCTCGTCCTTGAGGTCGGTCAGGCAGTCGGCGACCATGGCGTCCATCTCGGCCAGCGGCAGGCGCGCGGTCAGGGCCTCGCACAGGCGCCGGGCGACGGCATGGCCAAGGCTGGCGGCATCGGCGCGCAGCCGCGCTTCCGATGCGGCCAGCTGGTCGCGCAGGGCCGAAAGCGCCGCCCCCAGCCGCTCCTCCGCCTCGGCCAGGCGGGCGTCGTTGTCGGCCGCCTGTTCGGCGCGGCCGGCGGCCATCCCCTCGGCATGGGCGGCGGCGCGGGCGGCGTTCAGGTCGTCCAGGCTGAAGGTCGGCGGCGGCGGGGCCGCGGTCTTCTTCGGCCGCGCCGGATTGGGATTGAAATCCGTGTCGAAGGTGAATTTCACCGGGTCCCGGTTCATGCGCGTCTTCCCCGGCTCAATAGATCAGCTCGTCGTCGCCCTTGTTCTCGGCAAGGACGATCTGACCCTGGGCGGCGAGTTCCTTGGCGCTCTGCACCATCTGCATCTGCGCCTCGTCGACGTCGCGCAGCCGGACCGGCCCCATCTGCTCCATCTCCTCGCGCAGCAGCTTGGCCGCGCGTTCCGACATGTTGGAGAAGAACATGTCGCGCAGCGTGTCCGACGCGCCCTTGAGGGCCAGCGCAAGGCGGCTCTTCTCGATCGCGCGCATCAGCACCTGCACGCCGTTCGGGTCGAGCTTCTGCAAGTCCTCGAAGGTGAACATCAGCGCCTTGATCTTGTCGGCACTCTCGCGGTTGCGCTCCTCCAGGGCGGTGATGAATTTCGCCTCGGTGCCGCGGTCCAGGTTGTTGAAGATCTCGGCGATCAGTTCGTGGGCGTCGCGCCGGGCCGTGCGGGCGAGGTTCGACATGAATTCGGTGCGCAGCGTCTGCTCGACCTTGTCCAGCACTTCCTTCTGCACCGATTCCATGCGCAGCATGCGGTTGACGACTTCGAGGGCGAAATCCTCGGGCAGGTTGGCGAGCACGCGGGCGGCGTGTTCCGGCTTGATCTTGGACAGGACGACGGCGACGGTCTGGGGATATTCGTTCTTCAGGTAGGCGGCCAGGACCTGCTCGTTCACATTGCCGAGCTTGTCCCACATGGTGCGGCCGGCGGGGCCGCGGATCTCTTCCATGATCTGGGTGACGCGGTCGCCGGGCAGCGACTTGGACAGCAGGCGTTCCGTCGATTCGAAGGAACCGATCAGGTTGCCGGACGTGGTCATCTGCGAGGCGAATTCGATGAACACGCGCTCGACCATATTGGCGTTGATCCGGCCGAGCGTCGCCATGGCGGACGAGATTTCCTTGATCTCGTCGTCGTCCATCAGGCGCCACAGGGGCGCGCCGTGATCCTCGCCGAGCGCGAGCATGAGAACGGCGGCCTTCTCGGGGCCGCTCAGGGGGCGGGTGTCGTCCTTGGCGGCCATGTCACTGCTCCCGATACATCCAGTTGCGCATGATCGCGATCGCCTCTTCCGGGTGGCGCTGGACGATCTCGCCGACCTTCTTCAGGCTCGACGCCTTCACCCGGCCCTCGATATTGGCGATGTCGACCATCTGCTCGAACTCGTCCTCGGCCGTGGCGGCGCCGGCCGGGCCGGCCAGCATCGGGCGGCCGTCCGGGCCGGGCAGGGCGGCCTGGCCGGGCATGGCCCCCGGCATTCCCGCCAGGGCGCCGGCGCCGGCCAGCGCCGGGGTCGCCCCCGGCACCGGGCCCAGCAGGCGGGCGACCAGCGGCCGGATGACGAAGAGGGTGAGCAGCAGGGCAACGAGGCCGAGGATCGCGATCTCGCCGATCTTGAAATAGTCGGCCTTGGTCATGCCGAGGAAGCCGGCGTCGCCCGTGCCGCCGTCCGCCGGCAGGCTGGTGTCGACGAAGGGCAGGTTGACGACGCGGACCTGGTCGCCGCGCTGCTGGTCGAAGCCGATGGCGGATTTGACCAGGGTTTCCAGCTGTTCCAGTTCCTGCTGGCTGCGCGGCTGGTAGCTGCGGCTGCCGTCGGCCTGGGCCTGATAGGTGCCGTCGACCAGGATGGCGACGGAAATCCGCTTCACCCGGCCGCCTTCCTGCATCGTGGTCTGCTGGGTGCGGGAGATTTCGTAGTTGGTCGTCTCCTCGCTGCGGTCGGCGGAGGAGGACTGGCCGGCGCCGCCGCCCTGGTTCTGGCCGCCCGGCAGGTTGCCCTGGACGGTGACCGGGCCGTTGCCGCCCTCGGTGTTGCGCGAGCGGTCGGTGACGGTCTGGGTGGAGCGCACCACCTGGCCGTCCGGATCATAGGTTTCGGTCTGGGTGGTGACGCGGTCGTAGTCGAGTTCGGCCGTCACCTCGGCGCGGACCTTGTCGGCCCCGACCGACGACGCGATCAATTGTTCGAGCGAGCGGCGCAGGCGCGCTTCGTATTCCCGGGTCTTGGTGGCGGCGGCCTGGGCCGGATCGGCGGCCAGCGCATCGCCGTTGCCGGCGGCCAGCAGGTTGCCCCGGTCGTCGACGATCGAGACCCGCTCCGGCTTCAGGCCGGGCACGGCGGCGGCGGTCAATTGCTGGATGGCGCGGACCTGGGCGCCGTCCAGGCTGCCCGAGCGCAGCTTCAGGACGATCGAGGCGGAGGGCGGCTCGGTCTCGCGGGCGAAGAGCTGGCGCTGCGGCAGCACGAGGTGGACGCGGGCGGCGGCGATCCGGTCGATCGAGCCGATGGAGCGGGCGATCTCGCCCTCGAGCGCGCGGAGATGGTTGATGTTCTGGACGAAGCTGGTGGTGCCGATGGCATCGCCGCGGTCGAAGATCTCGTAGCCCATGGAGCCGCCGGCGGGCATGCCGCTTTCGGCCATGGTCATGCGCAGGCGGGCGACCTGGTCCTCGGGCACCATGATGCGGGTGCCGTCGGCGGACAATTGGTAGGGGACCTTCAGTTCCTCCAGCTTCTGGACGATCTGGCCTGAGTCGGCGAGGGCGAGGTCGCCGTAGAGCAAGGCATAGGACGGTGCCGTCATACGGTTGGCGGCAAAGGCGAGGAAGGCGACCACGGCCACGGTCACGCCGCCCAGCGCCAGCAGGCGGCGCAGGCCCAGCGCCCTCAATCGCGTCAGCAACTCGTTCATGGCGTCCCCGGTGAAAGTCTGCCCGGCCCCGCCGGCGCGCGACCGGACGAGGTGGGGGCCGCGGCCCCCTCGGCAATAATTTCCCAGTTTCTGCTGAACAAGTGATTAACGAGAGGGCCCCGATCCCGGCTCAACGCCCGCGATAGGCGGGCGGGCGCTTCTCCCGGAACGAGGCGACGCCTTCCGCCGCATCTTCGGTCGCGGCGAGGCGGGCGGTGATTGCGGAGAGGTCGCCGATCGCCGCCTTCGGCCCTTCCATCAGGGCGAGGCGGGCATTGGCGAGGCTGGCCTGCACGGCCAGCGGCGCCTGGGCCGCGATGCGGCGGGCGATCGCCAGGGCTGCCGCATATTCCTCGCCTGCGGGCACGATCTCCTGCACGAAGCCATAGGCCTTGGCGGTTTCGGCGTCGAAATCGTCGCCGGTCAGGATCAGCTTCATGGCATTGCCCCAGCCGGCGCGCTGGGCCATGCGGATGGTGGCGCCGCCATAGGCCATGATGCCGCGCTTCACTTCCAATTGGGCGAAGCGGCTGTCGCTGGCGGCGACCGCGACATCGGCGGCGAGAATCAGTTCGATGCCGATGGTAAAGCAGATGCCGGCGGTCGCGACCACCACCGGTTTCGAGGCGCGCCGGCCGTGCAGGCCCAGGGGATCGACCTTGTCGGCCGGGAACAGGGCCTCGCCGCTTTGCTGATAGGCCGCCATCTTCGGCAGGTCCAGGCCGCCGGTGAAATGGCCGCCCGCCGCATGCAGCAGGGCGACGCGAGCATCGTCCCGCTCCTCGAAGGCGGTATAGGCGTCGGCCAGTTCGATCAGCATCTTCGGGGTGAAGCCGTTCCGCTTCTCCGCCCGGTCGATGCAGATGGCGAAGACGCCGCCGTCCAGCAGGGTCGTCGTGATCTGTCCGTCCTCGTGACGCTCGCTCATCCTCTCGCCGCTCCTCATTATTCTTATGGGGTGGCTATGGGCCCATAGGGCGGGCGCGGATGCAAGCTGCGACGTTGACAGAAGGGGGGCGCATCAGTATGGTCCGCCCTCACTTTGCGGCGCCTTTGGGGCGCCCGTCTCGTTTCAGGGCCCCCGGGGCCGGGTTGGTTGTCATGAAGATCGTCAATTCGCTGAAGTCGCTGAAGACCCGTCACCGTGACTGCCGCGTGATCCGCCGCCGCGGCCGCGTCTACGTCATCAACAAGACCCAGCGCCGCTACAAGGCCCGCCAGGGCTGAGTCCGGCGCCCGGGCGCAGTACCTTGTCCGCGGTCGTCTTCGATCTCGGCAAGGTCCTGATCGACTGGGACCCGCGCTATCTCTACCGCCGGCACTTCGGTGCCGATGTCGCGGCGATGGAAGAGTTCCTCTCCTCCGTCTGCACCATGGCCTGGCACACCCGCTGCGATGCGGGCGTCCCCATGGTCGAGAATGTCCGCAGCCTCGCGGCGCGCCATCCCGACAAGGCCGGCCTGATCGAAGCCTGGGAACGGGAATGGCCGGCCATGTTCGCCGGCCCGATCGCGGGCACCGTCGCCCTGCTCGAACGGCTCGACGCCCGGGGCGTGCCGCTTTACGCCATCACCAACTACCCGGCCGACAAATGGGCCGAGGGGCTGGCGCAATTCCCCTTCCTTGCCCGCTTCCGGGATATTCTCGTCTCCGGCATCGAGAAACTGGCCAAGCCCGATCCGGCGATCTTCGATCTCGCCATCCGGCGCTTCGGCCTCCTGCCCGGGCAGAGCCTGTTCATCGACGACCTGGCCGCCAATGTCGCCGCGGCGGCAGAGGCCGGCTTCCAGGTCCATCATTTCAAGGGGCCGGCCGGGCTCGAAGCCGATCTTTCCGCGCGCGGCCTTCTCTGAGCCGCGGCGGCAGGGCACAATCCGGCCATGGATACGCCCGCCCCTCATCCCGATACCACCGAGCCGCCGCGCCGCCGGGTCACCGCCTATGCCCCGGTCGACGGCGCCGTGGTGCCGCTCGGCCTCGTGCCCGGGGCGGAACGGCCGCCGGGCCTGATCTGGATCGACATGGTCGCGCCCTCGGCGGCGGACCGGCAGCAGGTGGAAGCCTGGACCGGCCTGACGCTGCCCTCGGCCGCGGCGATGCGCGACATCGCCGCCAGCCAGCGCTTCCGCCGCCGGGGCCAGCGCCTGCGCCTGATCCTGCCGGTGATCGAACTGGACGGCATGGGCCAGTTCTCGGTCCAGCCCGCCGCCTTCATCCTGACCGAGGACCTGCTGATCACGCTCCGCGAGGGCGAGCCGAACGCCTTCCGCCAGTTCGCCGACGACCTGGTGGAGCGCGACCCGGGCGAATTGATCTCGGGCGAGGATATGCTGGTCGGCCTGCTCGAAGCGGCAATCGACCATATGGCCGATCTTCTCGAACAGACCGGGCGGGAACTGGCGCCCCTGTCGCGCCGGGTCTTCACCGCGACCGGCAGCCTGACCGGCCAGGGCCGCCGGCTGGACCGGCACCTGCAGGTGATCCTGCGCCAGGTCGGCAAGCTGGGCGACCGGGTGGCGGTCATGCTCTATGCCATCGGCTGGCTCGACCCCCTGCCGGAATTCCTGGCCGACCTGTCGCACCACGCCTTCTCGGCCGAGCAATTACGCCGCATCGACCTGATGGACCGCGACCTCGCCGGCCTCGAACGGACGGCGGACCATACCCTGTCCCGGGTGCAGATCCTGCTCGATGCCACCATGGGCACGATTTCCATGCGCCAGACCGCGATCAACAAGGTGATGTCGATCGCCGCCACCATATTCCTGCCGCCCACCCTGATCGGCACGATCTACGGCATGAATTTCCAGGCCATGCCGGAATTGGGCTGGCCCTGGGGCTATCCGCTCGCCCTTCTGGCCATGGTGGTCTCGGGCGTCGCGCCCTATCTGTTCATCAAGTGGCGCGGCTGGCTCTGACTCTCCCATCTCCGACCCCCCGTTTCAGGGGTGCCGATTCTCAGAACCGGAATTGCCTTCGGCTTTCGACGCGTTACTCTCATCGCTAATGACAATCTTGTGAGGACGCTTGGGATGACCCTGGCCAGTTCCGGCGGGGCGCGCCGGCCGCGGCAGCGCCGCTCCGCCATCACCCGCGACCGGGTGGCGCAGGTGGCGCTCGGCCTGTTCAATGCCCAGGGCTATACGCCGGTCACCACCAATGCGATCGCCGAGGCCTGCGGCATTTCGACGGGCAGTCTCTACTACCACTTCCGCCATCGGGAAGACGTGCTCTGGTACCTGTTCCAGCGGGTCGAGGCGCGGGTGCGCGGCCTTTTCATCGACTCGCCGTTCAAGGATACGGGGCTGGCGCTGCTGCGCCGGCAATTGGTCGCGGTGGCCGAAATCCTGACCGAATACCGCTTCTTCTTTCCCGACCAGACCGCGATCCTGCGCCGGGACGAGCGGGTGGCGGCCGCCTTTCTCGGCCTCCAGACCGATGTGGTCGGGGCGATGCGCGGGCAATTGGCCGGCTGGCTGCGGCCTGCGCACCAGGGCGACCGCCTGGTGCCGCCGGATGCGGAGGGGCTGGCCCGGGCGCTGTGGCTGATGATGACCAATTGGGTGACCTACCTCCATTCCCGCGGCGAATCCGTCGAAACCGCCGCGGTGGCGGGGGCGGTGCCGGTGGCGCTCGCCCTGCTCGATCCTTATATTCCGCTCTGAGGCGTCCTTGGCCGCCGGGTCGCGGTAGCCAATGGTGCGGCAACGCAAGATTCGGCGTTGAGCCGCGGCGCATGAGTCTTTAAACAAGGGCGCAAGCTAGGCGGCGGGCTCCCATGCGCATTTCCCCGCCCCCCACCGGAGTGCACTTTCGATGTTTTCGAAGATGCTCGGCGTTTTGTCCGCCGACATGGCAATCGACCTTGGTACCGCCAATACGCTCGTCTATGTGAAGGGTCGCGGCATCGTCCTGAACGAGCCCTCCGTCGTCGCCATGGTCAGCAACCGCGGCAAGAAGCAGGTGCTGGCGGTCGGCGACGAAGCCAAGATGATGCTGGGCCGCACCCCCGGCAATATCGAGGCGATCCGCCCCTTGCGCGATGGCGTCATCGCCGACTTCGAAGTGGCGGAAGAAATGATCAAGCATTTCATCCGCAAGGTTCATAACCGCCGCTCCTTCGCCTCGCCGCAGATCGTGGTCTGCGTGCCGTCGGGCTCGACCGCGGTCGAGCGCCGCGCGATCCAGGAATCGGCGGAAAGCGCCGGCGCCCGCAAGGTCTACCTGATCGAGGAGCCGATGGCGGCGGCGATCGGCGCCAACCTGCCGGTGACCGAGCCGACCGGCAGCATGGTGGTCGACATCGGCGGCGGCACCACGGAAGTGGCCGTGCTCTCGCTCGGCGGCATCGTCTATTCCCGCTCGGTCCGCGTCGGCGGCGACAAGATGGACGAGGCGATCATCGCCTATATCCGCCGCAACCATAACCTCCTGGTCGGCGAAGCCTCGGCCGAGCGGATCAAGAAGGAAATCGGCTCCGCCTGCCCGCCGGAAGACGGCCACGGCATGACCATGGAGATCAAGGGCCGCGACCTGATGAACGGCGTGCCCAAGGAATTGATCATCAGCCAGCGCCAGATTTCCGAAAGCCTGGCCGAACCGGTTTCCGCCATCGTCGAGGCGGTGAAGGTCGCCCTCGAGCATACGGCGCCCGAACTTGCCGCCGATATCGTCGACAAGGGGATCGTGCTGACCGGCGGTGGTGCCCTGCTCGGCAATCTCGACCTGGTGTTGCGCCATGCCACCGGCCTGCCGGTCTCGATCGCCGACGATCCGCTGACCTGTGTCGCCAAAGGCACCGGGCGGGCGCTGGAGGACATGAAGAACTTGCGCCATGTCCTGACGCAGGCTTACTAATTTCAGATCGTCCACAGGCATTCCCGAGACCGACTCAGGGTCTTCGACGGGGGCAGGTCGTGCGTCAGCCACAGCCCAGGGCCAATATCTTCACGGCACCGGTGAAAGTGCTGGCGCAGCGCTTCGCCTTTTTGGCGCTGCTGGTGCTGTCCGCCGGCCTGATCATCCTGGGCAAGGTCGATTCCCTGTTCATCGAGCGCGGGCGCGCCGTCGTCGTCGACCTGATGGCGCCGGTGCTCGACATTGCCGCGCAGCCGCTCTCGACCTTGAAGCAGGGGGTGGCCACGGTTGACGGCTGGTTCAACCTGAATGCCGAGAACCGGGCGCTGCGCGAAGAGAACGAGCGCCTGCGCGCCTGGGCCTCGACCGCGCGGCGCCTGGCGATCGAGAATGCCACCTATCGCGAATTGCTCCATGTCCGGGCCGAGCCGGAGGCGCGTTTCGTCACCGCCCGCATCATCGCCGAGGGTGGCGGGCCTTTCGTCCGCACCGTCGTCGTCGATGCCGGCAGCGATGCGGGCGTGAAGGCCGGGCAGATCGGCCTGTCGGGCACCGGCGTCGTCGGCCGGGTGCTGGCGGCGGGGGTGCTGTCGTCGCGCCTGCTGCTGCTCACCGACCTGAACAGCCGGGTCCCCGTCGCCCTCGAGGGGGCGGGGGCGCGCGGCGTTCTCGAGGGCGACAATTCGGCCCTGCCGCGGCTTTCCTATCTCCCGGCGGGGATCCGCGTCCATCCGGGGGACCGGGTGGTGACCTCGGGCATCGGCGGCATGTTCCCGCCCGGCCTGCCGGTCGGCGCGGTCGAGACGGTCGCCAACGGCATCGTCCGCGTGCGGCCCTGGGTCCGCTTCGACAAGCTCGACTTCATCAAGATCGTCGAATACGACGCCGAGCCGGGGGTGATCCCCGATCCGGTGCCGCCCGCGGGCGCGCCGCTGCCGGCCCTGAATGCGCCGCCCGCGCCCGTTGCCGCGGCGCCGGCCGCTGCGGCCCCTGTCGCCGCCGCGCCGGTCCCGGCGGCGAAACCGGCCGCCGGCGGCCAATAGGCCCGGCCGTGACCGAACCCTGGTCCCGCCGCCTGCTGGCCAGCCTGGTCATGCTGGTGCCGCCGCTCGTCGGCCTCGTCTGCGTGCTGATCGGGGTGGCGCCCTCGGGCATCAGCGGCATCGATTCGGCCGGGCCGGCGCTGACCCTGATGCTGGTCTATTTCTGGACCATCTTTCAGCCCCATCTCCTGCCGCCGCCCGCGGTCTTCATCATCGGGCTGCTGCAGGACACCTTGTCGGGGGCGCCGATCGGGCTCGGCACCCTGGTCCTGCTCGGGGTGCAGCAATTTGTCGCCCACGAGCGCCGGGTCTTCACCGCGCGCACCTTCGGCATCGCTTGGTTCGGCTTCGGCATGGTCGCCATCGCGGCGACGGCCTGCGGCTGGCTGCTCGGCACGCTGCATGCCGGGCGGATGATGGAACTGCGGCCCTTCGCCATGCAGGTCCTGTTCTCGATCACGCTCTATCCGGTGGTAAGCTGGGTGTTCGGCCAGATCGTGCGCGGCCTGAAGTCGCTGGAGGCGTTCCGGTGAGCAACGAAAAGAACGACAATCTCCGGGCCAAGCTGTTCACCCGCCGGGCCCTGTTCCTGGCCGGCGGGCAATTGGCCCTGCTCGGCGTCCTGGCCGGGCGCATGTACCAGCTCCAGGTCGTCGACGGCGACAAATACCAGACCCTGGCCGAGGACAACCGTATCAACCTGCGCCTGCTGGCGCCGGCGCGCGGCCGCATTCTCGACCGTTTCGGCAAGGAACTGGCGACCGGGCGGCAGAATTTCCGCGTCGTCCTGATTCGCGAGCAATCCGACGACGTCGACGCGACGCTGGCCGGCCTCAACGCCATCGTGCCCATCCCCGAGCATCAGTTGCGCCGGGTGCGGCGCGAAATGGGCCGGGTGCGCGCCTTCATGCCGGTGACCGTGCTCGAAAACCTGGCGTGGGAAGAATTCGCCCGGGTCAATGTCCACAGCCCCGAGCTGCCGGGCATCCAGCCGGACGTGGGCGAGACCCGCTTCTATCCCTTCGGGCCCGAGCTTGCCCATGTCATCGGCTATGTCGCCTCCGTCTCGGAAAAGGATGTCGCCGAGGCCAGCGATCCGGTGCTGCAACTGCCCGGCTTCAAGATCGGCAAGAACGGCGTCGAGCGTACTTTCGACCGGGACCTGCGCGGCAAGGCCGGCGCTTCCCAGGTCGAGGTCAATGCCTTCGGCCGGATGATTCGCGAATTGTCGCGGGACGAGGGGCTGGCGGGGGCCGATGTCGTCCTGGCCCTGGACCTCGACCTGCAGCGCTTCGCCCACCAGCGCCTGGGCGAGGAAAGCGGCGCCGCCGTGGTCATGGATGTGCACACGGGCGAGGTCCTGGCCATGGCCTCGACCCCGGGCTTCGATCCGACCCCGTTCAATGTCGGCCTGTCCAAGACCGAATGGAATGCGCTGCGCAGCAACCCGCGCAATCCCCTGATCAACAAGCCGATCGCCGGGCAATATCCGCCCGGCTCCACCTTCAAGATGGTGGTCGGGCTGGCGGCGCTCGAAGCCGGGGTGATCCAGCCCGGCTATTCGGTGTTCTGCCCCGGCTCGATGCAATTGGGCACCCATACGTTCTATTGCTGGAAGAAGGGCGGCCACGGCAGCGTCGACGTCCAGGCGGCGCTGGAACAATCCTGCGACTGCTTCTTCTACGACGTCGCCCGCAAGCTGGGCATCGACCGGCTGGCCGAATTCTCCCGCAAGTTCGGCCTGGGCGAGCGCCTGGGCATCGAACTGCCGGGCGAGAAGCCGGGCCTGATGCCGACCACGGGGTGGAAGGAAAAGGCGCTGAAGAAACCCTGGCTTCAGGGCGAGACGGTGATCGCCGGCATCGGCCAGGGCTATGTCCTGGCGACGCCGCTGCAATTGGCGACCATGACCGCGCGCCTCGTCAACGGCGGGCGGGCGGTGGTGCCGCGCCTGGCCAAGGCCCCGCCCGGCAGCGCCGAGGCCGCGCCGTCCCTGAACATCGAGAAGCGCTGGCTGGATCTGATCGGCAGGGGCATGTTCCGGGTCATGAACACGCCCTCCGGCACCGCCTTCAAGTCGCGAATCACCGAGCCCGGCATGCAGATCGGCGGCAAGACCGGGACCAGCCAGGTGGTGCGCATCAGCCGGGCCGAGCGCCTGTCCGGCATCCGCCGCCGCGAAGAGGACAAGCCCTGGCACGAGCGCCATCATGCGCTCTTCGTCGGCTACGGCCCGGTGGACAACCCGCGCTATGCCTGCGCCGTGATCATCGAGCACGGCGGCGGCGGCGGCTCGGCGGCCGCCCCCGTCGCCTCCGCCATCCTGCGCGAGGCGATGCGACTCGACCCCCTGTCGCGCACAGCACTTGCCCCCGGCCCCGGCAGCCCCAAGGCCGAGGCGGGAACCGACGGGCCGGCCGACGGCAAGATCCGCGGCTGAAGACCCGCCGCCCGCCCGGCTTTGCAATTTTTTTGAAATGGACCCTCGACAAGCGGCCGGATGCTTAGTATAAGGCCGGCCTCGCGACGTTGAACGTCGGGGCTGTTAGCTCAGTTGGTAGAGCGGGTGACTCTTAATCACTAGGTCAAAGGTTCGAATCCTTTACAGCCCACCAAGTTTACCCAGCCCCGCAAGGCCCTGAATTCCGGGAGGTTTCAGGGACTTGCGGGGCTTCTCTTCGTCTATTTGACGGCGGGAACACAGGGCGAACGTTAGACTTGCCGGCCGGCGCTCGTTAGATTTTATTATTAATGAATGCTGATCGCCGATGCGTCATCCGTGCCGGCATTTCCCGACCCTATTCGGCGGCGGGCCGGAAGGAGAGGCGCAGGCCGAGGGAGCGGGCGATCTTCATCACGGTCGCCAGCGTTGGATTGCCCTCGCCCGACAGGGCGCGGTAGAGCCCTTCCCGGCTCATGCCGGTATCGCGGGCCAGCTGGCTCATGTTCCGGGCCCGTGCAACGGTGCCAAGGGCGCGGGTGACGAACGCGGGATCGTTGCCGGCTTCTTCCATGACGGCGTCGAGATATTCGACAATATCCGCCTCGGTCTTCAGGTAGTCGGCAGTGTCGTAGGGGGCGATCTTTTCGGCCATCTTGTTCTCCTCACGTCGATGTTTTCGGCGGTGCCGATGGTTCTTCCAGCCCGGCCGCCAACGCCTTTGCTTGCCGGATATCCCGATCCTGAGAACTCTTGTCGCCGCCGCACAGCAGGACGATGACCAATTGTCCGCGCTGGACGTAATAGACGCGGTACCCAGGTCCATAGTGGATCCGCATCTCGGACACGCCATCGCCGACCGGCACCACATCGCCGGGGTTGCCGGCGGCGAGCCGATCGATGCGCGCCCCGATGCGTGCCAGGGCGCGCCGATCCCGCAGGGCAGCCAGCCAAGTGTCGAATGTCTCTGTGCGGAAGATCATCGCGTGTCAACTAAATCTGACACCTGATGCTATGTCAATTGCAATTGACACCTTCCCCATCGCCGCCCAACGGGTGGGGTCGATCCTTCGGATCTGTTCGCGTCCCTGACAGCGGAATCCCCGGGGGTTCGTCCGGGGACATTGCTTTTGAAGACCGCAAGGGCATGAATGAAAATTGCCGCCGCCCCCGTGCCGCCGGACGGCAAAGGCCCCGCCGGAGCGGGGCCCCTTCGACGGCCGTCAGCTCGGCTCGCCGATCTGGCTTTGCAGGAAGTTCTGCAGGCCGACTTTCTCGATCAGCTCGATCTGGGTTTCCAGATAGTCGATGTGTTCCTCGGTATCGTCCAGGATCTCGCGCAGCAGGTCGCGCGAGACATAGTCATGCACCGTCTCGCACGCCTCGATCGCCTTCAGCAGGACGGCGTGGCCGCGCTGTTCGACGGCAAGGTCGGCGGAAAGCCCCTCCGGCACGGTTTCGCCGATGCCGAGTTTGTGCAGGTCCTGAAGATTGGGCAGGCCTTCCAGCAACAGCACGCGCTTGATCAGCTTGTCGGCGTGCTTCATTTCTTCGATGGATTCTTTGTATTCGTGCTTGGCCAGCTTCTCGAAGCCCCAATTCTCGTAAATACGAGCATGCAGGAAGTATTGATTCACCGCCGTCAGCTCGTTCGTCAGGACTTCGTTCAAATATTTGATGACGGTGCGGTCGCCCTTCATCGAATTCTCCTTTGATTCTGCGACGGATTCGCATTATCCAATGCAATTCCGCTATCGATAGCCAAGTATTGCATTTGGCCGGCGCAGATTCAATTCAATAGGAGAGGGTCGCTGTCCCCCGATATGAGGGCAGCGTCTTGAAGATACCGGTCCGATGGCGGGGGATTATTCCGCGGCCACCAGGAAATGCGGCGCCTGGGTGGCGCAGGCGGCGGCATTGCCGCAGGCATCGCGATGCCGGCAGGCTGTGATCAGGGCTTTCACTTCACCCACGCATTTGCCGCACTGGGGGCGGCAATCCAGATCGCGAAAGACGGCGGCGGTGGTGCGGGCGCCATCGGCGATGGCCTGATTCACGGAGCGGCGGTTCAGCCCATTGCAGTTGCAGACATACATGATGCTGTGCCTGTCCTCTGTCTCGCCGCCCTGTCGCGCCGTCACTGCGACGCGCTTGCACTTGCATATAGCGTGGCCGGGGCGCATTGTCGAGGTATATGCGACTGGTTCGCATTTGCGGGCGGAAACAGCGTGTTCACGGGAACGGCGCCTCGACCGCGACGCGACAATGCCCGGGGCCGGTCCGCCGGCGAAGGGTTGAGGGGCCTGCGATGTTCATGTGGCAATCCGGTGCGACGCGTCTGTCGCTGACAGCCCTGGTGCGGCGGTTCGCCCGTATCCTGAAAGGGCAGCCGGTGGCCCGGGCCGCGGCGCCTGCCGATGCCCGCCCGCCGCGGCCGGCGGAAAAGCCCGTCCCGCGCACCCCCCCCGACGCCAAGGACTGAGCGAAACGGGTTTCGCCTTGCCGCCTTCGCGTGGGATATTTGAACATAAAAATTATGTATAAAATATAATTTCCTCGACATTTCGTGCGGCCGGCTGAAATATATCTGTGAATAAGAGTTATTCAACGGAAATTTGCCGTGCAATATGGTCGCCTCAGCCCGTGGCAGCGCATCGAGAATATTCTGGGTCTCCTCGCCTTCGGGGGCGCGGCGGCTCTGGTCATGTCCCTGGTGCTCGGGGTTCGGTAAGGCCGCGGCGGGGCTGTCCGGCCTGACGCGGCGGCGCCCATGATCTCCCAGAAAGCCAAATATGCCTTCAAGGCCTTGATCTTTCTGTCCGGCCGGGCCGAGGCGACGGTTTCCATCGACGACATAGCCCAAAGCACCGGGGCGCCGCGCAAATTCCTCGAACATATCCTGCTCGACCTGAAGGCCGGCGGCATGGTCGCCAGCCGGCGCGGACGGAACGGCGGCTATGGCCTGGCAAAGCCGGCCGGCAGCATTTCGATCGGCGCCGTGCTGCGCGCCATCGACGGGCCGATCGCGCCCCTGTCGTGCATTTCCGTGAACAATTACCGCCGCTGCGACGATTGCGCGGACGAGGCGACCTGCGTCGTCCGCCCTTTGTTCATCGATGCCTATTATGTCCTGCTGCAAGTGATGGATGCGACCACGCTGGCCGATACCCTGAAGCCCGACCGCATGCGTGTTAAACATGTATTTAGTGTGTTATAATTTAATTTCCACAAAGATGCGTTGACAAAGGCGACGGCTTGAGTCGTGATTTGTATATTGGTTCAAGCGAGGAGGCCCCGCTGGGGGCGGAGGACACCATGTTCGAGAACAAGACTTTTGGCCGTGCCCTGCTGGGGCGGACGCGCCGGGCGGTGGGGGCCCTGGCGATCGCGGCGCTTGCCGCCACCCTGCCGGGGGCGGTCGCGCAGGCGGACACCACCCTGCTGAACGTGTCGTATGATCCGACCCGCGAGCTTTACAAGGACTTCAACGAAGCCTTCATCGCCTATTACAAGGCGGAAACCGGCGAGACCCTGACCATCCAGACCTCGCACGGCGGCTCGGGCAAGCAGGCCCGCTCGGTCATCGACGGCCTCGAGGCCGACGTGGTGACCCTGGCGCTCGCCTCCGACATCGACGCCATCGCCGACAAGGGCCTGGTGCCGCTGGACTGGCAGAAGCGCCTGGCCGACAACAGCTCGCCCTATATCTCGACCATCGTGTTCCTGGTCCGCAAGGGCAACCCGAAGAACATCAAGGACTGGGGCGACCTGGTGAATGACGGCGTCGAGGTGATCACGCCGAACCCGAAGACTTCGGGTGGGGCGCGCTGGAATTACCTGGCGGCCTGGGCCTATGCCCTGAAGCACAACAACAACGACCCGGAAAAGGCGAAGGAATTCGTCGCCAAGCTGTTCGCCCATGTCCCGGTGCTGGACACGGGCGCCCGCGGTTCGACCACCACCTTCGTCCAGCGCGGCATCGGCGACGTGCTGCTGGCCTGGGAAAACGAAGCCTTCCTGGCGCTGAAGGAACTGGGCGCGGACCAGTTCGAGATCGTCGTGCCCTCGCTCTCGATCCTGGCCGAACCGCCGGTGACCGTGGTCGACAAGGTGGTCGACAAGCGCGGCACCCGCAAGCAGGCCGAAGCCTACCTGAACTTCCTCTATTCGAAGGCGGGCCAGGAACTGGCGGCCAAGTGGTTCTACCGTCCGCGCGACCCGGAAGTGGCGGCGAAGTATAAGGACGCCTTCCCGAGCCTCGAACTCGTCACCATCGACGATGCGGCCTTCGGCGGCTGGCGCAAGGCCCAGAAGGAACACTTCGGCGACGGCGGCGTCTTCGACCAGATCTACAAGCCGAAGTAAGCAAGCCGGTCTTCACGGCCCAGGGCGGGCGCCGCGCGGGAAACCGCTCGGCGCCCGCTTCCTTTTGACACCCCCGTTGCCTTTTGTCCCCGAAGTGTAAGAGGCTGGCCCGATCACTGTTTGCCGTCGCGCCGGCGTTCTTCGTGCGGGGGTTCCCTTGATTCCCTATGTTCCCTTCTCGTCCGGGCCCTATCGCATCCAGATGGGGCTGGCCGGCCTCGACCTTGGCGACTGGATCCAGATCGACGGCCATTACGCCGCCGAAATGGCCGAGAAGCAGCGCCTGCTGACCGATCGCCACGAGGCCGTCTTCGGGGCCCTGCCGGGGTCGGAGGCCATGGGGGCGGAGGTTCTGGCGCTGCTGGTCGGACACCTGCCCCGGCGCTACGGCGAGCGTTTCACGGTCGAGGGCGACGACGAGGCGATGATCGAGCGGGAAACCGGCCGCCGGGTCGCGCTCCGCGACCTTGGCCTGCACCCGCTGGACCGGGCGGGGCGCCTGGTGCAGGAAGATCTCTGCCTCATGGCATCGGCCGCCGAGGGGGAGCCTTACCGCCTGGTCGCCGCCTCGCTGTGCTTTCCCTCGCGCTGGGCCCTGGCGGACAAGCTGGGCCGGCCGCTCAGCGCCATCCACGGCCCGGTCCCCGCCTATGAGGACAAGCTGGCCGGGGCGATGGACCGGTTCTTCGCCCTGCTGAAGGCGGATCGGCCGGTCTGGCGCACCAATTGGTCGATCCACGACGATCCGGCCCTGTTCCAGCCCTCGGCCCACGGCAACCGGCCGCTGGACCCGCCGCTTTCCGCCGGCGATGCGGGGGGGCGGATGTTCCTGCGCTCGGAACGCCAGACCCTGCGCCGCCTGCCGGTGACGGGCGCCATCCTCTTCACCATCCGCACCTATCAGTGCCGGCTGGATGCGGTCGCGGCCGAGCCGGCGCGGGCCGCGATCCTGGCCGATGCCCTGGACGCCATGCCGCCCGAAACCCTGGCCTACAAGGGCCTGACCGGGCATCGCCCGGCCGTCGTCGCCTATCTGCGGGCCGCCGCCGCCGTCGCCGGCGCATAGGCCCCCGCGGCTGGCGAATGGCCCCGGGCCTTGCCGTGCCCTGCGTTCCGGCCGACCTTGTTGCCCGATGAACGAGCGGCCGGCGGCATCGACCCCGGCCCGGCACGGGGGTTCGGGATGGGCGGCACGACACCGGCAGCGGTGCCCGGCACGGCGGCATTCGCGCATGACCTGCGCCTGGTGCTGGCGCTGGCCATGGCTTCCGCCATTGCCCTGGGCGTCTCGCGCTTCGCCTATGCCCTGATCCTGCCCGACATGCGCGACGATCTCGGCTGGAGCTATGCCCTGGCCGGCTGGCTGAACGCCAGCAATGCCATCGGCTATCTGCTGGGCGCCCTGGTCGCGCCCCGGGCGATCGTGGCGCGCGGCGCCTTCGGCATGACGGTGGCGGGGGCGGTCGCCTGCGCCCTGGGCGTGCTGGCCTGCGCCCTGGTCCGGGATGCCGTGCTGCTGAACGGGGCGCGGCTG
This sequence comes from Zavarzinia compransoris, assembly GCF_003173055.1. Classification (NCBI taxonomy): domain Bacteria; kingdom Pseudomonadati; phylum Pseudomonadota; class Alphaproteobacteria; order Rhodospirillales; family Zavarziniaceae; genus Zavarzinia; species Zavarzinia compransoris. The sequence goes on from NZ_QGLF01000002.1 coordinate 376,159, forward strand.
CTGTCCGGCCTCGGCGGGGCCTTCGCCTTCGTCGGCGGCGGCGTGCTCGCCGCCGGCATCGCCCAGCGCCACGGCCGGCGCGGGATCCTGCTGCTCGGGATCTTCTATGCCGGGCCGGGGCTCGGGATCATCCTGTCGGGCCTGATCGTGCCTGTGCTGCTGTCGCTCGGGCGGGGCGGCTGGCAATGGGCCTGGGTGGCGCTCGCCCTGCTCTGCCTGCCCATGATCGCGGCCCTGGCCGCGGCGAAACGGGCCGGCGGCGGCCAGGCGACGCTCGCCGGCGGCCGCGCCCGGCTCCTGCCCATGCTGCCCATGCTGGCGGGCTATTTCTGCTTCGGGGCGGGCTATATCGCCTATATGACCTTCATGTTCGCCTTCGTGCGCGGGCAGGGGGCGGGGCTCGGCTTCCAGGTCGGCTTCTGGCTGGCGATCGGGGCGGGCATGCTGCTTTCGCCCTTCCTGTGGTCGGGGCTGCTGGCGCGCCTGCGCCATGGGTTCGGCTTCGCCGGGATGAATGCGGTCACCGGCCTCGGTGCCCTGCTGCCCCTGCTGGTCGGGGGGCCGCTGGCCCTGGTGCTGTCCGGCCTCTGCTTCGGCAGTGCGATCATGACCGTGGTCGCCACCACCACCCAATTCGTCCGCCGCAACCTGCCGCCCGCCGCCATCACCGCCGGGATCGGCGCCTTCACCATCGCCTTCGGTCTCGGGCAAAGCCTGGGGCCGGTGCTGTCGGGCGCGGTGACCGATGCGCTGGGGACGGTGTCGGCCGGGCTCTGGGGATCGGCCTTGGCCCTGTTCGGCGCGGTCGCGCTGGGGCTGGCCCAGCGCGATTTGCGGTCCTGAGACGGTTCCCGTCAGGCGGCCCGCCGGTCCAGGCGGCCGCTCCACAGCGTCAGGCCAAGGGCGAGGGCGACGAGCAGGGCGCCCACCGCCGGCGTCAACCCGAGGCCGAGCGCACTGTCCACCACCCGCCCGCCGACCCAGGCCCCGACCGCGATGCCGAGGTTGAAGGCGGCGATATTGAAGGCGGAGGCGACGTCGACCGCACCCGGCCGATGCCGTTTCGCCAGCTGCACGACATAGATCTGCAAGCCCGGGACATTGGCGAAGGACAGGAAGCCGAGCGCCGCCAGGGTGACGAGGGCCGGGACCGGCGACACCGCCGTGAAGGTGAACAGCAGCAATACCGCCGCCTGGACGACGAACAGCAGGGTCAGGGCGCGCACCGGGTCGCGGTCGGCGATGCGCCCGCCGGCGATATTGCCCGCCGCGATGGCAAGGCCGTAGAGCACCAGGATGAGGCTGACGGCGCCTTCGCCGAAACCGGTCACCTGTTGCAGGATGGGCGAGAGATAGGTGAAGGCGACGAAGGTGCCGCCATAGCCGAGCGCGGTCATGCCGTAGACCAGCAGCAGCCGGCCGCTGCCGAGAACCCGGATCTGTTCGCGGAGCGGTGCCGCCGGGGGCGCCGCCAGGTGGCGCGGCAGCAGCGCGGCGATCCCGGCGAAGGCGACGAGGCCGAGCCCCGTCACCGCCCAGAAGGTCGACCGCCAGCCGAAGGCCTGGCCGATCCAGGTGCCGAGCGGCACGCCGGTGACGATGGCGACGGTCAGCCCCATGAACATCAAGGCGATCGCCGTCGCCCGGCGGTCCGGCGCGACGAGGTCGGCGGCAATGGTCGAGCCGACGGAAAAGAACACGCCATGGGCAAAGGCCGACAGCACGCGCGCGACCAGCAGGGTTTCAAAACCGGGGCTGAGCGCCGCCGCCGTATTGCCGGCGACGAAAAGCGCCATCAGGCCCAGCAGCAGGGCCTTGCGCGGGGCACGCCCGCTCAGGGCGGTGAGCACGGGGGCGCCGAAGGTCACCCCCAGGGCATAGACGGAGACGATCAGCCCGGCATCGGGCAGGCTGATCCCGAGATCGGCGGCGACCGTGGGCAACAGGCCGACGACGACGAATTCCGTCGTGCCGATGGCATAGGCGGCGATGGTCAGGGCGAATAGGGCGAGGGGCATGGCAAGCGGTTCCGAACGAATTCCGCGTTCAAGATGGCGCCGGCCCTATTCCCTGTACAATGAGTTCTAATTTACATTCATCCGTGAATTAATTTCACGGATATGGCCATGAACAATCGCGCCGGGGAAATGGAAGTCTTCGCCGAAGTGGTGGCCCAGGGCAGTTTCGCCGCGGCCGGCCGGCGGCTGGGCCTGACCGCCTCCGCCGTCTCCAAGCTGGTGGCGCGGACCGAGGCGCGGCTGGCGACCCGGCTGCTGGTCCGCACCACGCGGGCGCTGCGCCTGACCCCTGAGGGGGAGCTTTATCACCAGCGCGCCGCCGCCATCCTGGCCGAGATCGACGAGACGGAACGCCTGCTTGCCGCCGGTGGCGCCGTGGTGCCGCGCGGGCTGCTGCGGGTCAATGCGACCGTGCCTTTCGGCAGCCGCATGGTCCTGCCCCTGGTGCCGGATTTCCTCGCCCTCTATCCCCAGGTGCAACTGGACCTGACCCTGACCGACAGCATGACCGATGTCGTCGGCGAGCGGACCGATGTCGCCATCCGCACCGGCCCCTTGCGCGATTCCGGGCTGAAGGCACGCAAGATCCATGAAACCCCAAAGGTCATCGCCGCCTCGCCCGGCTATCTTGCGCATCACGGGGTGCCGCTGCGGCCAAGGGATCTGGCGCGGCACAATTGCATCGGCTTCACCTTCAATAGCGAACTGGCGGACTGGCCGTTCCGGGACGGCGAGACGGTCCGGGTCGGCGGCAACTGCCGGGTGAACAACGGCGAGACTGCGCGCCGCCTCGCCCTCGACGGGGTCGGCATCATCCGGGTGGGCCATTTCCATGTGGCGGCGGATTTCGCCGCCGGCCGGCTGGTGCGCCTGCTGGCCGGCCATCAGGCGGCGGACGATATCGAGGCGATCAACGCCGTCTTCGCCGGCCACCGCCATCTGGCCAGCCGCATCCGCGCCTTCCTCGACTTCCTGGCGGCGCGGATCGCCCCGGTTACAGGATGAGTTGCAGGAAGGCGAGGTCGAGCCAGCGGCCGAACTTGATCCCGACCTCGGGCATCAGGCCGACGCGGGTGAAGCCGAGCTTTTCGTGCAGGCGGATCGAGGCTGTATTGCCGGCCTCGATGCCGGCGACCAGGACATGCTTGCCGAGCGCCCGCGCCCGCGGGATCAGGGCTTCGAGCAGGGCGAGGCCGACGCCGCGCCCGCGCGCCCCGGCGGCGACATAGACCGAATGTTCGACCGTGTGCCTGTAACCGTCGAAGGCGCGCCAGTCGCCGAAGCTGGCATAGCCGAGAACCTCGCCGCCGGCGACCGCCACCAGCACCGGGTAACCCTGGGCGGTGCGGGCCGTCCACCAGGCCCTGCGGTTGTCGAGGTCGACCGGCGTCTCGTTCCAGATCGCCGTGGTCCGGGCGACCGCATCGTTGTAGATGGCCAGGATGCCGGGCAGATGCGCCTCGGCCGCGTCGATGATGTCCATGGGGCCCTCGCTCTCGCCCCTATCTATCGCGCGGCCGGGGGGCTTCGTCCAGTCACCCGCCGAGGCCCCGGACCGGCAGCACCGTGCCCTCGGTCAGGCATCCGCCAGGATCATGGCGGCGCCCTTGTCGGCGATCATGGCGGTCGGCGTATTGGTATTGCCCGAGGTGATGGTGGGCATGACCGAGGCATCGACGATGCGCAAATTCCCGAGGCCGATGACGCGCAGGCGCTCATCGACGACGGCGGTCGGGTCGTCGGGCCGGCCCATCTTCGCGGTGCCCACCGGGTGGAAGATGGTGGTGCCGATGTCGCCTGCCGCCCGGGCCAGGGCGGCATCGTCGTTCCCGACCGCGGGGCCGGGCAAATATTCCTCGGGCCGGTAGGGGGCAAGGCTGTTCTGCGCCATCAACCGGCGGGTGACGCGGATGGCGTCGGCGGCGACGCGCCGGTCGTCCGCGGTCGACAGGTAGTTGGGCGCGATCACAGGTGCTGCGCCGGGATCGGCGCTGCGCAGGGTGACGGTCCCGCGCGAGGTCGGGCGCAGGTTGCAGGCGCTGACCGTGATCGCCGGGAAGCGATGCAGGGGATCGCCGAACTTGTCCAGCGACAGGGGCTGGACATGGAACTGGATGTTCGCCCGCTCCCGCCCGGGATCGGAGCGGGTGAACAGGCCCATCTGGCTGGGCGCCATGGTCAGGGGCCCGCGCCGGCGGAACAGATAGTCGAGGCCCATCAGGGCGCGCCGGGGCAGGGAATAATAGGTCTCGTTCAGGGTGCGCACGCCGCCGACCTTGTAGATCGCGCGCTGTTGCAGGTGGTCCTGCAGGTTGGCGCCGACGCCGGCCCGGTCGAGGATGCTCGGAATGCCGTGGGGCGCCAGCGCCGCCGCCGGCCCGATGCCCGACAGCAGCAGGATCTGCGGCGTGCCGATGGCGCCGGCCGCCAGCACCACCGTGCCCGCGGTCCGCGCTTCCGTCACCCGCCCGTCGCGGCGGAAGCGGACGCCCGCGGCGCGGCCGTTCTCGACCAGCAGGCGTTCGACCTGGACATGGGTTTCGAGGCGAAGGTTCGGGCGCTTCAGGGCCGGCTTCAGGAAACCCCGGGCGGCGGACCAGCGCCGGCCGTTCTTCTGGTTGACATGGAAGTAGGAGACGCCCTCGTTGTCGCCGGTGTTGAAATCCGCGATCGGCGGCACGCCCATTTCGATCGCGGCGGCGCGCACGGCATCGAGCACGTCCCAGCGCACGCGCGGGGCCTCGATGCGCCAGCCGCCGCCGGCGCCATGGACTGCGCTGGCGCCGAGGAAATGATCCTCCAGCCGGATGAAATGGGGCAGCACATCGTCATAGGCCCAGCCGGCCAGGCCCGATTGGCGCCAATGGTCGTAATCGGCGGCCTGGCCGCGCATCGAGATCATCGCATTGATGGCGGAACTGCCGCCGATCACCTTGCCGCGCGGATAGATCAGGGAGCGGCCGTTGAGGCCGGCCTCCGCCTCGGTGCGGAACATCCAGTCGGCGCGCGGATTGCCGATCGCGAAGAGATAGCCGACAGGGATATGGAACCAGATCCAATTGTCCCGCCCGCCGGCCTCAAGCAGCAGCACCCGGTTGCGCGGGTCTTCCGACAGGCGATGGGCCAGGATGCAGCCGGCGGTGCCGGCGCCGACCACGATATAGTCATACTGCCCGTCCAGGACCTCGGCCATCGGCGCTTCCCCTTGAGTTTCTTTCCCATGGGTGCCATGGCGCGCCGCCCTTCTCAAGCCTCCGCGCAAGGGCCGTCGGCCGCGGCGTTCAGAACAGGACGGCGGCGGCGGTCTCCTCGACCAGCCCGGCGTCGTTCTCGGCGACCTTGCCGACCCGGGGTGAGACCGGCCATTCGCGCCACGGGCCGTCGTGGGCGCGCAGCAGGGGGCGGGGCGGCACGGCGGCGTGCAGCCAGTCGTCGTAGTCGCCGGGGTCGAGGACGACGGGCATGCGCTCGTGAAGCCCGGCCAGGGCAGGGGTGGCGACGGTGGTCACGATCGTATGCGAGACCACGGGCGCCCCGTCCGCCCCCCGCCACAGCGACCACAGGCCGGCGAAGGCGAAGGGCGCACCATCGGCCCGGGCGATGAAATGGGGCTGCTTGCCCTTGCCGATCTGGCGCCATTCGTACCAGCCGTCCGCCGGCACCAGGCAGCGCCGCCCGTGCCAGCACGGCCCATAGAGTTTCGAGGTTTCGAGCGTCTCGGCCCGGGCATTGATCGTTGTCAGTCTGCCGTCGCTAGGCCCGGTCGCCCAGGGCGGGATCATGCCCCAGCGGCTGAGGATCAGCGACCGCCGCGCCCCCCGCTCGCCGACGATGGGCAGCGCCTGCCCCGGCGCCGCATTGAAGCTCGGCGCCAGCCCGGCCGGCGCTACGTCCGCATCGGTGGTCAGGCGATAGAGATCATGCAGCCGGCGCCAGTCCTGCCGGATCGTATAGCGTCCGCACATTGGTCCTTCATTCCTCGGGGCGTGTTTCTTGCTCACAGCGCATCATCAAGGCGTTGCCGGCAGATGGCCATAGACGGACCTTTTGAGCCAAGCCGAGGTATTGGCCTGACCGACATAAATCCAAGAGAGGGTCCTCATCCAGTTGGATCGATCCTGGTGATTCCAAAGAAAGATTAGGGATGGTTGGAAGGCAGAATTTTGCGGGAAGGTCAAAATATGATGATTTTCCTCGATCCGCCTTTGATTGCCGTGGGTTTGTCGATGCCCCTCCCCCAGTCGTTAAGCCTTTCGATTTTCCAATGTCGCTATCACCGCTGTCGCGGAAAACCAGGCCCATATCTACTTCGGAATTTTTTTGTTTGGGAGCACCCAGCAAAGAGGGAGGGCATCGATCCTGATTGACACGGATTGTAGCAAAAGCCATAAACAACCTATGCGGAAAATAGAAGAATTTTCACGAGAATGGAAGAAATGACCATTAAGCATCTCAGACCAGTTGAGTGGGCCGAGAATATTTCGGACATTCAGAACACAGCAGGAAATTCCACTTTCAAGTCTGTCGAGTTGGTTTGGACGAAACCGTCTCCGTGGACGAAAGACATGCGGGTTCCTGATTTCAAAACTGATGAGCCCTTTCTCTATGCGCTAATTCGTAATCACGGAAACTCTAGAACAAGAGATCAAATTGAGTATATTGGTCTAACTAAATCTCCATTGACCCGATTCGGAAATCATGAAGTCGCTAGATCAATTGTAAAAAAACGTGGGGAGGTCGGTTTTAGCTATGCTGTAATTGATTTTGTTACCGGGAAAAATCGGATTGATCGAATTTCACGCGCTCTTGAAGATATCGAACATCTCTTGATCTGGGCTGTTGACGGCAAGTTGGAAAACCAGAAGAAGATGCGCACCTTGCCTGGAATGGGAGCCAATGGCGGTAATGCTTGGCACATCAAGAACAAGGGCTACCGGTTCAGCGGCAGAATGCCAATGGAGATCGTGTTCCCTTGGATGCTTATCCGGCCCGGTCGAGACAGAACACAGAAATAGCAGGACGGCTGTCTGAGCTTCTGCCCCGAAGCCAGGAATAACCCGGAAACAAGTCTAAAGGGATGGTGACGGGAAAAGTCTAACGTTCTTTACTTGTTCACGCCATCAAGGCGTCGAAAATTTGGAAAAACATCAATAATTTCAATATCTTAGCAATGGTGCCGACGCGCGGAATTGAACCGCGGACCTACTGATTACGAATCAGTTGCTCTACCCCTGAGCTACGTCGGCATGCCGAAGGGGAGTGAAGGCGCTTCCTATAGCCAAGACCGGCGGGTTGCGCAAGGGGTGCTTGTCGGGCTTTGGCCCGGTTGCTGCGGCGCAGCGGCTCTTGTAGGGTGCGGGCCATGACCGATACCGTCCTCCTCCACGTCGAAGGCGCCCGCGCCACCATCACGCTCAACCGGCCCGAGCGCCATAATGCGCTGGAAAAGGCCGATCTCGAGCAATTCGCCGCTCATCTGGCGACGATCGCCGCCGAGCCGTCGATCCGGCTGCTGGTCCTCTCGGGCGGCACGGCCAAGAGCTTCTGCTCCGGCGTCTCGATCAACGATCTGGCCGGCGGCACCCAGCGGGAGGGCGCGCTGGAAGCCCTGGTCAACGCGCTGGAAGCCTTGCCGATCCCGGTGGTCGCCGCCCTGAACGGCGGGATTTTCGGCGGCGCGGTCGAGATCGCCCTGGTGGCGGATTTCCGTATCGGCGTCGAGGGCATGAAGATGTTCGTGCCGCCGGCCCGCCTCGGCATCCATTACCCCGTGCTCGGCCTGACCCGGCTGATCGAGCGCCTGGGCCTGAATGTCGCCAAGCGCCTCGTCCTTTCGGTCGAGGAATTCGCCGGGCCGCAGCTGGTCGAGATCGGCTTTCTCGACCGCATCGTCCCGCGCGAGGAACTGGCCGGCGCCGTCGATGCCCTGGCCGACCGTATCCTCGGCCTTGCGCCGCTGGCGGTGCAGGGCATGAAGAAGACGCTGAACGGCATCGCCCGCGGCGACCTGGACGCGGGTGCGGCGGCGGCGCGGATCGCCGCCTGCTGGGCATCCGAGGATCACCAGGAAGGCCTGAAGGCCTTCGCCGAAAAGCGGAAGGCGGTCTTCCAGGGGCGCTGAGTCTCTCAGGCCGGCGGCGGGCGCCGCCGCGCCATCAGCTGGCAGTAGATCTCGATCGTGCTGGCGACCATGTGGTCGACGGTCCAGGTCGCCGCGACATGGGCGCGGGCATAGGGGGCGAGGGACTGGCGCGCCGCCGTATCGAGATCGAGCGCGGCCTTGATCGCCTGGGCCAGGCCCTGGACATCGCCGGGCGGCACCAGCAGGGCGGTTTCGCCCGGGATCACGGTCTCGCGGAAACCGCCGTGGTCGGTCGCGACCACCGGCCGGCCCATGGCCTGGGCCTCGACCGGGACGCGGCCGAAGGCTTCGGGGTCCAGCGAGGGCGCGGCCACCACGTCCGCCAGCATATAGGCCGCCGCCATGTCGCGGCAGTGGCCGACGATGCGCACCACCCCGCCCAGGTCGTGGTGGCGGATCTTGTCCTCGAGCTCGGTCAGGTATTTCTTCCGGCCCTGGTCGTCGCCGACGATGAAGCAGGCGATGTCCCTGCGCCCCAGGGCGGCCAGGGCATCGACCAGGAAGCCCTGGCCCTTCCAGCGGGTCAGGCGGCCGGGCATCAGGATCACCGGCACGCCGTCCGGCATGCGCCAGGCCTTGGCGACGGCGATCACCCGTTCCTGGCTGACCCGGGCGGGATCGAACAGGTCGATGTCGATGCCGCGCGGGATGGTGACCAGCCGGCCCGCCGCCTCGGGATAGCGGGCGAGCACATGGTCGGCGATGAAGTGGGAATTGGCGATCACCGCATCGCCCGCCGCCATGATGCCGTTGTAGCGGCGCTTGAGCGGGAAATCCTCGTTGTAGGTGCCGGCATAGGTGGTGACGAAGGGCAGGCCCTCGGCCCTTGCCGCGGCCCGCGCGCTCCAGGCCGGCGCCCGCGAGCGGGCATGGACCAGTTCGATGCCGTGGGCGCGGATCGCCTCGCGCAGGCGCTCGATGTTGCGGCGGATGCGGAAGGGATTCTTGGTCGCCAGCGGCAAGGTCAGGTGCTTGGCACCGATCTTTTCCAGGTCGTGGACCAGCCGCCCCCCTTCCGAGGCGACGAAAGTCTCGACCCCTTGCGCGACGAGCCCGGCCGCCACGTCGACGGCCGTGCGCTCGACGCCGCCCGCGGCCAGCGACGGCAGGACCTGCAGCACCCGCGGCGCGCGCCCCGCAACCGGGCCCGACGCGGTGGCATCGGTTTCGATGCCGGTATATGTATCGATCATGAAGACTGCCGACGCCCCTTCCGCCGCCGCCGCGCCGCAACGACTGGTGCTGCACGACGGCCAATCGATCGCCTATCACACCAGCGCCGGGAAATCACCGGGTGTCCTGTTCCTCGGTGGCTTCAAATCGGACATGACCGGCACCAAGGCGACGGCATTGGACGCCTGGTGCGGGGCGACCGGCCGGGCCTTCACCCGTTTCGACTACGAGGGCCACGGCGCCAGCAGCGGCCGTTTCACCGAAGGCACCATCGGCCGCTGGCTGGACGACGCGCTGGCCGTCATCGATCTTGTGACCGCGGGGCCCCTGATCGTCGTCGGCTCGTCCATGGGCGGCTGGATCGCCGCCCTGGCCACCCTGGCCCGGCCCGGCCGGGTCGCCGGCCTGATCACGCTGGCCGCCGCCCCGGATTTCACCGACCGCCTGATCGAGGCGCGCATGACCCCGGCCCAGCGCGCGGCCCTGGAACGGGACGGCTTCATCGTCGATCCCTCGGACTACGACCCCGAAGGCTATGAAATCACCCGCAGCCTGATCGAGGAGGGGCGCAACCACCTGATCCTGGGCCGGCCGGTCGCCATCCGTTGCCCCTTCCGCCTGATCCACGGCGATGCCGATACGGACGTCCCCTGGCAACTCTCGGCCGAGCTGCTCGCCGCCGCCGAATCGGCCGACGCCACCCTGACCCTGGTCAAGGGCGCCGACCACCGCCTGTCCGGCCCGGCCGACCTTGCCCGGCTGGAAGCGGCGATCGAGGAATTGGCGGGAAGGGGAGCGGCATGATTGCGAAAATTTCGAAGATTTCGTAATTTCACCCGGTGAGGTGCGAAGATGACGATTGAAGTCCCTGCCACGGAATTCGTCCGGCGCCCCGGGCGCTACAAGGATGCGGCAAAGCGTGAGCCGGTGGCGGTCACCAGTCACGGCCGGCCTGAAATCTACCTCCTGTCGCCGGCAGAGTATGAGCACTATCGACAGTTGCTGCGCCGAGAGCGCGAGGCTTTCTCCCTGAGGGAATTGCCCGATGCCCTGGTCGCTGCGATTGCCGCTGCTCCTCTCGATCCCGCCTGCGCGGCTTTCGACGATGAAGCGCCGGAGCGCTGACGCGGATCCGGTAAGCCATGGAAATCCCGACACCCAAGGTCGGCTTGGTCATTTCCTATGCCTATGTATGGCGCCAAGATTACGTCGCCGGTCAGCGGGAAGGGGTGAAGGACCGACCTTGCGTCATCGTCCTCGCCATTGCCGATGACGGGCAGGGACGACAAATCGTCACAGTTGCTCCGATCACGCACCTGCCGCCGTCCGACCCCGCGGGGGCGGTCGAGGTCTGGCCGCGTACGAAGGAGCGTCTCGGTCTCGATGGCGAGCGTTCCTGGGCCATTCTCGACGATTTGAACGTCTTTACCTGGCCCGGATACGATCTTCGGCCGGTGCCCGGCCGTCCCGGAAGCTGCGTCTACGGGCTCCTCCCGGCCGGTTTCATGCGTGGCCTCCAGCAGGCGTTCGTCGCCCGGTTTCGATACCTGCGGCGATCGGACCGCGACGCTTGACCCATTTCCCCCGCCCGCCCGTCGCGCTATATGGACGGCATCATGTCGGCACTTCTGTCCTTTCTCGTTCCGCTGGCCTTCGTGGCCCTGATCGTCATCCTGGTGCTCGGGGTGCTGACCCTGTTGCGCGGGGGGGCGGACCGGCGCTTCTCGAACAAGCTGATGCAATTGCGCGTCTTCGTGCAGGGCATCGCCCTCGTCCTGCTGCTGCTCACCCTTTACCTCGCAGGCAAGTGACATGGTCAAGCTCGACAAGATCTATACAAGGGGCGGCGACAAGGGCCTGACCTCGCTGGTCGACGGCAGCCGGGTGCCGAAGCATGCGGATCGCGTCGCCGCCTATGGCGAAGTGGACGAATTGAATGCCGCCATCGGCCTGATCCGCCTCGAGGTTGCCGACCGGCCCGAGGTCGACGCCATGCTCGGCCGCATCCAGAACGACCTGTTCGACCTCGGCGCCGATCTGGCGACGCCCGAGGGCATCGAAGGCGCGCTGCGCATCGTCGAAGCCCAGGTGACCCGGCTCGAAGGCGAGATCGACGGCCTGAATGCCGGGATTCCGCCGCTGCGCTCGTTCATCCTGCCGGGCGGCAGCCGGGCCGCGGCCTTCGCCCATCAGGCGCGCACCGTGGCGCGGCGGGCGGAACGGGCGGTGAGCGCGCTCGCCGCCGTCGAGGCGATCAACATGGCGGCGTTACGGTACGTCAACCGGCTGTCGGACCATCTCTTCGTCCTCGCCCGCCACCTGAACGACAATGGCGCCGCCGACGTGCTGTGGGTCCCGGGCGCCAATCGCTGATTCCGAATGCAAGGGCCGATCCCGCCCGAGCGGCTTGCCAAGCGTGAATTCCCTGCCACTATGCGCGCAGCGGGGGCCACCGGGCCCCGAGGGATGACAGCCGGCACCGACCGGCAGGTTGCGGTTCGTTGACAGGACCGTCTCCTGTTTCTATGGTGCAGCGCGGCAAGATTGGATCGGGCGGTCGGTTGCGGGCCGGACGGTCGTTCTTGTCCCTCGGGCCAGGCGGCCCTGGTTACCAAACAGTTCCCAAGAAACAGGGCGGAGCTAATTTCCCATGAAGGTCCTGGTGCCCGTGAAGCGGGTGGTCGACTACAACGTGAAGATCCGCGTGAAGGCGGACAATTCCGGCGTTGACCTCGCGAACGTCAAAATGTCCATGAATCCCTTCGACGAGATCTCGGTCGAGGAAGCCATCCGCCTGAAGGAAGCGGGCAAGGCGACGGAAGTGGTGGTGGTCTCCATCGGCCCGGCCGGTGCCGCCGAAACCATCCGCACCGCCCTGGCCATGGGCGCCGACCGCGGCATCCTGATCAAGACCGACGAGGAGGTTCAGCCCCTCGCCGTCGCCAAGCTGCTGAAGGCCGTGGTCGCCGAGGAAGCGCCGGGCCTCGTCATCGTCGGCAAGCAGGCGATCGACGACGACAGCAATCAGACCGGCCAGATGCTGGCCGCGCTGCTCGGCTGGGGCCAGGCGACCTTCGCCTCCAAGATCGCCGTCGACGGCGACAAGGCGGCCGTCACCCGCGAAGTGGACGGCGGTCTCGAGACCGTCAGCCTGACGCTGCCGGCGATCGTGACCTCGGACCTGCGTCTGAACGAGCCGCGCTATGCTTCGCTGCCCAACATCATGAAGGCGAAGAAGAAGCCGCTGGCCGAAAAGGCCCCGGCGGACTACGGCGTCGATGTCGCGCCGCGCCTGAAGACCCTGAAGGTCGAAGAGCCTGCGAAGCGCAGCGCCGGCATCAAGGTGCCGGACGTCGCGACCCTCGTTGCCAAGCTGAAGACCGAAGCGGGAGTGATCTGAGATGGCGATTCTCGTCCTGGCCGAAAATGACGCCTCGGGCCTGAAGGCCGCGACCCTGAACGCCGTCGCCGCCGCCAAGGCGATCGGCGGCGACATCCACCTGCTGGTCGCCGGGGCCGGCGTCGGCGCCACCGCGGCCGAAGCCGCCAAGGTCGACGGCGTCGCCAAGGTGCTGACCGCCGACGATGCGGCCTATGCCAACCGCCTGGCGGAACCGCTGGCCGACCTCATCGTCTCGCTGGCCGGCGCCTACGACTATATCGTCGCCCCCTCGACCACCTCGGGCAAGAACGTGCTGCCGCGCGTCGCCGCCCTGCTCGACGTCGCGCAGATCTCGGACATCGTGAAGGTCGTCTCGGGCGATACTTTCGTCCGTCCGATCTATGCCGGCAACGCGCTGGCGACCGTGCAGTCGTCGGATGCGAAGAAGGTCATCACCGTCCGCACCACCGCCTTCCCGGCGGTCGGCACCGAGGGCGCGGCCCCGGTCGAGGCGGTCGCCGCCGCCGGCGACAAGGGCCTGTCGGCCTTCGTCGGCGCCGAACTGTCGAAGTCGGAGCGTCCGGAACTGACCTCGGCCCGCATCGTCATCTCGGGCGGCCGCGGCATGCAGTCGGGCGACAATTTCCACCTGCTCGACAAGATCGCCGACAAGCTGGGCGCCGCCGTCGGCGCTTCGCGCGCGGCGGTCGATGCCGGCTTCGTGCCGAACGACTATCAGGTCGGCCAGACCGGCAAGATCGTGGCGCCCGAGCTTTATGTCGCGGTCGGCATTTCCGGTGCCATCCAGCACCTCGCCGGCATGAAGGACAGCAAGGTCATCGTCGCCATCAACAAGGACGAAGAGGCGCCGATCTTCCAGGTCGCCGACTACGGCCTGGTCGCCGACCTGTTCAAGGCGCTGCCGGAACTGGAAGCGGAACTGTCGAAGTAACGCGTCGTATTTGTTAGGCTTATCGCAACGCGAGCAACGGACGGGGTGAATACATGGCGCTCAAGACGATCGGTGTCATCGGTGCCGGCCAGATGGGCAACGGCATCGCCCATGTCTGCGCGCTCGCGGGTTACGATGTGTTGATGATGGATGTCAGTCTCGAGCGGGCCAAGGCCGCGCTCGAGACGATCCAGGGCAATCTGGCCCGCCAGGTGTCCAAGGGCCTGGTCGCCGAGGCGGACCGCGATGCCGCCCTGAAGCGGATCCAGGCCGTCGATTCGATCGATACGTTCGGCGATGTCGATCTCGCGATCGAGGCGGCGTCCGAGGTCGAAACGGTGAAGAAGAAGATCTTCACCGACCTCTGTCCCAAGTTGAAGGACAGCGCGATCATCGCCAGCAATACCTCGTCGATCTCGATCACGCGGCTGGCCTCCATCACCGACCGGCCGGAACGCTTCATGGGCGTTCACTTCATGAACCCGGTGCCGGTGATGAAGCTGGTGGAACTGATCCGGGGCATCGCCACCGAGGAAAGCACCTATCAGGTCATCCGCGAATTCGCGCTGGTCATCGGCAAGACGCCGACCGCGGCCGAGGATTTCCCCGCCTTCATCGTCAACCGCATCCTGCTGCCGATGATCAACGAGGCGGTCTATACGCTTTACGAAGGCGTCGGTTCGGTCGAGGCGATCGATACCGCCATGCGCCTCGGCGCCAATCACCCGATGGGCCCGCTGCAACTGGCCGATTTCATCGGTCTCGACACCTGCCTTGCCATCATGCAGGTGCTGCACGAGGGGTTGGCGGATTCCAAGTACCGCCCCTGCCCCCTGCTGGTCAAATATGTCGAGGCCGGCTGGCTGGGCCGCAAGACCCGGCGCGGCTTCTACGACTACCGGGGCGAGACTCCGGTGCCGACGCGCTGACCGCCACACTTCAGGTCTCCTGCGCCCAGCCCTGGCTGACGGTCCGTCTGCCGGGGCTGTGCCGTCTCCTGAGCTTCGCGCCGCACCGGCCCGGCTTCCAGGCCGCGGACAAGGTGATCTGGCGCGAGGTGCGCAATGCCGACCTCGGCCCCGAGGTCGATCCCCTGGCCCTGCTGCGCGACGGGCTGGCCGCCATCGGCGGCCTGGATGCGGTGGCCATGATGACCTCGCGCGATATCCGCCGCCATTTCATCGCCCGGGCCACGATCGAAGGGGTGACGGCGGCCTGCGTCGCCACTGTCGGCCTCGGCAACGGCGAGGCGGTGGGCTCGCGCCGGCCCGGCCGCCCGGGCCCGCCGCTCGGCACGGTGAACATCCTCGTCCATGTCGATGCCGCGCTGACCGACGCGGCCCTGCTCGAAGCCCTGTCCCTGGCCGCGGAAGCGCGGACCCTGGCCGTTCTCGAAGGCGGCTATCGCCCCGATCCCGCCCGCCCGCCGGTGACCGGCACCGGCACCGACTGCATCGTGCTGGCCGCGGCCCGCGGTGCCGCGCCCCTGGCCTATGCCGGCAAGCACACGGCGGTGGGCGAGGCGCTGGGGCGCGCGGTGCTCGACGCGGTCCGCCCGGGGGTTGCGGACTGGCTGGTGGAGAACGGCCATCGCCCGGGCAAGGGCGGCTGAGGCATCGATCGCCGAGCAAATCCGCGCGGGCGGCGTTACGCTGGTGTGGAGCAATCGCCCGCCGGGCCGGATGAGCAAGAAAGCAAAGGGGGAGGGGGCAATGACACAAGAAGCAAGGCTGCCGCGTCTGGCGGTATTGATCGACGCCGAGAATGCCTCGGCCAAGATCGCCGAAGGCCTGTTCGAGGAGATCGCCAAACTGGGCGAGGCGAGTGTCCGCCGCATCTACGGCGACTTTTCCGCCGCCCGGTCCAAGGGCTGGGCGGAGGTGCTGGCCCGCTATGCCATCGTGCCCCAGCAGCAATTCGCCTATACCTCGGGCAAGAACGCTTCGGACATCACCCTGGTGATCGATGCCATGGATCTGCTGCATCGCGGGCGGTTCGACGGCTTTTGCCTGGTTTCGTCCGACAGCGACTTCACCCGTCTCGCCGCCCGCATCCGGGAGGAGGGCGTCCACGTCTATGGTTTCGGCGAGAACAAGACGCCCGAGAGTTTCCGTCAGGCGTGCCACAAGTTCTTTTACACCGAAACGCTGGCACCGGCCGAAAGCAAGACCAAGACCGCCAGCGCCCGCCCGGTGAAACAGGCCGAGGCCCTGTTGAAGAAAGCCCTGTCCCAGGACGAGGGCGAGACCGGATGGGTCGGGCTTGGCGAATTGGGCAGCCGTCTGAGCAATCTGGCGCCCGATTTCGTGCCGCGCAATTTCGGCTTCAGCAAGCTCAGCGATCTGGTCCGCAGCCTGCCGGCCTTCGAAGTCGACAAGGCGGGCGCGGGCGGTCACCTGCGCTTGCGCCAAGTCCAGGCGAAGCCCAAGGGCAAAACCCCCAAGAGCGACGCGGGAGAATGACGGTCTAAGCGCCCCGCGCCTAATCCCTGACCAGACGGGCGCGGGCGGCCAGCGTCACCGCCCTGGTCAGGCCCGCCAGGGACTTGGCGGCCAGATGTCCGACCTGCCAGAACAGGGGGACGTCGAGATGGGCGCCGGGCACGAGATCGACCAGGCGGCCGGCGCGGAGATGGTCCTCGACCAGGGCTTCGGGGTTCAGGGCCCAGCCCATGCCGGCGACGCAGGCATCGACGAAGCCTTGCGTCGAGGGCAGCCAATGGGTGGGCCCGGCCTGGTCCAGGCCGAACTGAAGCGCCAGCCAGTGCCGCTGCAACTGATCCTTGCGGTCGAAGGTGAGGGCGGGGGCGCGGGCCATGGCCGCGGCCGTCACACCAGCGGGGAAGTGCCGGGCCATGAACGCGGGGCTGGCGGTGATCCGGTAGCGCAGGCGGCCGAGGGCCGTCACCCGGCAGCCCTGCACCGCCCGGCCGTGGCCGGTGACGGCGGCCAGCACCTCGCCCCGGCGCAGCCGTTCCGCCGTATGGTCCTGGTCGTCGACGGTCAGGTCGAGAAGATGGCCGCTGTCCGCCGCAAAGCGGGCGGCCGCCGCGATGAACCAGGTGCCCAGACTGTCGGCATTCACCGCCACCGGCAGGGTGAGGGGCGCCGGCGCCCCCGCCCCCGGCAGATGCCGGGCGAGGCCCGCCTCCAGCAGGCCGACCTGCTCGACATGGCGGCACAGGTGCCGGCCCGCCGCCGTCGCCGCACACGGCTGGCCGCGGACGACGAGCACCGCGCCCCAGCGTTCCTCCAACTGTTTCACCCGCTGCGATACGGCGGACGGCGTGACGTTCAGTGCCTGGGCCGCCCGTTCGAACGAGCCGAGCCGCACCACGGCGGCCAGCGCCTGAAGGGCGGGATAATCGAACATGGGGCGCCTCGTCTCGAAAATGGTGCGCTGCGAAGAATAGGGACTTGTGCTTTTTCGCGGCCTTTGCTGTAATTGTATACAGAGTTTGGTGGCTAGGGTTCCGGCCGGATTTTCCGGTGCTGGTCCGAGAGCGACCAACCGGTCGGGGAGACATCCGATCGGTTGCACGGCGGGATAAAAGCCCGGGAGGCCTCGGTGACCAGGAATTGGCGTCACTAAGGTCTCGCCAATTTCCCAGGGTCAGGTCGAACGCGGTCTGAACTGTAACGGGAGTTGGCAGCACCATGGCATTCACGCTTTTCCCCGCCTTTCTCTTTTCCCTCGATGCCGTCCGCCGCCGCCGCCGCGCCGTCTGTAACTGACGGGGGCACGGATGCGCGCGATCAATCGTGAACTGCGGCCGGGCTCGCGGCTTCTGCTGGGCGCCCTGCCGTTCGCCGTCGTCGTCATCGCCTATCTGATCGGCTCGGCGCTGCGGCTGGCCGAAAATCCGGCGGACAAGCTGTTGCCGGCGCTGTCGTCCTTCGCCGACGCCATCGACCGCATGGCCTTCACCGCCGATACGCGGACGGGCGACATCCTGTGGTGGCTGGATACGGCGGCCAGTCTGGCGCGGCTCGGCGCGGCGCTGGCCATCGCGACGCTGATCAGCCTCGGCGCCGGCATCGCCATCGGGCTGCTGCCCCATGTCAGGGCGCTGTTCGGCGGCTTCATCGCCGTCGTCTCCATGGTGCCGCCGCTGGCGATCCTGCCGATCCTGTTCATCATGCTGGGGCTTGGCGAAACCTCCAAGATTGCGCTGATCGTCATCGGCCTGGCCCCGGTGATGATCCGCGACCTCGCGCTCCGGACCGAGGAATTGCCGCGCCAGCAATTGATCAAGGCGCAGACCCTGGGTGCCAGCACCTTCGGCATCGTGCAGCGCGTGGTGCTGCCGCAGATCCTGCCGCGTCTCATCGACAGTATCCGCCTCAACCTCGGGCCGGCCTGGCTGTTCCTGATCGCGGCGGAGGCGATCGCCTCCGAATCCGGGCTCGGCTATCGTGTCTTCCTGGTCCGGCGCTATCTGGCCATGGATGTGATCCTGCCCTATGTCGCCTGGATCACCCTGCTCGCCTTCCTGATGGATGTGGGCTTGCGCAAGTCCCAGGACCGTCTGTTCCCCTGGTTTGCCAGCGCGAGGGCTGCCTGATGAGTGCGATCACCGTCCGCAACCTCTGGAAGGAATATGACGAGCGCGTGGTGCTGGAACGCATCAACCTCGAGATCGCGCCGCGTTCCTTCATCGCCTTGGTCGGCCCGTCCGGCTGCGGCAAGACCACCTTCCTGCGCATGTTGCTGTCCGAGGAACGGCCGACTCGGGGCGAGATCCTGATCGACGGCACGCCGATCGCGGGCGAACCCACCGCCGAGCGCGGCGTGGTGTTCCAGCGCTATTCGGTGTTCCCGCATCTGACCGTGCTCGGCAATGTCCTGCTCTCGCTCGAATTCGAGGGCGGCGGCGTGCTCGCCCGCCTGTTCGGCGGCAAGCGGCAGAAGGCGATCCAGGCCGCGCGCGACATGCTCGATTGCGTCGGCCTTGCGGAACACGAGAAGAAATATCCGGCGCAATTGTCCGGCGGCATGCAGCAGCGCCTGGCCCTGGCCCAGACCCTGATCCGGAAGCCCCGGGTGCTGCTGCTGGACGAACCCTTCGGCGCCCTCGATCCCGGTATCCGCGGCGATATCCATGCCTTGATGCGCCGCCTGTGGAACGAGGAAAACCTGACCGTGGTCATGGTCACCCACGACCTGTCGGAAGCCTTCGGCCTCGCGACCCGGGTGCTGGCCTTCGAGCGGCCGCGGGTCGATCCGGTCGACGGCGACCGCTATGGCGCCGTGATCAAGGAAGACATCGAGGTCTGGCCGCGCCGCATCGCCGGCCAGGACAGCCCGCACCGCATGCCGCCCGTTCTTGTTTCGACGGCACCCTTTTCCACCGCCCCCGGCCGGGACGACCCGGCCCAAGCCCCGGGGCTCGGCCAGGACGACCTGGCGCTCCAGGCTTGAGGAGCAACCGAGCCATGACCACCACCGACAAGGCCGCCCGCATCGAAGCCTTGCGCCAGCGTTACCTGGAACTGAAGGCCGCGGGCGACGATCTGGCCCCCAAGGCCCTGCCGCCCCTGACCGCCAGGGACGGCGCCCCCCTGACCAGCAACCTGGTCCGCCAGCGCGAGGAAATTCCCGGCGGCTGGTATTGGACCGCGCGCCTTGCCCGGGGCGAGCGCCTGCGCCTGGTCAACACCCAGGCAACGCCCGGCGTTGCCGTCTTTTTGTGGAATGCCGCCGATACCAGCGAACGCTATAATTCGGCCGATACCATGAAGCTGCAATGGACGGCGGCGCTGCCGCGCGGCCGCGTGCTCTTCTCCGACATGGGCCGCGTGCTCGCCTCGGTGGTCGAGGATACGGTGGGCGCCCATGATTCCGTGGTCGGCGGCTCGACGCCCGCCTCGAACCTGCGGCGTTACGGCGATGCCGCCTTGCGCAACACGCAGGAGAACATGCGCCTCGCCGCCTCGAAGTTCGGCCTCGGCAAGCGCGACCTTGCCCCGGTGATCAGCTTCTTTTCCCCCGTCTACGTCAAGGAAGACGGTAGCTTCGGCTGGCGTGACGACGTGCTGGCGGCCGGTGACTTCGTCGAATTGCGCGCCGAGATGGACTTGCTCGTCGCCATTTCCAATTGTCCCCATCCCTTCAGCCCGGGCGCCTATGCCCCCCAGGCGATCGAAGCGGTGATCTGGCAGGGACCGTCGCCCGCGGGCGACGACATCTGCCGCACCGCCACCGCCGAAGCCGTGCGCGGCTTCGAGAATACCGATCCCCTGTTCGCCGGCCGCTGAGCCGGGAGGGCCGAGACATGACCTTCATCTGCACCCCGACCGAAAACCTGGACCCGGCCAAGGCCGTCCATGATTTCACCATCGCCGCGACCCGGCCCTGGTCCCATGTCATCAAGCGCGGCCAGATCTTCCGCATCGTCGATGTCGAAGGCTGCCAGGCGGTCGATACGCTGTTCTACCGTGCCGGCGATTTCTCCGAGCGTTACAGCGCCCAGGATACGCTGCTGGCGCAGGGCTCGGCCTATGTCACCACGGGCACGCGGCTGCTCTCGAACGAGGGCAACGTCATGCTGACGGTGGTCGCCGACAGCTGCGGCCGCCACGATACCTCCGCCGGCGCCTGTTCCTGCGAGGCGAACACGGTGCGCTTCGGCCACCATACCCGTTACATGCACGCCTGCCGCGAGAATTTCGTGGTCGAAGTGACCAAATGGGGCATGACCAAGCGCGACGTGGTGCCCAACATCAATTTCTTCATGAATGTGCCGATCGATCCTGACGGCCGGCTCGCCATCGTCGACGGTATTTCCGCGCCCGGCGCCCATGTCGACATGGTGGCGGAGATGGATGTGCTGGCGGTCATTTCCAACTGCCCCCAGGTGAACAATCCCTGCAACGGCTTCGATCCGACGCCCGTCCGCGTGCTGATCTGGGACGGGGAGGCGGCCTGAGCCTTCCCATGTTCAAGAAGATCCTGATCGCGAACCGGGGCGAGATCGCCGCCCGGGTCATCAAGACCGCCCGCTCGCTCGGCATCGCCACGGTCGCCGTGCATTCCGAGGCGGACCGCTTCACCGCCCCCGTGCTGGCGGCGGACGAGGCCGTCTGCCTCGGCCCGGCGCCGGCCAAGGAAAGCTATCTCCGCGCCGAGGCCATCGTCGAGGCGTGCCTGGCCACCGGCGCCGAGGCGGTCCACCCCGGTTACGGCTTCCTGTCGGAAAACGCCGGCTTCGCCGAGGCACTGGCGGCGAAGGGCATCCGCTTCATCGGGCCGCGCCCCGAACACCTGCGCGACTTCGGCCTGAAGCACACGGCCCGCGCGCTTGCCGAGGCATCGGGCGTGCCGCTGCTGCCGGGGACCGGCATCCTCCTGTCGGCCGACGAGGCGGTGGCCGGGGCCGAGGCCATCGGCTACCCGGTGATGCTGAAAAGCACGGCGGGCGGCGGCGGCATCGGCATGTCGCTGTGCCACGACGCCGACGAACTGCGCGAGCGTTTCGAGGCCGTGCAACGCATGGCGACCTCGTCCTTCGGCGATGCCCGCGTCTATATCGAGCGTTTCGTCTCGACCGCGCGCCATGTCGAGGTGCAGATCTTCGGCGACGGCAAGGGCCGGGTGGTGGCGCTGGGCGAGCGCGACTGCTCGCTCCAGCGCCGGAACCAGAAGGTGGTCGAGGAAACCCCGGCCCCCGGCCTGTCCGACGACACCCGCCGCCGCCTGCACCGGGCGGCGGTCGCGCTGGGCGAGGCGGTCGCTTACGAAAGCGCCGGCACGGTCGAATTCATCTATGACGTCGCGCGCGAGGATTTCTATTTCCTCGAAGTCAACACCCGGCTTCAGGTCGAACACCCTGTAACCGAATCGGTCTTCGGTGTCGATCTGGTCGAATGGATGATCCGGCAGGCGGCGGGCGATCTCGTCCTGCCGCCGCAGGAGGCCCTGGTCTCCAAGGGGGCGGCGATCGAGGTCCGGCTCTATGCCGAGAATCCGCAGGCCAATTTCCGCCCGCAGACCGGCCGCCTGACCGATGTCCATTTCCCCAGGGACGCGCGGATCGATACCTGGGTCGAGACCGGCACCGAGGTCACGCCCTTCTACGATCCCATGCTGGCCAAGGTGATCGTGACGGCGGACGACCGTGACAGCGCCATCGACCGGCTGCGCGCAGCCCTGGCGGAGGCGCGCGTCTGGGGCATCGAGACCAATCTCGCCTATCTCCGCGCCATCGCCGGCTCCGGCCTGCTGCGCTCGGGCAAGGTCTCGACCGCGGCGCTGGGCAGCTTCGCCTATGACAGCCCGACCATCGAGGTGATCGCCGGCGGGGCCCAAACCAGCGTCCAGGACTGGCCGGGGCGCCTCGGCTTCTGGGATGTCGGCGTGCCGCCGTCAGGGCCGTTCGACGATCGCTCGTTCCGCCTCGCCAACCGGATCGCCGGCAATGACGAGGGCACGGCCGGCCTCGAAATCACCCTGACCGGGCCGACCCTGAAATTCCACCGCGCCGCCGTGATCGCGCTGGCCGGGGCCCGCCTGCCGGCGGCGCTGGACGGGCAGGCGATCGATTTCTTCGCGCCGGTAACGGTCGAGGCCGGGCAGACCCTGAGCCTCGGCCGGATTGCCGGCGCCGGCCAGCGGACCTATCTCGCCGTCCGGGGCGGGATCGACGGGCCGCTGTTCCTGGCTTCACGGGCCTGTTTCAGTCTTGGCCAGTTCGGCGGCCAGGGCACGGGCGTGCTCAAGGCGGGCGATACGCTTCACATCGGTGCCGCGAGCGCCGGCGAGCCGCGCCCGGCGACGGCGGCTGAAATCCCCGAGATCACGCGGGAATGGCGCATCCGGGTCCATTACGGCCCCCATGGCGCGCCGGACTTCTTCCAGCCCGCCGACATCGCGGACCTGTTCAACGAAACCTACGAGGTTCATTTCAACAGTGCCCGCACCGGCGTCCGCCTGATCGGGCCGCAGCCGCGCTGGGCGCGCAGCGACGGCGGCGAGGCCGGCCTCCACCCCTCGAACCTGCATGACAATGCCTATGCGATCGGCGCCGTCGATTTCACCGGCGACATGCCGATCATCCTGGGGCCGGACGGGCCCAGCCTCGGCGGTTTCGTCTGCCCGGTGGTGATCACGCGCGACGACCTCTGGAAGGCCGGGCAGTTGAAGCCGGGCGATACGCTCCGCTTCGTGCCGGCGGTGGCGGTCCCGGCCGTGGTCACCGCCGCCGACCTGCCGAGCCCGATCCTCGGCCGGCGCGACGACGGGCCGGTGCCGGTGGTCTATCGCCGGGCGGGCGACGATTACCTGCTGGTCGAATATGGCCCCATGGTCCTCGACCTTGCCCTGCGCCTGCGCGTGCATCTGCTGGCCGAGGCGGTGCGGGCGGCCCGGCTGCCGGCAATCATCGACCTGACGCCGGGCATCCGCTCGCTCCAGATCCATTACGACAGCCGGGTGCTGAAGACGGCCTATCTGGTCGATCTGCTGCGCGCCATCGAGGGCGGCCTGCCGGCGGCGGAGGATGTGACGGTGCCGAGCCGGATCGTCCACCTGCCGCTGTCGTGGAACGATCCTTCGATCCAATTGGCGGCACAGAAATACCAGGAACTGGTGCGGCCGAATGCGCCCTGGTGCCCGGACAACATCGAATTCATCCGCCGGATTAACGGCCTCGACAGCGAGGACACGGTCCGCAAGACGATCTTCGATGCCGCCTACCTCGTCTATGGCCTGGGCGATGTCTACCTGGGCGCGCCGGTGGCCAGCCCGGTCGATCCCCGCCACCGGCTGGTGACGACCAAATACAACCCGGCCCGCACCTGGACGCCGGAAAACGCGGTCGGCATCGGCGGCGCCTATATGTGCATCTATGGCATGGAGGGGCCGGGCGGCTACCAGCTCTTCGGGCGGACCGTGCAGATGTGGAATGCCTGGCGAAGCACGCCGGTGTTCCGGCCGGGCACGCCCTGGCTGCTGCGCTTCTTCGACCAGATCCGCTTCTTCCCGGTCTCGGAACGGGAACTGGCCGAGGCGCGCGAGGCGTTCCCCCACGGCCGCTATCCGGTGCGGATCGAGGAAACGGCCTTCTCCTATGCCGCGCACGCCCGTTTCCTGGCCAACAATGCGGCCGGGATCCATGCCGCCAAGGCCCGCCAGCAGGCGGCCTTCGAGGCCGAGCGGCAGGATTGGAAGGCGAGGGGCCTCGATACTTTCGCGGTCGACGACGGCCCGACCGCGGCCGCGGTCGAGGTCCCGCCGGGCCAGAGCCCGGTCGAAGCGCAGGTGACCGGCAATGTCTGGAAAATCGTCGTCCACGAAGGCCAGACGGTGGCTGCCGGGGATGTCGTGGTGATCGTCGAGTCGATGAAAATGGAAATGGAAATCAGGAGCCCCGTGGCCGGCCGCGTCGCCGGCCTGCGCTGCCAGCCGGGCCGCACGGTCCAGGCCGGGCAGATCGTGGCCCTGATCGAGGGAGGAATATGAGCATGGGCCTGCCCCGCGTGTTGACCATCGATTTCCTGCACCGGGCCTATCGCCTGGGCACCTTGACCCCGCTCGACGTGGTCGACGTGGTGATCGAGCGGCTGGAAAGCTGGCCCGACCCCGCCGTCTGGATCAGCCGCTTTCCGGCGGACGAACTGCGGGCGGCGGCGCGCGCGCTGATGGCGGCGGGCGGGCCTTCGGACGATCGGCCGCTGTGGGGCATTCCCTTCGCGGTGAAGGACAATATCGATTGCGCGGGGCTGGAGACGACGGCGGCCTGCCCCGCCTTCGCCTATCGCCCGGCGGCGGATTCGACCGTGGTCGCCCGCCTGCGCGCGGCCGGCGCCATCCCGGTCGGCAAGACCAACCTCGACCAGTTCGCCACCGGGCTGAACGGCACCCGCTCGCCCTATGGCGCGCCGCGCTCGGTGTTCAGCGCCGATCATATCTCGGGCGGGTCCAGCTCGGGCTCGGCGGTGGCGGTCGGGGCGGGGCTCGTCGCCTTCTCGCTCGGCACCGATACGGCGGGCTCGGGGCGGGTGCCGGCGGCTTTCAACAATCTCGTCGGCGTGAAGCCGACCAAGGGCATGCTGTCCACCGCCGGCCTGGTGCCGGCCTGCCGCAGCCTCGATTGTATTTCCGTCTTCGCGGCGACGGCGGGCGAGGCCGACTTGGTCCGCCGGATCGCCGCCGCGCCCGATGCGGCCGATGCCTATTCCCGCGCGGCGCCGGATGTCCTGCTGCCCACGGCGGGGCTGCGCGTCGGCGTGCCCGTGGGGGCGGAGCGGGAATTCCACGGCGATACGGCCAATGAAGCCCTGTACGAGCGGGCGATCGCGGCCCTGGCGGGCTTCGGCTGTTCGATTGTCGAGATCGACTATGCGCCGCTGCGCGAGGCGGCCAATCTTCTTTATAACGGCCCCTGGGTGGCGGAACGGCTGGCGGCGGTCGAGGATTTCCACGCCGCCCATGCCGACCGCATGGACCCGACGGTGCGGAAGATCGTCGAGGGCGCCGTCGGCGTTTCCGCCGTCGCCGCCTTCCGCGGGCACTACGAGCTTGAAGCCTATCGCCAGAAGGCCAAGGCGATCTTCGCCGCCGTCGACATCCTGCTTTTGCCGACCACGCCGCTGTTCCCCACCGTGGCCGAAATGCTGGCCGATCCGATCGGCCTCAATGCCAAGCTCGGCCGCTACACCAATTTCGTCAACCTGCTCGACTTCGCCGGGATCGCCGTGCCGGCGGGCTTCCGGCCCGACGGCCTGCCCTGGGGCGTCACCCTGATCGGGCCCGCCTTTTCGGATGCGGCCCTCGCCGTCTGGGGCGACCGTCTGCACAAGGCCCTGGGCGAGGGGCTGGGGATCGAGCGCGCGGCCGATCTCGCCGCGGCGCCGGCCCCGACGGGGCCCAAGGTCGACAGTGTCGAGGTGGCGGTGGTCGGCGCCCATCTCTCGGGCATGCCGCTGAACCACCAGTTGACCCAGCCGGGCGGCACCCTGGTGAAGCGCTGCCGCACCACGCGCGATTACCGGCTCTTCGCCCTGCCGGGCACGGTGCCGCCGAAGCCGGGCCTGATCCATCAGCCGGGCTTCGAGGGGCCGGGGCTGGAGGTCGAGGTCTGGTCCCTGCCGGTCGCCGCCTTCGGACAATTTGTCTCAGCCATTCCGGGCCCGCTTTGCATCGGCAAGCTCCTGCTCGACGATGGCAGCGCGGTTTCCGGCTTCCTGTGCGAAGCCCATGCCGTGCAGGGTGCCCCCGAAATCACCCAGCTCGGCGGCTGGCGGGCCTATTGCGCCGGGGCCTGAGCACCGGCGATTGTAATTTATGATGTTGCAGACGGCCGCTGGCGGGATTGCCCCCGGCGGCGGGGTTTTTGCTGATTTCGCGGTTGCGGAGGATCGGCACGGTCGCTATAGAGATGCTGTTGCAATTCATTCTCAAGTGCTGAGGGGCGACGGGTTCTCGCGGATCCGCGCCGGAGTAAACCGATGGAACCGACGACCCAAGCGCCAGCCGCGCCGGCTGCCACCCCCGTTCCGGATGCGGCGGCGGTTCCGGCCGTTCCCGCGGCCACGGATATGCCCGTGCCGGGCGCGACCGACCTTCTGCCCGTGCCGGGGGTGACCGACCTGCCGCCGGTGCCGGGCGCGGGTGCGCTGACGGACAACCTGACGGCGCAGGCGCATGAGCTGACGGTGGCGGGCCTGTTCATGCAGGCGGATATCGTCGTCAAGTCGGTGATGATCCTGCTGGTCCTCGCCTCGGTGGTGACCTGGGCGATCGCCCTGGAGAAGAGCCTGCGCCTGCGCCGCCTGAAGCGCGACGTGGCGGCGCTGGAAGCCGGGGTCGCGGCGCGCAAGGGGCTTGCGGTCGCCGAGGGGATCACGGGCCTGCCGCGCCTTGCGGTCGAGGCCGGCGCCACCGAATGGCGCGAACTGGCGGCCGAGGAGGTCGGCGAGCGCCGCGACCGCGCCGAACAGGCGATGCGCCTGACCGTGACCGAGAACCTGCGCGAGATCGAGCGCGGCCTGCCGTTCCTGGCGACCGTGGGGTCGGCCGGGCCGTTCATCGGCCTGTTCGGCACGGTCTGGGGCATCCTGAACAGTTTCACCGCCATCGCCAACAGCCAGGACACCAGCCTGGCGGTGGTCGCGCCCGGTATCGCGGAAGCCCTGTTCGCGACCGCGATCGGCCTGGTCGCCGCCATTCCCGCCGTCATGTGGTACAATGCCTTCTCGACCCAGCTGGGCCGGATCGGTGCCCGCCTGTCGACCGCGATCGCCCGGCTGGCCAATCAGATCGGCCGCAAGAAGCTGGTCGAGGCGGCGGGCGAATTGCGCCGCGCGGCGGAATAAGGCGGGCGGAGTATCACCATGGCAGGTGCGATGTTGCCGGGTCCCGGCGGCGGCGACGAAGGCAGCCTCTATCGTCCGGTCTCCGACATCAATGTGACGCCCTTCGTGGACGTCATGCTGGTGCTGCTGATCATCTTCATGGTCGCGGCGCCGCTGATGATGGTGGGGGTGCCGGTGCAATTGCCGAAGACCTCGGCGGCGAAGCTGCAACAGCCGGAAGAGCCGCTGATCGTCTCGATCGATGCGGCGGGCAAGGCCTTCATCGACAAGGAAGGCTTCACCGACGTCGAACTGCTGGCCAGGCTGAAGGCGATGGCGGCGGCGACGCCGGACCGGGTGGTCTATGTCCGGGGCGACAAGTCGATCTCCTTCGGCCGGCTGATGGAAGTGATGGGCGTGGTGTCGACCTCGGGCTTCGCGAAACTGTCGATGATCGCGGAAACCGCGCCGGTGCAGTGATACGGCGATGAGCGAGAACAACCGTCCCGTCTTCCTCGGTGTCTCGGTGGCCGGCCACGCGCTGGCGATCGCCGGGCTGATCTATCTGGGCCACGCCCAGACCTCGGGCGCGATGGCGCCGGCGCCGCCGACGATCGAACTGCTGCTGCCGCCGGCGCTGCCGGCCGCGGCGGCGGTGCCGGTGGAGGCGACGGAGGTGAAGCCGGTGGAAGCGGTGGAAACCCCGCCGGAGATCCAGGAAGCGGTGGAGCCGGAACCGCCGCCGCCGCTGCCGGTGATGGCGGAAGCGGTGGAAGCGATCGAGGAGACGCCGGTGCTGGTGGCGAAGGCGCCCGAACCGGAAAAGCCGAAGCCGCCGAAGCCGAAACCGCCGCCGCGCGAAGTGCAGAAGCCGAAGAAACCGGAAAAGCCGCGGGAAGAGCCGGCGGCGGCCCCGGCCGCAGCGCCGGCCCCGCCGAGCAATGCCCCGCCGGGGCCGGCCCCGTCGGCGGCGACCGCTGCGGCGCCGGTCTCGGGCGGCGGCAATCCCGGGGCGCGGCAGGATTACCGGGCGCTGGTCTCGGCCTGGATCGAGAAGCACAAGCGCTATCCTGACAGCGCGCGGCGCCGGGGCATCGAGGGCAAGCCGACGGTGCGCTTCCGGATCGACCGCGGCGGCCATGTCCAGATGGTGGAGATCCACCGCGAGACCGGGCGCCGGGATCTGGACGAGGCGGCGCTGCGCACGATCGAGCGCGCCGATCCCTTCCCGCCCTTCCCCGACGACATCGAGGGCCAGTCCATGGAGTTCGTCGTCCCCATCGACTTCAACATGAAGCGATAGGGGCGCCTCAGTATCGCCACGAAACCGGCAGATCGAAGAAGGGGCAGCAGGAATGCTGCCCCTTTTGCGTTATACCCCTGTCCACATGCCCCCTGTCCACCAGCGTTGACCGAGACCGCCCGCCGATGACCGACAGCCGCCCCTCCCCCCGTTCCCGCCGCGCCCCGCGCCGCCGCTGGGGCCTCGCGCTCGTGGTCCTGCTCGTGCTCGGCGGCGGCGGCTGGTGGTATTTCGGCAATGCCAGCAAGGGGGCCGCGGTCCAATATGTCACCGCGGCGGTCGGCCGCGGCGATATCGAGGATACGGTGTCCGCCCTCGGCAACCTGCAACCGCGCGACTATGTCGATGTCGGCACCCAGGTCTCCGGCCAGTTGAAGGTGATCCACGCCGAGGTCGGCGACCAGGTGAAGCAAGGCGATCTGCTGGCCGAGATCGACCCCACGGTCTACCAGTCCCGCGTCGCCGCCGACGAGGCCCAACTCCTGGCCCTGAAGGCGCAATTGGCCGACCGCGAGGCCCAGGCGGTGCTGGCCGGCCAGCAATTGAAGCGCCAGCGCACGCTCTGGGCCCAGCGCGCGACGACCGAGGAAGCCCTGCAATCGGCGGAGGCGGCGGCGAAATCGGCGGATGCCGCGATCGACCAGATCAAGGCCCAGATCCTGCAAACGGAATCGACCCTGCGCGGCGACCAGGCCAATCTCGGCTATACCAAGATCTATGCCCCGATGACCGGCACCGTGACCTCGCTGACGGCGCGGCGCGGCCAGACCCTGAATGCCAACCAGTCGGCGCCGATCATTTTGCAGATCGCCGATCTTTCGGTGATGACGGTGGAGACCCAGGTTTCGGAAGCCGATATCTCGCGCCTGAAGGTCGGGATGGAGGCTTATTTCACCACCCTTGGCGGCGGCACCAAGCGCTGGACCGGCAAGCTGAAGCAGATCCTGCCGACGCCGGAAGTGGTCAACAATGTCGTCCTCTACAATGCGCTGTTCGATGTCGACAATGCGGACGGCATGCTGATGACCCAGATGAGCGCCCAGGTCTTCTTCGTCGTCGCTTCGGCCCGGGATGCGATCACCGTGCCTGTCGCCGCGTTGAAGGCGCCGCCCCGTCGCCCCGAAGGGGCGCAACGCCCTCAAGGTCCCGAAGGGGCGCAACGTCCTCAAAGTCCCGAGGGGGCGCAACGCCCTCAAGGTCCCGAAGGCGCGGCGCGGCCGGCGGGGCGGCCCTATCTGGTCCAGGTCATGGGTGCGGACGGCCAGCCGGCGGAGCGGCGGGTGCGGATCGGCGTCGCCAACCGCGTCTCCGCCGAAGTGCTGGACGGCTTGCAGCCGGGCGATACGGTCGTCGTCGGCCAGCGCGGGGCGGGGACGGCCGGCGCCCGCGCCCCGGCCGGCGGCCAGCAGCGGCCGGGCAGCCTGCCGGGCATGGGCGGCTTCGGCCCGACCCCGGGGCGCTGAGCCATGGGCGCGCCGCTGATCGAGCTTGAGGACATCCGCAAGACCTATGTCTCCGGCGGGGGCGAGGTTTCGGTCGAGGTCCTGCACGGTATTTCCCTGGCCATCGAGGCGGGCGAATTCGTCGCCATCATGGGCCAGTCGGGGTCGGGCAAATCGACCTTGATGAATATCCTCGGCTGCCTGGACCGGCCCAGCGCCGGGCGCTATCGCTTCGCCGGGCGCGACGTCTCGGAGTTCGACCGGGACGAACTGGCCTGGGCCCGGCGCGAGGCGTTCGGCTTCGTGTTCCAGAGCTATAACCTGATCGGGACCGCGACCGCGGCCGGCAATGTCGAGGTCCCGGCGGTCTATGCCGGCCTCGCCCCGGCGGCGCGGCGGCACCGGGCGGCCGACCTGCTGACCACCCTCGGCCTCGGCGAGCGGCTGGGCCACCGGCCCAACCAATTGTCCGGCGGCCAGCAGCAGCGCGTCTCCATCGCCCGGGCCCTGATGAACGGCGGCAAGGTGATCCTGGCGGACGAGCCGACCGGCGCCCTCGACAGCCGCAGCGGCGCCGAGGTCATGGCCCTGCTGGCCGATCTCGCGGAAAAGGGCCATACGGTCATCATCATCACCCATGATGCGGAGGTGGCGGCTCATGCCGACCGGGTGATCGAAATCCGCGACGGCCTGATCGTGAACGACAGCCGCCGCCGCCCCGTCCGCCCGCCCGCCGCCTTCACCCTGGAGCGCCCGGCGGACAGTGCCGCCCGCCTGCTTGCCGGCCTGGGCGAAGCCATGCTGATGGCGCTGCGCTCGCTGCGCGCCAACCTGTTCCGCACCGTGCTGACCCTGCTCGGCATCGTCATCGGGGTCGGCTCGGTCGTCGCCATGCTGGCGGTGGGCGAGGGGGCGAAGCAATCGGTGCTGGAGCGGATCAGCGCCATGGGCACCAATCTTCTCCTGGTGCGGCCGGGGGCGCCGGCCCAGCGCGGCGTCGGCGGCCAGGTGGTGACCCTGGTGCCGGACGATGCGGTCGCCATCGCCGGGGTCGAGAATGTCCTCTACGCCCTGCCGGAACTGCAAAGCAGCCTGACCCTGCGCGCCGGCAACCGCGACTATCAGACCTCGGTCACCGGCACCACCAACGACCTGCCGGCAACCCGCGACTGGCCCCTCGCCGGCGGCAGTTTCTTCAGCGACGAGGACAACCGCTCCTATGCCACGGTGGTCGTGCTGGGCCGGACCGTGGCCAACAATCTGTTCCCCGACGGTTCCGACCCGGTGGGGCAATTCGTCCTGATCGGCAATGTGCCGTTCCAGGTGGTCGGGGTGATGGCGGCCAAGGGCGCCTCGCCCATGGGCACGGACCAGGACGACGTCGCCTTCGTGCCCTTGCAGACCGGCATGCTGCGCCTGTTCGGCGCCCGCAACCTGCGCACGATCACGGTCGCGGTCGCCGACGTCGGCCGCATCGACGAGACCCAGGTGGCGGTCACCGACCTCCTGATCGAGCGCCACCGCGGCCAGGAGGATTTCCAGATCCGCAACATGGCGGCGATCGTCGAGACCGCTTCTGAGACCCAGAACACCATGACCATCCTGCTGGGTTCGATCGCCGCGATCTCGCTGCTGGTCGGCGGCATCGGGGTGATGAACATCATGCTGGTCTCGGTCACCGAGCGGACGCGGGAGATCGGCATCCGCATGGCGACGGGGGCGAGGACCAGGGACATCATGCAGCAATTCCTGACCGAGGCGATCGTCGTCTCCGGCCTCGGCGGGGTGATCGGCGTTCTCGGCGGCGTCAGCGTCGCCCTGATCATCCAGGCGGTGGGCATGCCCATCCAATTCTCCGGCGGGGTGATCATGCTGGCCTTCGGCTGCGCGGCGATGGTCGGCCTCGTCTTCGGGTTCGCGCCCGCGCATAAGGCCGCCCGGCTGGACCCGGTGGTCGCCCTTTCCAGCGAATGACGGTCAAAGCGATGAAAACAGTTCCGACCCTTGCCCTGGCCGCGGCGCTCGGCCTTGCCGGCTGCGGCTTCAAGGCCCAGCCGGTGCCCGCCCTCGTCGCCGCCCCCGCCGGCTGGGCGGCGCCGGCCCCCGCCGGGGCCCGCGACGTCTGGCCCGCCGCCGACTGGTGGCGCGGCTTCGCCAGCGACGAACTGGACCGCCTGGTGGCGGAGGCGCGGCAGAACAATACCGACCTCGGCCAGGCGGTCGCCCGCGTCGCCCAGGCGGAGGCGCAGCTGCGCGCCGCGGGCGCCAGCCTGTGGCCCGCGCTCTCGCTCTCGCTCGGCGCCGACGGCCGGCGGCCGGCGGGGGGCAACCAATGGGGCGACAGCTATTCGGCCGGCCTGTCCGCGTCCTATGAGGTCGATTTCTGGGGCGCCAATGCGGCGGACCGGGCGGCTTCCGCCGCCGCGCTGGATGCCAGCGGCTTCGACCAGGAGACGGTGGCCCTGACGGTGACCGCCGGCGTCGCCACCACCTATCTCCAGGTGCTGTCGCTGCGCGACCGTCTCGACGTCGCCCGGCGCAACCTCGCGATCGCCGAGGATGTGCTTCGCCTGGTCGAGGTGAAGGTGGGCGCGGGGGCGGCCAGCGATCTCGATCTCGCCCAGCAGCGCACCGTGGTCGCCCAGCGGCGGGCGTCGATCCCGCCGCTCGAACAGCAATTGCGCGAACAGGCGACGGCGCTGGCCGTGCTGCTCGGCCGGGTGCCGGGCGGCTTCGAAGTGGCGGGCCAGAGCCTCGACCCGGTGAAGGTGCCGGGGGTGGCGGCCGGCCTGCCGGCCAGCCTGTTGCAGCGCCGGCCCGACCTGAAGGCGGCGGAGACCCGCCTGATCGGGGCGGATGCCGACATCCATGCCGCCCGGGCCGCCTTCTTCCCCCAGGTCTCGCTGTCCGCCGGCATGTCGCTGGCCGACGGGGCGCTGGGCGGGGTGTTCAGCCTCTCCAACGCCGCCTATTCGATCGGGGCCTCCCTGGTCCAGGCGATTTTCGACGGCGGCCGCCGGGCGGCGCAGCAGGACCTGGCCGAGGCGCGCAAGGTCGAACTGCTCGAAGCCTATCGCGGCGCCATTCTCGCCGCCTTCCGCGACGCGGAAGTGGCGCTGGGCGCGGTCGATGCCCTGAACCGCCAGCGCCTGTTGCAGGACGAAGTGCTGGCCCAGGCGCGCCGCGCCCTCGAACTCGCCCAGGTGCAATATCGCGCCGGTTCGACCGATCTGCTGGCGGTGCTCAGCGCCCAGCAGTCGCTCTATTCGGCCGAGGACGCGGCGGCGCAGGTGAAACTCTCCGCCCTGCAGGCGGTGGTCACCCTTTACCGGGTGCTGGGCGGGGGCTGGCAGGCGCCCGCCTGAGCCCCCTTTCCAGCGCTTTCGGAACGGGCTAGGCAGGTCGGGTGGAGGAGAGAACCATGACCACCATCGACCGCCGCGACATCGATTTCCTGCTGCACGAGGTCCTCGACCTGGACGGGCTGTTCGCGCGGCCGCGCTTCGCCGACCACGACCGCGGCAGCGTCGCCGCCATGCTGGACACGGCGGAGAAACTGGCCGCCGATCATTTCCTGCCCCATGCCGCCAAGCTCGACGCCAACGAGCCGAGCTTCGACGGCGAGACGGTGCACATAATCCCCGAGGTGAAGCAGGCGCTGGACGCCTATTGCGCCGCCGGCTTCATGGCCGCCCATGCGGATTACGCCCTCGGCGGCATGCAGCTGCCGCACACCGTGTCGCTGGCGGTTTCCGCCTTCTTCTCGGCGGCGAATATCTCGACCGCCGGCTATCCCTTCCTGACCCGGGCCGCGGCCAACGTCATCGCCAAGTTCGGCACCGAGGGGCAGAAGGCGGCATTCCTCGGCCCCATGCTGGAAGGGCGCTATTTCGGCACCATGGCCCTGACCGAGCCGGGGGCCGGCTCCGGCCTCGCCGACCTGAAGACGGCGGCGGTGCCGGCGGCGGATGGAACCTATCTCATTACCGGGAACAAAATCTTCATCTCGGCCGGGGAACACGGATTGTCCGAGAATATCGTCCATCTGGTGCTGGCCCGGATCAAGGGCGCGCCGGCGGGGGTGAAGGGCATTTCCCTGTTCATCGTGCCGAAGCTGCTCGGCGACGGCCGGCGGAACGATGTCCGTCTCGCCGGCCTGATCCACAAGATGGGCTATCGCGGCACCACGTCGACCATGCTGAATTTCGGCGAGGGCGGGGGCGCCACCGGCTATCTGGTGGGCGAGGCGCACCGGGGCCTCGGCTATATGTTCCACATGATGAACGAGGCGCGGGTGGGTGTCGGCCTGGGCGCCGCCGTGCTCGGCTATGCCGGCTATCGGGTCGCGCTCGATTACGCCCGCACCCGGCTCCAGGGCCGCCCGCCCCGGGCCAAGGACCCCGGCCTGCCGCCGGTGCCGATCGTCGAACACGCCGACGTGAAGCGCATGCTGCTGGCCTCCAAGGCCTATGTCGAGGGGGCTTTGGCGCTGTGCCTGCTCGGCTCCCGCCTGGTCGACGACAGCGAGACGGCGGCGACGCCGGCGGCGCGCGACCGCGCCTTCCAGCTGCTCGACCTGCTGACCCCGGTGATCAAGTCGTGGCCGTCGCAATACGGCCTTGCCGCCAACGACCTCGCGATCCAGGTCCATGGCGGCTATGGCTATACCAGGGAATACCCGGTCGAGCGGCTCTACCGCGACAACCGGCTGAACCCGATCCACGAGGGCACCTTCGGCA
Source organism: Zavarzinia compransoris (assembly GCF_003173055.1). NCBI lineage: Bacteria > Pseudomonadati > Pseudomonadota > Alphaproteobacteria > Rhodospirillales > Zavarziniaceae > Zavarzinia > Zavarzinia compransoris. Next base: position 410,602 of record NZ_QGLF01000002.1, read on the forward strand.
TCCAGTCCCTCGACCTCCTGGGGCGGAAGATCCTGGGCGACCAGGGCAAGGCGCTGGCCCTGCTGGCGGAAGAGATGTTCGCCACCATCAATGCCGCGCCGCCGTCCCTGAGCGAGGAGGCGGGGGCGCTGGGCGGTGCGATCGCCCTGGTTTCGGAAACCGTGGCCGTGCTCGGGCGTGCCGCCGCCGGCAACCGGCTGGACGAGGCGCTGGCCAATTCCGCGGTCTTCCTCGAACTGATGGGCCATGTCGTGGTCGCCTGGCTGTGGCTGCGCATGGCGATCGCGGCCGAGGCGGGGATCGGCGCCGCCGCTGGCGATGCCGCGGCCTTCCTCGACGGCAAGCGCCGGGCCTGCCGCTATTTCTTCCGCTGGGAATTGCCGAAGATCCGGCCCCAGGCGGCCCTGCTGCAAAGCCTGGACCAGACCTGCGCCGAGATGCCCGACGCCGCTTTCGGCTGACCGGCTGATCCGGGCCGCGCGGCCCTGCGTATCAGGGACAGGTGACGGTCGATTGCCCCTCGATCCCGCCGGGCATCGGTTTTCGGTACCCGATGCCTTTTCCATCCCCGCCCCTGCCCTTGGGGATGGCCGCGTCTTCGCCCCGCCGGGCTCACCCTTCGACCGGCGGGGCGAACTGGCCCCGCATCCCGCATCCTGACCGATCGAGGGCAGGGCGAAACCCGGGCCGCCGCCGTGGCGAACGATACGGCAGGAGGATCACCCCATGCGCCCTGGCCGTCACATCATCGCCGCCGCCCTGCTGCTCAGCCTCGCCATGCCCCAGGCCGTCCTGCCCGTCCGGGCGGCGGCGGCGACGACGGCCGGCGCCATCGACTGGCAGGCGTGGAGCCCCGCCGTCTTCGCCCGTGCCCGGGCGGAGGGGAAGCTCGTCCTGCTCGACCTTCAGGCGGTCTGGTGCCACTGGTGCCATGTGATGGAGGCGACGACCTACGCCGATCCGGCGGTGACCGCCATCCTGCGGCGCGACTATATCGCCGTCCGCGTCGACCAGGACAGCCATCCCGATCTTTCGCGCCGCTACGAGAACTGGGGGTGGCCGGCGACCATCGCCTTCGACGCCGAGGGACGGGAACTGTGGCGCTACCGCGGCTATCTCGAACCCGACCCCTTTGCCCGTGCGCTCGAAGACTTGAAGCAAAATCCCGAGCCCCTGGCGGCGGCCGTCGCCTTCCGCGCCCTGGCGCCGGGGGCGGGCGCCGGACTCCTGCCCGAGATCGCGGCCTCGATGGAGCGGCGCTTCGCCTTCGCCTATGACGCCGGGGTGGGCGGCTGGGGCACGATGCATAAATTCCTTCAGGCCGAGGCGCTCGATCATGTCCTCGGCCCGGCCGTCGCGGGCGACGCCATCGCCGGGCGCATGCTGCGCGAGACGCTGGCCGGCGCCCTCCGGCTGGTCGATCCGGTCGCCGGCGGCATCTTCCAGTATTCGGTGCGGACATGGGATGATCCGCATTACGAAAAGATCGCCGCCGCGCAGGCGGATGCCCTGCGCCTTTTCGCCCTCGGCGCGGCCTGGAGCGGGGATGCGGCCCTGGAGGGGGCGGCGCGGGATATCGCCCGCTATGTCATGACCACCCTTTCCGATCCGTCCGGCGGCTTCTTCACCAGCCAGGACGCGGATCCCGATGCCGCGCGCGGCATCACCGGCAAGGATTATTACGGCCTCGACGCCGCGGGGCGGGCGGCCATGCCGCAGCCCCGCCTCGACCGCAACCTCTATGCCGGCGAGACCGGGCGGATCGCGGCCGGCCTTGCCGCGCTCGGCGCCGCCCTCGACGATGCCGCGGCCCTCGACCGGGCGGCCCGGGCCGGCGATTGGCTGCTCGCCGCCCGGCGCCGCGCCGACGGCGCCTTCGCCCATGGCGCCCGGGATGCCGGCGGTCCCTATCTGCCCGATACGCTTCAGGCCGCCCAGGCCTTCGAGGCGCTATACGCCGCGACCGGCGAGCGGCGCTGGCTGGCGGCGGCGGAGGCGGCGGGGGAAGCCCTGCTGCGCCATTTCGCCGATCCGGCGGGCGGTCTCGCCAATGCCGATGTCATGATCGAGGTGGCGGGGCCGGTGGGTGCCCCCTATTTTCACCTCGACGACAATGTGGCGGCGGCGCGCCTTCTGGTCCGCCTGGGGCACGCCACCGGCAGGACGGTGTTCCGCGACGCGGCCCGCCGCCTGCTCGCCTTCCTTGCCCATCAGGAGGCGGCGGGCCTGTCCTCCTTCTGGCCCGGCCTGCTGACCCTGAACCGGGAGATGGCGGCGGAACCGCTGCATGTCGTGGTGCGCGGGCCCCGCGCCGACCCGGGCACCCGCGCGCTTTTCGCCGGTGCCCGCGCCCTGGCGATGCCGTTCAAGCGGGCGGAGTTGCTCGACCCGGCGGAAGGGCCGCTGCCCAATGTCGCGGTCACCCTGCCCGACCTCGGCCGGCCGGCAGCCTTCGTCTGCACGGCCACCACCTGTTCCCTGCCGATCTTCGACCGCGCGGAACTGGTCCCGACCGTGGAACGCTTGCTGCGGCCGGCGGACTGAGCGGTCAGGGACGGCCGCGCACGAAGGCGGCGAAGCCGGCGAGATAGGGCGCAAGCTGGTCGCGGATATTGGCGTCGGCCAGGCGGCCCTCGGCGTCGAACGCCTTATGCGCCTGGGAGACCAGCAGGCGCCCGGCCGGCCAGAGCTGAATGCCGAGGGTGCGCAGCACCGGCAGCCAATGGGCCTGGGCCATGATGGTGCCGAAGCCGCCGGGCGAGGCGCCGGCGATGGCCAGTTTCCGGCCCGCGAACAGCTTGCCGCCGGCGACCCCGCCGCGCGACAGCCAGTCGACGGCATTCTTCAGGACGCCCGGCATGCCGTTGTTGTATTCGGGCGTCGACAGGATCAGCCCGTCCGCGGCGGCGATCGCCTGCGCCAGTTCGGCGACGGCATCGGGAATCCCTTCCGCCGCTTCGAGGTCGCCGTCGTAAAGCGGGATGCCGTGCAGGGTCGCGACCTCCAGGGTCACGCCCTCCGGCAGGTGGTCGGTCATGGCGTTCAGCAGGGCGGTGTTGAAGGACGCCCGGCGCAGGCTGCCGGAAAGGCCGAGAAGGCGGGTCATGAGCTTGTCCTCAGGGAGAAAGAGGCGGCGCGGCGGCGAATGCCGCCGCGCCCATTGTCGCGTGCCGGTCAGGCGGCGTCCACGAGGACGACTTCGGCATCCTCGAGGGCGGTCACCGTGATCCGGTCGAGGCCGGTGATGGCGGCGCCGTCGCGGGCCTTCACCTCGACCTCGTTGACCCGGACCTTGCCCGCCGCCGGCACCAGATAGGCGTGCCGCGCGGGGTCGAGGGCGTAATCCGTGCTCTCGCCCGCCTTCAGGGTCGCCCCCAGCACGCGGGCGTCGGTGCGGATCGGCAGGGCCTCGGTCTCGTCCTCGAAACCGCTGGCCAGGGTCACGAAGCGGCCCGAGCGTTCGCCCCGGGGGAATGGCTTGGCGCCCCAGGACGGCGCCTTGCCCCGGCTCTTCGGGTGGATCCAGATCTGGAAGATCTGGGTGTCGCCCTCTTCGAGGTTGTATTCCGCATGGGTGATCCCGGTGCCCGCCGACATCACCTGCACGTCGCCCGCCTCGGTCCGGCCCCGGTTGCCCAGGTTGTCCTGATGGGTGATCGCGCCCTTGCGGACATAGGTGATGATTTCCATGTTGGCATGGGAATGCGGGGAAAAGCCGGTCTGCGGCGCGATCGTATCGTCGTTCCAGACCAGCAGCGTGCCCCAGCCCGAGCGGTCGCGATCGTAGTAATTCGCGAAGGAGAAATGATGCTTGGCCTTCAGCCAGCCGTGGTCGGCGCCGCCGAGCGAGGCGAAGGGACGAAGTTCGATCATGGCGTTGCTCCTTTTGCCGGGGCCGCCTGTCGGGCGACCGTCATGGCCAAAAGGTAGGAATTTCCGGGACCGGAATAAACGGGACCGTGGGAAAGGAATTATTTCCCAATCGTGTTCAATGGCTGAGGTGACGGTTCTGTGACCGCCGTCACCGCGGCGCACTCGAAAGCGGTCCATGGTGGGCGCCATGCCGTCAGTGTCGCCGATGCCTGCGGAGGTTTCATGTTTCGCGTTCTCGCCGCCGTTCTCGCCCTGCTGTTTTCCGGTCAGGCCCAGGCGGCACCGGCGCCGGCGCCGGCCGCGCTTTGCGTCGCCAACTACAGCAATGCCGCCTGGGGCCTGGTCTATCGCGGGGCGCTGCTCGGCAGCGACGGCGTTCTCCGGCCCTATGACCTCAAGGATTTCACCGGCGAGGCCGCCCGCACCCTGCTGATGGGCGAGGATGACGCCCGCCTGGCGACGATCATGGCAAGCCCGGCCGCCGGCGCGGTCGATCCCGCCGTGCTCGCCGAGAAACTGGCGCTGGTGCAGGCGGCGGCGGGCGGCCCCTACGGCCCCCGGCGCTCGGTGGCGCGGGACCGGGGCGCCTTCACCGTCACCTGCTATACCGCGGCGGGGCGGCCGGTGCTGATCACCGAGGAAGGCGACTGGCAGCAGGAGAACCAGTCGCCCGCGGCCCGCGAGTTGCGGGCCTGGCTGGAGACCGTCGATCCCCGCTTCCGCTCGCGCTGACGCTCAGATTTCCTGCGGTGCGCAGCCGAAGCGCAGCAGGTTGCCGTGCGGGTCGTGGATGTAGAATTCCTTCATGTTCCAGGGCCGGACTTCGAAGGGCGAAAGCCCGGGCACGCCCTTGGCCGTGAATTCGGCATGAAGGGCGACGACCTGCCCGCCCCGGATGTAGCAGGACGTGTGCTCGGGATAGCGGCGGTCGTCCGCCAGCCAGAAATGGATCTCCATGGCTTCGCGGCGGACGATCAGATAGTCGCCGAAGGCTTCCCCGGCAAAGCCGAGATGGTCGCGGTAGAAGGCCGCCGTCTCCGCGATGTTCAGCGAGGCGAGCACGGGAATGGCGATGGCTTTGTCGGTGGTCGGGTCGGACATGGCGGTTCTCCTCCGGCGGCGAGTGTGCCGCCGGGAAGAAATGCGCGCCATGGCGTGATCGCCAGGAACGATCACGCCGCCAGCGGGCGGAAGTCCGGCACGGCCGAGACCCGCTCGCCCCAGCGCTCGAAGGGGAAATAGTCCCAGACCGCGTGATGCTGGGCGGCCCAATTATCCCACAGCAGGACCATGTCCGGCTCCCAATGCACCCGCACCTGAAGTGCCAGGCTGCGTTCGACATGGCGGGCCAGGAAGCCGAGCAGGGCATCGCTTTCCGGCCGGGGCAATTGCACGATATGGGTGGTGAAGGCGGGATTGACATAGAGATAGGGCCGCCCGGTATAGGGGTGGCGGGCCACTACCGGATGTTCGGCGACCGGGAAATCATGCCCCGCCTGGGGGGCGGAGCCATAGCCGTGGGTCCAGGCATGGCCGCCGTCGTGGATCGCGGTCAGCCCGGCCAGCAGGGCCTTCAGCCGGTCCGACAGCGTGTCATAGGCCAGATACATATTGGCGAAGGCAGTATCGCCGCCGCCGACCGCCGGCAGTTTCGTCACCCTGAGCGCCGAGACCAGGATCGGATGTTCGTCGCAGGAAACATCGGCGTGCCAGGCATCGCCGGCGGTGAAGCGGGATTCCGCCCCGGTGCGCCACGACAGGACTTCCGGGTCGTAGGTCCCGCCGGCGATCACCCGGCTGGCGCCCAGGAGATGGCTGTGGAGATGGCCGAAGTAGCGGCCCAGGCGCTTGTGGTCGTCGGGCGTCAGGCCCCGGCCGGGCAGGGCGAGCACCAGATGCTCGTGGACCGCGCGCCGCAATTCCGCGAGCGCCGGCTCGGACAGGGGCGCGCCCAGGTCGAGGCCGGTGACGCGGGCGCCGATGGTCGGCGCCAGGGGCGTCACCGTCAGGTGCTCGTAAGGGGCGTGGGGCGCCGTGTTCCAGGCCTGGAGCGCCGGCTTGTCGCTGAGGTCGCGGTAGAAGCTCATCTTGTCCTCGGTCGATGGGATGGATCGAGGACAGCCGATTTCACGGTTTCATGGAATGATCTGAGTCAATAACTGAAAATACATGATGAAAATATAATAACACATTAAATAATAGTTTTATTCGGCCGGGTCCTTGCGTGCCCTGACCACGGTCACGGTGCAGGGCGCCTCCGCCGCCACCTCGCCCGAGACCGAGCCGAGCAGGCTGCGCATGGTCGAGCGTTCGCGGGCGCCCATGACGATATGGTCGATGCCATTGGCGCGGGCATAGTCGAGGATGGCGTCGGCGGGCTTGGTCGCTTCGAGGACATGGAAGGTCACGCTGCCCTCGGCCAGGCCGAGCGGCCGGGCCCAGTGGCGCAATTCGATGAGGCGCTGCAGGTGCTTGTGGTCGCCGTCCTCGTCCAGGGTCGAGTCGAGGCCGATGCGGCGCAGCTTCAGGACATTGACGCAGGCGAGCCGGGCCCGCGGCATCGACACCATCAATTGCCGGATCATGTCGCGCATGGCGTCGGCGGCCTCGTCGCCCAATGTGTCGAAATCGATCGCCGCCATGATGATGGGGGCGGTGGCGCTGCCTGCCCGCTTGTTCACGGTCAGGATGGCGTCGACGTCGAGGCGGCGCTTGAAGGTGGCGATGAAACCGTCCTGGTCGCGGCGCTCGGCGCGGGCGGTCAGGGGCACCTGTTCCGGCGTGCGCAGGTCCAAGGCGAGCTGGGCCGCGGTCGGGTGGCGGTTCTCGGGATCGACTTCGAGGCAGCGGAGGATGATCTCCTGTAGCCAGGGCGGACAGTCCGGGCGCAGCCGCCGGGGCGGCACCGGATCGCGCCACAGGCGTTTCTTCAGGCCCTTCAGGGTCTGGGGATCGCCGAAGGGCCTTGTTCCCGTGACGAAGAAATACATCAGGGAGCCGAGCGCGAAGAGATCGCTGCGCGGTTCGGCGCGCTGCCCCAGCACCTGTTCCGGCGCCATATAGGGCGCGGTGCCATAGGGCAGACGGAATTCCTCGTCCAGCAGGTCGGGCAGTTGCAGGTGGTGCGACAGGCCGAAATCGATCAGCGCCATGTCGCCGCCCGGCCGGACCATGATGTTCGACGGCTTGACGTCGAGATGGACCACCTGCTGGCGGTGCAGGGCATCGAGGGCGACCGCGGCCCGGGCGCCGATCTCCGCCACCTCGGCGGGCGGCAGCGGCAGGTCGGGCAGGCGGGCGTGCAGGCTTCGGCCCTGGATCCATTCCATGACGATATAGGGCAGGGTGCGGAAATCCCCGGCGGCGACGAAGCGCGGCACATGGGGCCCGGCGAGGCGGGGCAGGATCATCTGCTCCATCTCGAAGCCGACGATGGCGGCCGGGTCCTCGCCTTCGGCGAGGCGCGGCACCTTCATGATCAGGGGCATGGCGCCGGCGGGCGTCTTCAGTGCCCAGAGGGTGGCCATGCCGCCCCGGTGGATCTGGCTGTCGATGGCATAGCCGTCGATGACGGCGCCGGGCTCGACCTTGGGGGCCGGCACGGCGGTCAGCGCCCGACGAGCAGGCGGCTGGCCAATCCCGGGGGCAGGCCGGCCCGCAGGATCTTGTCCGCCGCCTTATGGGCGTCATAGGGCACGCGGTAGAAGGTGATCTCGGCCGAATAGGTGTCGTAGGTGGCATAGGCGGCGGCGGGATCGCCGTCGCGCGGCTGCCCGACCGAGCCGACCAGCCCCAGCCAGCGCCGCTGGGCGAGAAGGGGGACGGCCACCCCCGGCGTCGGCTTGAACGGCGTCAGCTTGCCGAAGCTGGACAGGCCGTAGATCCCGGGGACATGGACATGGCCGGAAAAGACCAGCCGCGTCTCCGCCGCTTCCAGGCTGCGGCGGGCCGCCTCGCCGTCGGTGACATAGAGCCAGCGGTCCGGCTCGGAGGCATCGGCATGGACATAGAGCCGGTCGTCGTCGACCACGGTCAGCGGCAGCTGTTCGAGGAATTTCAGCGCCGGCTTGTCCAACTGGCGGCTGGTCCATTCGATGGCGCTGGCCGCCGCCGGGTTCATGCCGTGAGAGGCGCCGATGGCGGCGACGTCATGATTGCCCCGGATCGCGATCGCGCCCTTCGCCACCATGCCGGCGACGGTCTCGACCACCCATTGCGGATCGGCACCATAGCCGACGTAATCGCCGAGGAAGACATGGCGGTCCACCGGCCGCGGCCGCGCGGCAATATGGGCCAGCACCGCGGACAAGGCCTCGCGGTTGCTGTGGATGTCGGTAAGGAACGCAATCAGCAAGGGGCCGTTTCCTGGGACTGCGGGCTGTCACCCCGTTCAAGTTCTTCTGGAAACAGATGTAGGACCGGGAACGGCGCGCCGCAACCCGGGCCTTGGTCTATGGGGCGGGGCAAAGGCCCCGCCCCCGAATTCACACGCGCTCGAAGATCGCGGCGATGCCCTGGCCGCCGCCGATGCACATGGTGACGAGGCCGTAGCGCCCGCCGGTGCGGTGCAGTTCGTAGATCGTCTTGATCGTGTTGATGACGCCGGTGGCGCCGACCGGATGGCCGAGCGCGATGCCCGAGCCATTGGGGTTCACCTTGGCCGGATCGAGGCCGAGTTCCTTGGTCACCGCGCAGGCCTGGGCGGCGAAGGCTTCGTTCGATTCGATGATGTCGAGATCGCCGACCGACAGCCCGGCCCGGGCCAGGGCCGCGCGGGTCGCGGGCACCGGGCCGATGCCCATCAGGGTGGGCTCGACTCCGGCATGGGCATAGCCGACGAGGCGGGCCAGTGGCTTCAAGCCCTGGCGCTTCACCGCATCCTCGCCGGCGAGGACGACGGCGGCCGCGCCGTCATTGATGCCGGAAGCATTGCCGGCGGTGACCGTGCCGTCCTTGCGGAACACGGGGCGGAGGCCGGTGAAATCCTCGGCCTTGGCGTCGGTGCGGAAATGCTCGTCGGTGTCGAAGACCGCCGGCTTGCCCTTCACCTTCACCTCGACCGGCAGGATCTGGTCCTTGAAATACCCCTCCGCCACGGCGCGGGCGGCGCGGCGATGGGACTCGAGGGCGAGCGCATCCTGGGCCGCGCGGTCGATGCCGTGGCGCTCGGCGACATTCTCGGCGGTGATGCCCATCAGGATATTGTTGAACGGATCGGTCAGCGCGCCCGACAGCATGTCGCGCAGTGGCGTGTCGCCCATCTTGGTGCCGAAGCGGGCGCCCGAAACCTGGTGCGGGGCCCGGGTCATGACCTCGGCGCCGCCGGCGACCGCGATCTCGTAGTCGCCAAGGGCGATGCCCTGGGCGGCGGAGATGACCGCCTGCACGCCCGAGCCGCACAGCCGGTTCAGGGTGAAGGCCGGGGTTTCCACCGGAATGCCCGCCTTGATGCCGGCGACGCGCGCCAGATACATGTCCGCCGGCTCGGTCTGGATCACCTGGCCGAAGACGACATGGCCGACCTCGGCCGGGGCGACGCCGGCACGCTTCAGCGCCTCGACCGTCACCGCCGTGCCCAGTTCGCCCGGGCTCTTGTCCTTCAGGGCGCCGCCGAAGGTGCCGATCGCGGTGCGCACGCCCGCAACCACATAGACTGGGTTCACCATGCTCTCCTCCACCTTTTGGTGGCGGGACTATACACAGGGGGGCGCCCGGGCCAACCGTCCAAACGAGTGGGATTTTCAGCGGCCGGCGGGCGCGGATGTCGCTTTACGGAAGATAAAATATACCTATAGAATACTTCCGCACCGAAAGGGACCGTCATGAGCATCGACGCCGGAAAGCCGGGCAAGCATCGCGCCCTGATCGGGCAGCGCCTCCGCCACCGCCGCCACGAATTGGGCCTGACCCTGGACGAAGTGGCGGAAGCGTCGGGCCTGACCAAGGGCTTCATCTCGGCGGTGGAGCGGGACCAGACCTCGCCTTCCGTCGCCTCGCTGCTGACGATCTGCGACGTGCTGCGGCTTTCGGTCGGCAGCCTGTTCGACCAGAGCGCGGAGGCGGTGGTGCGCGTCGCCGACCGCCGGCCGATCGAATTCGGCGGTGCCGGGCTTCAGGACTTTCTGATCTCGCCGAAGGGCACCAACCGCTTCCAGGCCGTATTGTCCGAGATGGCGCCGGGCGCCGGCGGCGGCGAGGATTTCTACAGCCTGCGCGCGGCCGAGGTCTTCGTCCTGGTCCTTTCGGGGGCCGTCGCCATCCGCTTCGAGGACGAGCAATACCGCCTCGCCGCCGGCGACACCCTGACCTACGAGCCGAAGCGCCCCCATACGTTCGACAATGCCTCGATGACGGAGGGGGCGAGCGCCCTGTTCGTCATCATGCCCGCCCTGGCTTAGGGAGTATCGCATGCGTCAGACCCTGCTGCGCGACTTGCAGCGCCCCCTGGTCCAGGCGATCGGCCTGCCGTCCGAAGCCTATACCGACGAGGGCTTCTTCGCCCGCGAGCGGGAACGGCTGCTGGCCCGCACCTGGGTCGCCGTCGCAACCGCGAGCGACCTGACGCGGCCGGGCGACCTTCTGCCCCTGACGGTGGCCGGCCAGCCGGTGCTGCTCGTCCACGGCCAGGACGGCGCGATCCGGGCCTTTCACAACGTCTGCACCCACCGCGGCCTGCAATTGGTCGAGGAGGCGGGCAACCAGCGCCTGCTGCGCTGCCCCTATCATGCCTGGGCCTTCGACCTGGAAGGCCGGCTGCGGGCGACGCCGCATTTCGGCGGCATCGATTGCCACGCGCTCGACGGCTTCGAGCCGGGCCGCCATGGGCTCCGGCCGGTGCGGCTCGCCCGCTGGCACGACCTGATCCTGCTCGATCTCTCGGGCGAGGCGCCGGATTTTGCGGGCCATGCCGCACCGCTGGCGGCACGCTGGCAGGCCTATGACTTCGGTGCCCTGCGCCATGGCGCCCGGCTGGATTTCACCGTCGCCGCCAATTGGAAACTGCTGGTCGAGAATTTCTGCGACACCTACCACCTGCCCTTCATCCACCCCCAGGTGAATGAATATTCCAAGGCGGAAGACCATTACGACGTCATCGACGGCATGGTGGTCGGCACCGGCAACCGCACCGCGGCTCGGGACGGGGCGCCGGAGATCCTGCCGCGCTTCCCCGGCCTGCCGGCGGCGCTGGCGCGCACCGGGGAATTCCTCGCGCTTTTTCCGAATACGCTGATCTTCCTGATGCCGGATCATTATTTCACCGTGACCGTCACCCCGATCGATGCCGGCCATTCCCACGAGCGGCTGGATTTCTATTTCGTGGGCGAGGCGGCGACGGACGCGGCCCATGCCGCCCGCCGCGCCGAAGTGCTGGCCCTCTGGGCCGAATTGAACCGGCAGGACATCGCCATCGTCGAGCGCCTGCACCGGGGCCGGGTGTCGCGCGCCTTCGAGGGCGGCTGCTTCACCCCGGCGCTGGAGGCGCCGCTCCACCATGTCCAGAGCCTGGTGGCGCAGATGATGGACGGGGTGTGAGATGGCCGGCGTCCGCTGCTTTCCGGCCGGGAGCCGGGCTTTCGCGCCCTATATCGACAATGCCGAGATCGCCAAGCTGATCGGCCCCGAGGTCAGTTCGACCATGGGCGCGGGGGTGGTCACCTACCGCCGTCTCAGCGCGCCCTGGTCGCTGCCCTTCGACGAGGTGGTGATCGTTCTGGCCGGTGCCATGCGGGTGGTTTCGGACGGCGCGGTGCATGAGGCGGGCCCGGGCGACGTGCTGTTCTTTCCCAAGGAAACGCCGCTGACCTATGAGGTCGACGACGAAGTCACCCTGTTCTACGTCAAATATCCGGTCGGCCTGACCGCCCCGATCCCTTAGACCGGTGGACTTCCGTCACCGGGTAAGGCTAATAAAGCCTGATCAATAGGGTTTTTGCGCGGTTTAAGGGATCATGAAGAGCATCAACGAGATCCGCTCCACCTTCACCGACTTTTTCGTGAAGGCCGGGCACAGGCATGTCGCCTCCAGCCCGCTGGTGCCGGCCAATGATCCCACCCTCATGTTCACCAACGCCGGCATGGTCCAGTTCAAGGACATCTTCACCGGCAAGGAAAAGCGCGATTACCTGCGCGCCGCGACGGCGCAGAAATGCGTGCGCGCCGGCGGCAAGCACAACGATCTCGACAATGTCGGCTATACCGCGCGCCATCACACGTTCTTTGAAATGCTGGGGAATTTCTCCTTCGGCGACTATTTCAAGGAAACCGCGATCGAGCTGGCCTGGACCCTGATCACCCGGGATTTCGGCCTGCCCAAGGACAAGCTGCTGGTCACCGTCTATCACGAGGACGAGGAGGCGGCCGCGCTGTGGAAGAAGATCGCCGGCCTGCCCGAAGACCGCATCATCCGCATCGCCACCTCGGACAATTTCTGGGCCATGGGCGATACCGGGCCCTGCGGCCCCTGTTCGGAAATCTTCTTCGACCACGGCCCGGCGATCTGGGGCGGTCCGCCGGGCAGCGCCGACCAGGACGGCGACCGCTTCATCGAGATCTGGAATCTCGTCTTCATGCAGTTCGAGCAGTCGGCCGACGGCACGCGCGTGGCCCTGCCCAAGCCCTCGATCGATACCGGCATGGGGCTGGAGCGCGTCTCCGCCGTGCTTCAGGGCGTGCATAACAATTACGACACCGACCTGTTCCAGTCGCTGATCGCGGCCTCCGCCGATGCCACCAATACGGATCCCAAGGGCCCGATGGCGGCCAGCCACCGGGTGATCGCCGATCACCTGCGCGCCTCGTCCTTCCTGATCGCCGACGGCGTGATGCCGTCGAACGAGGGCCGGGGCAACGTGCTGCGCCGGATCATGCGCCGGGCCATGCGCCATGCCCAGTTGCTGGGCGCCCGCGATCCCTTGATGTACCGGCTGGTGCCGGCCCTGATCAAGCAGATGGGCGTCGCCTATCCGGAACTGATCCGCGCCGAAGCCCTGGTCACCGAGACCCTGAAGCTGGAAGAGACCCGCTTCAAGCAGACCCTGGAGCGCGGCCTGAAGCTGCTCGACGACGAGGTCGAGAAGCTGGGCAGCGGCCAGCCCCTGCCGGGCGACGTCGCCTTCCGGCTCTACGACACCTATGGCTTCCCGCTCGACCTGACCCAGGATGCGCTGCGGGCCAAGGATATCGCGGTCGATGTCGATGGCTTCAACACCGCCATGGCCCACCAGAAGGCCGAGGCGCGCAAAGCCTGGGCCGGCTCGGGCGAGGCGGCGACCGACCTCGTCTGGTACGAGCTGAAGGAAGAGGTGGGCGCCAGCGAATTCCTCGGCTATGAGACCGAGGAAGCGGAGGGCAAGCTGGTCGGCCTCGTCGTCGACGGCCAGCGCGTGGCCGCCGCCGCTCCCGGCACCCGGGTGGCGCTGGTCCTGAACCAGACCCCGTTCTACGGCGAATCCGGCGGCCAGGCTGGGGATACGGGCGTGATCCGCGGCCCGGGCTATTCCATTGCCGTCACCGATACCGCGAAGAAGCTCGGCCTGCACATCCATCTCGGCACCCTCGAGGGGGCTGAGGCCAAGGTGGGCGACAATCTGCACCTGACCGTCGACCATGGCCGGCGCTCGCGCCTGCGCGCCAACCACTCGGCCACCCATCTGCTGCACAAGGCGCTGCGCGACGTGCTGGGCGCCCATGTCACCCAGAAGGGCTCGCTGGTCGCGGAGGAGCGCCTGCGCTTCGACATCAGCCACCCCAAGGCCCTGTCGGACGAGGAGATCGAGGCGGTCGAGAACGGCGTCAACGCGGCGATCCGCGGCAACGGCGGCGTCACCACCCGCCTGATGACCCCGGACGAGGCGATCAAGGCCGGGGCGCTGGCCCTCTTCGGCGAGAAATACGGCGACGAGGTCCGGGTCGTTTCCATGGGCGGGGCCGATCTCGACCATGCCTATTCGACCGAATTATGCGGCGGCACCCATGTTTTCCGCACCGGCGACATCGCGGTCTTCAAGATCGTCGCTGAATCGGCGGTCTCGGCCGGCGTGCGCCGGATCGAGGCGCTGACGGGGGCGGCGGCCCTGAAGCACCTCCGCGACGAGGAAGCGCTGCTGAAGAAGGCGGCGGCGGCGGTCAAGGCTTCCCCCGCCGAACTGCCGGAACGGGTGGCGGTCCTGCTCGAAGACCGCAAGCGCCTGGAGCGCGAACTGGCCGAGGCGAAGAAGCAGCTCGCCACCGGCGGCGGCTCGGGCGGCGGCCTGACCGCGACCGAGGTCAACGGCGTCAAGGTGATCGCGAAGAAGCTGGACGGCGTGAACCCCAAGGACCTGCGCGGCCTCGTCGACGAGACCAAGAAGCAGATCGGCTCGGGCATCATCGCCTTCGTCACGGTCAACGACGGCAAGGCGGCCCTGGTCGTCGGCGTGACCGAAGACCTGGTGGCAAGGCACAGCGCGGTCGATCTCATCCGCATCGGGGTCGAGGCCGTGGGCGGCAAGGGCGGCGGCGGCCGGCCCGACATGGCCCAGGCCGGCGGCCCGGACGGCGACAAGGCCGAGGCGGCGCTGGATGCCATCGTGAAGGCGGTGGCGGCCTGAGATAAATTCCTCGACTTGCAATAAAGCTCGTCTATGGTCGCGGCAATACGCGTATCTCTCACCCATAAGGACTCAGGGCGATGAAAGTCTCCGAACTGATTGCCGAACTGTCGAAGATCGACGGCGATACCGAACTGCGCCTCGCCATGCCGTTCGACGAAGATGAAGTCGACGTCTATGAAATCGGCGCCATCGACGTGATCGAGGACGATCAGGGCGATTCGGCCGTCCTCCTCATCGCCGAACTCGAATACGAGGACGACGGCTTCGAAGAGGACGACAGCGAGGACTGAAGTCCCTGTCTCTTCCGGCCCGTCCTTTCGGGCCCGTCCCTTCCGGACAGATCGACCCCGCCCTTGCCCGGCGGGGTTTTTCTTTGCCCCCGCCTTTCCGGGGGGCGGGCCTTGCGCCGCCGCTCCCTATGGTAAAGGGGCCTGGGGTGAAGGGGCCCGGCGGCTCATCCCTTCGGGCAATAGGGGCGGTCGCGCCGTACCCTTAAACTGCCGGCGCCCATCACATCATAAGCGGAGGGAAACCCATGGCATCCGTTCTGGTCATCTACGGCGTCCCCAAGGACCCGGCTCATTTCGACGACTATTACCACCGTATCCATGTGCCGCTGGCGGCGAAGATCCCGAACCTGAAGGGTGTCACCCTCAGCACGGGCCCGGTGGCGGCGCTGGCCGGCGAGGCGGCGCATCTGGTCGCGCGCCTGGATTTCGCCGACATGGCCACGCTTCAGGCCTCCATGGGCTCGGCCGAGGGCCAGGCCACCGCCGGCGACCTGGCGAATTTCGCCAGCGGCGGTGCCCGCATCCTCGCCTTCGACGATCAGGCGATCGCCTGACCGGCCGGAATACCCGATCAGAAAGGCCGGCGCGCGGGGTTACAGCACCCGCTCGCCGGCCTCGTTGATCAGCACCTCGCGCTTGCCGACATGGTTCGGCTTGCCGACGATGCCGGCGGCTTCCATCTGTTCGATGATGCGGGCGGCGCGGTTGTAGCCGATCTGCAAATGGCGCTGGATGAAGCTGGTGGAAGCCTTGCCCTCGCGCGCGACGACCGCGACCGCGCGGTCGTAAAGGTCGTCGCCGGTGCCGCCGCCGGCGCCGCCATCCTCCAGCGCCTCCATGCCTTCCGGTTCCTCGGTGACGGCGTCGACATAGTTCGGCTCGCCCTGGGCCTTCAGGAAGGCGATCACGTCCTCCACCTCCTGGTCCGAGCAGAAGGGGCCGTGGACGCGGGTGATGCGGCCGCCGCCGGCCATATAGAGCATGTCGCCCTGGCCGAGCAGCTGTTCCGCGCCCTGTTCGCCGAGAATGGTGCGGCTGTCGATCTTCGAGGTGACCTGGAAGGAAATCCGGGTCGGGAAATTGGCTTTGATCGTGCCGGTGATGACGTCGACCGAGGGCCGCTGCGTCGCCAGGATCAGGTGCATGCCGGCGGCCCGCGCCATCTGGGCCAGGCGCTGGATCGCGCCTTCGATATCCTTGCCGGCGACCATCATCAGGTCGGCGAATTCATCGACGATGATGACGATGAAGGGCAGGGGCTCCAGCGCGATCGCCTGTTCCTCGAAGATCGGCTTGCCGGTGGCCGCTTCGAAGCCGGTCTGCACCGTGCGCTTCAATTCCTCGCCCTTGACCTTGGCCTCGGCGATGCGGGCGTTGTAGCCGGCGATGTTGCGGACACCGAGGCGCGACATCTTGCGATAGCGGTCCTCCATCTCGCGCACCGCCCATTTCAGCGCGACCACCGCCTTGCCGGGCTCCGTGACCACGGGGGCGAGCAGGTGGGGAATCCCCTCGTAGACCGAGAGTTCCAGCATCTTCGGATCGACCATGATCAGCTTGCACTGGTCCGGCGGCAGCCGGTAGAGCAGGGACAGGATCATGGTATTGACCGCGACCGACTTGCCCGAGCCGGTGGTGCCGGCGACCAGCAGGTGGGGCATGCGGGCCAGGTCGGCGACGATGGGCGCGCCGCCGATATCCTTGCCGAGCGCCAGGGTCAGGGCGGAGGCGGTCTTCTCGTATTCCTGGGACGACAGGATCTCGGTCAGCCAGACGGTCTCGCGCTTGGCGTTGGGCAGTTCGATGCCGATGGCGTTCCGCCCCGGCACCACCGAGACGCGGGCCGAAATCGCGCTCATCGAGCGGGCGATATCGTCGGCAAGGCCGATCACCCGGGCGGATTTGGTGCCCGGTGCCGGTTCCAGTTCGTAAAGCGTGACCACCGGGCCGGGGCGCACCTTCACGATATGGCCGCGCACGCCGAAATCCTCGAGCACGGATTCGAGCAGGCGGGCATTGGCTTCCAGCGCCTCCTCGTCCACCGATTCGGCCTCGCGCCGGGGGGCGGCCTTCAGCAGCGACAGGGGCGGCAGTTGATATTGGTCCTCCGCGCCGCCGAGATCGAGGGCGGCCTGGCTTTCCTCGACCACGCGCTTGCCCGGTTTCGCCGGTTTCGCCGCCTCGACCAGGCGGCGGCCGTCCGCCGGCGGCGGGGGTTCCGCCACCACCGCTTCGCGCGGGCGCTCGACGGGGGCGGTTTTGACCGGCCCCTCGGCATCGGGGGCGGCGAATTTCGGTTCGACCCGTTCGCGGCGGGGCGCGGGGGCGCGGCGGGGCGGTTCGGTCACGCCGTCCGCATCCGCATCGCCGCGGCGCAGGCGAAGATCCGGCACGGCACTGCGCCGCGCCCACAGCCGGCCGGCCCGGTCGATCACGACGCGGGCGCCGCCGCTGCCGATGCGGCTGGCGGCGCCGACCCCGCGGCCGAGCGCCCGCCATTCGCCAAGGCTGAGGCCCATGGCCGAGATCAGCACCATCAAGGTGACCAGAAGCAGGACGAAGGCAAGGCCGCCGCCCGACAGCGAAAGGCCGAGGGCGGCCAGCAGCCGCTCGGTCCCCGGGGCGACGATGCTGCCGACCAGCCCGCCCAGCCCGCTGCGCAGCGGCCAGTCGGCCGGCGCCGTCAGCCCGTCCACCGCCCCGGCGCCGAGGCCGAGGCCGATCACGGCCAGCAGCAGGTTCAGCCACCACAGCCGCAGCCCCCGGTGGGAGAACAGGCGCCAGCCCCAGGCGCCGATCAGCAGCGGCAGCAGGCCGGCGGCGATGCCCAGCCATTGGATCAGCAGGTCGGCGACCAGGGCGCCGGGCAGGCCCAGGAGATTGCGCACCGCGGCATCGGTTTCGACATTCAGGCTGGGGTCGCCCGGCGTATAGGAGACGAGCGCCAGCGCCAGCCCGGTCGCGGCCGCGAAGAAACCGACACCGGCAATCTCGACCACGCGGGCCCGGAGCGCCCGGGCGATGCCGGCGGGCAGCAGGCGGGTCGGCCGGTTCGAGGGGGTGCCGGCGGTCTGGGCCATGTGAGCTTTCACAGGGAGGCGGACCTTTCACGGGAACTGCGGGAACGAATCAACAACCCGGAGGCTACACGTCCCGCCGCCCGGGAACAACCGCCCCCCAATCCGGGCGAATCAGACGGCTTCCGGGCCGCGCTCGCCGGTGCGGATGCGCCAGGCGTCGTCCAGTTCGGCGACGAAGAGCTTGCCGTCGCCGAGCTTGCCGGTGCGGGCGGTGCGCTCGATGACTTCCAGGGTTTCCTGCAGCTTGTCGTCGTCGACGGCGATGTCGAGGCGCAGTTTCGGCACGAAGGCGATCTGGTACTCGGCCGAGCGGTAGATTTCCGTATGCCCGTGCGAGCGGCCGAAGCCGATGCATTCGGCGACCGTCATGCCATGTATGCCGATGGCGTCCAGGCCGGCGCGCACCGGTTCCAGCTTGAAGGGTTTGATGATGGCGATGACCAGCTTCATGGCGCCGATTCTAGAGTATTTCCAGGCGAAACGGAAACCGCTTCGCCATGCCGGCAAGCGCAGGATCAAAGGGTTGGGGCCTGTCCGGGGGGACCGTTATTGTCATCATGCCGCCCCGGGCGGCGGGCATGATCCGGGCGCGGCGCGATCGGCGGCGCTTTTCATCCGGTGGCCGTTGTGATCCCATACGGCCGGGGATTCGAGGAAGAATAAGCATGCAGGTCAAGACCTTAGGCCGCTATGGCGTGTTTGCGGCCTGTATCGCCCTCGCCGTCCTGCCGCTGCCCTTCCTGGGCGTGGCGCCCGGGCTGTGGCCGGTGGTGGTGATCGCCGCGGGCCTGTCCCTGCTCGGCCTGCACGATCTCCGCCAGGAACGCCATGCGGTGCGGCGCAATTACCCGGTGATCGGCCATGTCCGCTATATGGCGGAGGCGATCCGGCCCGAGATCCGCCAGTATCTGCTCGAGGACGATGACGATAAGGTGCCCTTCTCGCGGGCGCAGCGCAGCCTCGTCTATGCCCGGGCGAAGAACGAGGGCGGGGAGAAGGCCTTCGGTACCCTGGTCGACGTCTATGGCGCCGGTTATGAATTCATCAGCCATTCGGCGCTGCCGGCCGCGGCCGCCGATCCCGCCGGCTTTCGCGTCGCGATCGGCGGGCCCCAGTGCCGGAAGCCCTATTCGGCCTCGATCTTCAATATTTCCGCCATGAGCTTCGGCTCGCTGTCCGCCAATGCCATCCGCGCCCTGAACAAGGGGGCGGCCAAGGGCCGTTTCGCCCATGACACGGGCGAGGGCAGCATCAGCCCCTATCACCGGGAAGGCGGCGGCGACCTGATCTGGGAACTGGGCAGCGGCTATTTCGGCTGCCGCACCGACGACGGCCTGTTCGATCCGGAAAAATTCGCCGCCCAGGCCGCCGGCGACCAGGTGAAGATGATCGAGATCAAGCTGAGCCAGGGGGCGAAGCCCGGCCACGGCGGCATCCTGCCCGCCCATAAGATCAGCGCCGAGATCGCCGCCACCCGGGGCGTGCCCATGGGCCGCGACTGCGTTTCGCCCGCCCGCCATTCGGCCTTCTCGACCCCGATCGAACTGATGCGCTTCATCGAGCGGCTGCGCGACCTTTCGGGCGGCAAGCCGGTCGGCTTCAAGCTCTGCGTCGGCCACCCCTGGGAATTCATGGGGATGGTCAAGGCCATGCTGGAGACCGGGATCCTGCCCGACTTCATCGTCGTCGACGGCAAGGAGGGCGGCACCGGGGCGGCCCCGGTCGAATTCACCGATCACCTGGGCGTGCCGCTGCGCGAGGGCCTGCTGTTCGTGCACAATACGCTGATCGGCGCGGGCCTTCGCGACAAGATCCGCATCGGCGCCGCGGGCCGCGTCGTTTCCGCCTTCGATATCGCCAGCCTGCTCGCCCTCGGCGCCGACTGGGCGAATGCGGCGCGCGGCTTCATGTTCGCGATCGGCTGCATCCAGTCCCAATCCTGCCACACCAACCGCTGCCCGACCGGCGTCGCCACCCAGGACCCCTTGCGCCAGAAAGCCCTTGTGGTGCCGGACAAGGCGGAACGGGTGTTCAGCTTCCACCGCAACACGATGAAGGCCCTGGCCGAAATGCTGGCGGCGGCCGGCCTCGACCATCCCTCGAAACTCGGGCCGCACCATCTGGCCAAGCGGGTCAATGCGACCGAGATCCGCCTGTTCTCTCAGATCCATTACGCGCTTCGCCCCGGCGCCCTGATCGAGGGCGGGGTCAGTTCCAGCTTCTATGCCGACAGCTGGAAGATGGCGAGCGCCGACAGTTTCGACGCCCAGCCGGTCTGATCCCTCAGCCGCGCCCGACGAAAGGCATGGCGGCGGCGGCGATGGTCAGGAAGGAAATATCGGCCTCCGGCGGCTGATGGGCCATGAAGACCACGGCTTCCGCCGCCCGGGCGACATCCATCAGGGGTTCCGGCCTGATGGTGCCGTCGGCCTGGGGCATGCCCACCGCCATCTGCCCGGTCATGCCGGTCGCGGCATTGCCGATGTCGATCTGGCCGCAGGTGATGCCGAAGGGGCGCCCGTCGAGGGAGATCGATTTGGTCAGGCCGGTGATCGCATGTTTCGTCGCCGTATAGGCGGCGGAAAAGGGCCTTGGATGATGGGCCGAGATCGAGCCGTTGTTGATGATGCGCCCGCCCTGGGGGTCTTGCGCCTTCATGCGCCGGAAGGCTTCGGCGGCGGCAAGGAAGGAACCGGTCAGGTTCACCTCGACCAGATGGCGCCAGGCGGCGGGATCGATCAGATCGACGCTGCCGCCCGCCCCGAAGGCGCCGGCATTGTTGAAGAGAACGTCGACCCGCCCGAAAGCCCGCACCGCCGCCTCGAACAGGCCGGCGACCGCCGCCGCGTCGGTCACATCGGCGGGCACCGCCAGGCCAAGGGCGGGATCGGCCAGCAGGGCCCGGGTCTCCTCCAGCGCCTCGGCCCGTCGCCCGGCCAGCACCACCCGGTCGCCCCGGGCGGCGAAGGCCAGCGCGGCCGCCCGGCCGATGCCGGAGCCCGCCCCGGTGATGACGACGATCTTGCTCATGGCGGGGTCCTTTCAGGAGCGGACGGTGCGGGCATCGATCCGGCGCCGTCCGTGCAGCACGCGCAGAATGTCGATATGGCCGTCGTCGACAAGGTAGAGGGTGATATAGGCGCCGGTCACCAGGTGGCGCAGGCCGGGCATTATATCGTCCCGCGCGACGCCCAGCCTCGGGTGCCGGGTCAATTGCGCCCATCGCCGTTCGAGCGCATCGAGCAGGCGGTCTGCGGCCTCCGGTTTATCCGTGGCGATATAGGTCCAGATGTCGATCAGGTCTTCCGCCGCACGCTGGCGGAGGGTGACTTTACGCACCCTTTATCCGCTCGGCGGCGCGGCGACGGGCTTCTGCCTTGATGTCGGCCATGGTGCCCAGGGTGTTCGGTCCGCTGTCCCGGCCCTCTTCCGCGAGGGCGCGCAGTTCCTCGACGGTAAGGCCGGGCAACGCCCGCCGTTCCTGCCATTCGCGAACGGCTTCGCGGATCACCTCGCTGGTCGAGGCATATTCGCCGGATCGCACCGCCTGCCGGACCGATCCCGCCATTTCCGGGGTCAGGGCAATGGTCAGCTTTTCCACCTGGGCCATGGCGCCACTCCTGTCTCCCGCCCATGGTACGCAGGTCGGGGGGCCAGATACAACAAGGGCCGGAGGTTCGCTCCGGCCCTTGAAAATCGCTGCTTACTTCAGCAGGTCGGCGACGCCTTCGGCTTCCGAGAGCAGTTCGTCGAGGGTGATCTTGAAGCGTTCCTTCGAGAATTCATCCAGCTCGATGCCCTTCACGACCGTGTATTCGCCGTTCTCGCAGGTCGCCGGCACGCCGAAGATGATGCCTTCCGGCACGCCATAGGAACCGTCCGACGGCACGCCCATGGAGACCCAGCCGCCGTTGGTGCCGAGCACCCAG
The DNA here is from genome assembly GCF_003173055.1 of Zavarzinia compransoris. Classification (NCBI taxonomy): domain Bacteria; kingdom Pseudomonadati; phylum Pseudomonadota; class Alphaproteobacteria; order Rhodospirillales; family Zavarziniaceae; genus Zavarzinia; species Zavarzinia compransoris. Next base: position 432,366 of record NZ_QGLF01000002.1, read on the forward strand.
TCGCGGACGTGATCGATGGCGGCGTTCGCCGCCGAGGCGGCGGAGGACAGGCCGCGGGCTTCGATGATGGCGGCGCCGCGCTTGCCGACGGTCGGCAGGAAGGTGTCGCGGTTCCAGGCTTCGTCGTTGATCTTCGCCTTGATCGACTCGCCGTTCGCGGTGGTGGCGCGATAGTCGGCATACATGGTCGGGGAATGGTTGCCCCAGACCGCCAGCTTTTCCAGCGACGAGACGGCGACGCCGGCCTTGGCCGCGAGCTGCGACAGGGCGCGGTTGTGGTCCAGGCGCAGCATGGCGGTGAAATTCTTGGCCGGCAGGTCGGGGGCCGACTTCATGGCGATATAGGCATTGGTATTGGCCGGGTTGCCGACCACCAGGACCTTGACGTCGCGCGAAGCCGCCTTGTTCAGGGCCGCACCCTGGACCTTGAAGATGGCGGCATTGGCGGCCAGCAGGTCGGCGCGCTCCATGCCCTTCGAACGCGGGCGGGCGCCGACCAGGATGGCGATGTCGGCATCCTTGAAAGCCACTTCCGGATCGTCGGTGATGACGACGCCGGCCAGCAGCGGGAAGGCGCAGTCGTCGATTTCCATGACGACGCCGTTCACGGCGTTCAGCGCCTGCGGCAGGTCCAGAAGCTGGAGGATGACCGGGGTGTCCTTGCCCAGCAGGTCGCCGTTGGCGATGCGGAACAGCAGGGAATAGGCGATCTGGCCGGCGGCGCCGGTCACCGCTACGCGGACGGGGGTTTTAGCCATCGTGGGGATCTCCAGGACCATGAAAGGAGAGGGCAGCGCCCCCTCGAGAACGAGCCATCAGGCAGCACAACTGGCGCTGTTTCGCAATACTCAATTACCCGATGGGGCAATGACCTTCGCCGCGTTGCGCGAATTTCCTTTGCAGCGCATTCTGTGGGGGGATGGAATCCCCTACGTCAGGCGGATGAACGGGAACCGAATAGAATGAGCAAGAAGGTCTACCCCGACGCGGTAACGGCCCTGGCGGGGCTGTTGCGCGACGACATGGTGATCATGGCCGGGGGCTTCGGCCTCTGCGGCATTCCCGAGACCCTGATCGAGGGCATCAGGCTCTCGGGCGTCAAGGGCCTCACCGTCATCTCCAACAATGCCGGCGTCGACGGCTTCGGCCTCGGCGTCCTCCTCGAGACCAAGGCCATCGCCAAGATGGTCTCCTCCTATGTCGGCGAGAACAAGCTCTTCGCCCAGCAGTATCTCTCCGGCGAACTCCAGCTCGAATTCAACCCCCAGGGCACCCTCGCCGAGCGCATCCGCGCCGGCGGTGCCGGCATCCCCGCCTTCTTCACCAAGACCGGCGTCGGCACCCTGGTCGCCGAGGGCAAGGAACTCCGCCAGTTCAACGGCGAGACCTATGTCATGGAAACCGGCCTCGTCGCCGATCTTTCCATCGTCAAGGCCCATACCGGCGATACCGCCGGCAACCTCGTCTATCGGAAGACCGCCCGAAACTTCAACCCCATGATGGCCACCGCCGGCAAGGTCACCGTCGCCGAGGTCGAGCATCTGGTCGCCCCCGGCACCATCGACCCCGACCACATCCATACCCCCGGCATCTTCGTCCAGCGCATCATCCAGGGCGCCCAATACGAAAAGCGCATCGAACAGCGCACCACCCGCAAGAAAGCCTGAGGAGCCCCGCCATGGCCTGGACCCGCGAACAGATGGCCGCCCGCGCGGCCAAGGAACTGCAGGACGGTTTCTACGTCAACCTCGGCATCGGCATCCCGACCCTCGTCGCCAACTACATCCCCGACGGCGTCCATGTCACCCTGCAGTCCGAGAACGGCATGCTCGGCATGGGGCCCTTCCCCTATGAGGGCGAGGAAGACCCCGACCTGATCAATGCCGGCAAGCAGACCATCACCGAACTGCCCGACAGCAGCTTCTTCTCCTCCTCCGACAGTTTCGGCATGATCCGCGGCGGCCATATCGACCTCTCCGTCCTCGGCGCCATGCAGGTCGCCGCCAACGGCGATCTCGCCAACTGGATGATCCCGGGCAAGATGGTCAAGGGCATGGGCGGCGCCATGGATCTCGTCGCCGGGGTCAAGAAAGTCGTCGTCGTCATGGAACATGTCGCCGGCGGCAAGTCCAAGCTGCTCAAGGCTTGCGACCTGCCCCTCACCGGCACCAGGGTGGTCGATCTCGTCATCACCGATCTCGGCGTCTTCAAGGTCGACAAGACCGGCGGCTCCGGCCTCACCCTCATCGAACTCGCAGACGGCGTCTCCCTCGAGGAAATCACCGGGAAGACCGACGCGGAATTCGATACCGCGCTCTGAAGGCCTTGCCTCTCCCGGCCTGCCGGCCGGGAGAGGTCGATTCAGGCGATGAAGTCGGCCTTGCGGTAGCCCTGGAAATAAAGCAGGGCGGTGAGGTCGCCGACATTGACCCGGGCCCGCGCCGCGGCGGCCACTTTGGGCTTGGCGTGGAAGGCGACGCCGAGGCCGGCGGCTTCGATCATCGGCAGGTCGTTGGCGCCGTCGCCCACCGCCAGGCTCTGCTCCGGCCGCAGGCCGAGGCGGGCGGAGAGGGCGCGCAGCGACTCGAGCTTGGCGCTGGCGCCGACGATCGGTTCCGCCACCGTGCCGGTCAGCGCCCCGCCGGCGACATGCAGGATATTGGCGCGGTTCTCGTGAAAGCCGAGATGGGCCGCCACGCGCGCCGTGAAGAAGGTGAAGCCGCCCGAGACCAGGGCGCAATGGGCGCCGTTCGCGGCCATGGTCTGCACCAGGGCGCGGGCGCCGGGGGTGAAGCGCACCCGTTCGTCGAAACAGGTTTGCAGCACGCCTTCGGACAGGCCCTTGAGGCGGGCGACGCGCTCGCGGAGCGCGGTCTCGAAATCCAGCTCGCCGCGCATGGCGCGTTCGGTGACGGCGGCGATTTCCGCCTTCAGCCCGGCGAAATCCGCCAGTTCGTCGATGCATTCGACCGTGATCATGGTCGAATCCATATCGGCGATCAGGAGTTGCCGGGCCCGCCCCGCCACCGCCTGCGCCAGGCGGTCGACGGCAAGGCCGCTCAGGGCGATATCGGCGATCGCCTCGGCTGCAAGCGGCGCGATGCCGTCGAAGGGCAGGTCCGCCGCCTCGCCCGGGGCCAGCCAGTCGGCTTCTCCGACCGCGGCGCCCGCCTGTTGCAGGGCGAGGGCGAGATCGGCAAGGGCGGCGTCATCGATCGGGCCCTGTGCAGGGTTGCCGATCACGGTCAGGACGTGGTTCATCGGGATCGCATCAATCAGGAGTTCACCGTTGCGCGCCACCGTACTGATCGCCGGCCCGACCGCAAGCGGCAAGTCGGGTCTTGCCCTGGCGCTGGCCCGGCATTTCGGCGGCGTGGTGATCAATGCGGATTCGATGCAGGTCTATGGCCGGCTGCGCATCCTGACCGCGCGCCCCGATGCGGCGGCGGAAGCCGCGGCGCCCCACCGGCTCTACGGCGTGCTGGCGCCGGACGAGGTCTGTTCCGCCGCGCGCTGGGCCTCGATGGCGCGGGCGGAAATTGCCGCCGCCCATGAGGCGGGCCGGCTGGCGGTCGTCGTCGGCGGCACCGGGCTTTATTTCCATGCCCTGACCGAGGGCCTGTCGGACCTGCCCGCGGTCGATCCCGCGGTCCGCCAGGGGCTGGCGGCGGAACTCGCGGCCCTGGGGGCGCCGGCCCTGCATGCGCGGCTGGCCGGCATCGACCCGGCGCTGGCTGCGCGTCTCAAGCCCGGCGATTCCCAGCGCATCCTGCGCGGCCTCGAAATTCATGCCGGCACCGGGCGGCCGTTGTCCTCCTGGCAGGCGGCAACGGCGGGGGACGCGCCGGACATCGGCCTCGTCGCCCGCTATGTGGTGGCACCGCCCCGGCCCCTGCTGCTGCAACGGATCCGACTTCGCCTTGAACAGATGGCGGCGGAAGGTGCTATAGAGGAGGCGCGGGCGGTCGCCGCCCTCGGCCTCGATGCCCTGGCCCCGGCGGCCAAGGCGATCGGGCTGCGGCCCTTCGCCGCCCATGCCGCCGGCGAGATCCCGCTCGCCGCCGCGATCGAGCGGGCCGAGATCGAGACCCGGCAATATGCCAAGCGGCAGATGACCTGGGCGCGCGGGCGCATGGCGGATTGGGATTGGTTGGGCGGCGCGCAAGAAACGGAAAGAATTATCGGTGAAATCGAACGGAAAATTCGGGAACCGGGGTTGACGACGCAATCTTGAACGATTAGGTTGCCGGCTCCGCGCGTTCCCGCGCGGTTTTGCCGTTTATGGGCCGCCCAAGGGGGCGTCGCCCCGCCGAGAAGAAGGTGCAAGTGTCATGGCGCAGAATGTGATGACTGGTGCTGAGATCGTTCTCAAGGCCCTGGTCGATCAGGGCGTAGACACGATTTTCGGCTATCCGGGCGGTGCCGTGCTGCCGATCTACGACGCGCTCTACCAGCAGGAAGATATCAAGCACGTCCTGGTCCGCCAGGAAGGCGGCGCCGCCCATGCGGCGGAAGGCTATGCCCGCTCGACCGGCAAGGTCGGCGTGCTGCTGGTGACCTCCGGCCCCGGCGCCACCAATGCGGTGACCGGCCTGACCGACGCGCTGATGGATTCGATCCCGCTGGTCTGCATCACCGGCCAGGTGCCCACCCACCTGATCGGCAACGACGCCTTCCAGGAGGCGGATACGGTCGGCATCACCCGCCCCTGCACCAAGCACAACTGGCTGGTCAAGGACATCAAGGACCTGGCCCGGGTCCTGCACGAAGCCTTCTATGTCGCGCGCAGCGGCCGCCCGGGCCCGGTCGTCGTCGACCTGCCGAAGGACATCCAGCTGACCACGGGCGTCTATACCCCGCCGGCCAATGTCCAGCACAAGTCCTATCGCCCGCAGCTGAAGGGCGACCTCGCCAAGATCCGCCAGGCGGTCGACATGATCGCGGCGGCGGAAAAGCCGGTGTTCTATACCGGCGGCGGCGTCATCAATTCGGGGCCCCAGGCGTCGCAATTGCTGCGCGAACTGGTGCGCCTGACCGGGTTCCCCATCACCTCGACCCTGATGGGCCTCGGCGCCTATCCCGCCTCGGACAAGCAGTGGCTGGGCATGCTCGGCATGCACGGCACCTACGAGGCGAACCACACGATGCACGACTGTGACCTGATGATCTGCGTCGGCGCCCGTTTCGACGATCGCATCACCGGCCGCGTGAACGCCTTCTCGCCGAACTCGAAGAAGATCCACATCGACATCGATCCCTCGTCGATCAACAAGAACGTGCGCGTGGACCTGCCGATCATCGGCGACTGCGGCCATGTCCTCGAAGACATGATCAAGGTCTGGAAGTCGAAGCAGCTGCGCCCCAACCGCACCGCGCTGGAAGCCTGGTGGAAGCAGATCGACGACTGGCGCGCCCGCGACTGCCTGCGCTACAAGCCGTCGAACGACATCATCAAGCCGCAATATGCGATCCAGCGCCTGCATGCCCTGACCAAGGGGCCGAACACCTATATCACCACGGAAGTGGGCCAGCATCAGATGTGGGCGGCCCAGTTCATCGGCTTCGAGGAGCCGAACCGCTGGCTCACCTCGGGCGGGCTCGGCACCATGGGCTACGGCCTGCCGGCGGCGATCGGCGTGCAGATGGCGCATCCGGACGCCCTGGTCGTCGATGTCGCGGGCGAAGCCTCGATCATGATGAACATCCAGGAAGTCTCGACCGCCATCCAGTACCGGCTGCCGGTGAAGATCTTCATCCTGAACAACCAGTACATGGGCATGGTGCGCCAGTGGCAGGAACTGCTGCACGGCAACCGCTATTCCGAGAGCTACATGCATGCTCTGCCGGACTTCGTGAAGCTGGCGGAAGCCTTCGGCGCCGTCGGGCTCCGCTGCCACAAGCCCGACGAACTGGACGACACGATCAAGGAAATGGTCGCGGTCAAGCGCCCGGTGATCGTCGATTGCCGGGTCGACCAGAAGGAGAACTGCTTCCCCATGGTGCCCTCGGGCGCGGCCCACAACGAGATGATCCTCGGCCCCGAGGACGACACCCACCGCGACATCTCGGCCGAGGGTATGGCGCTGGTATAAGCGCCCCTTGACGCCGCGCGCCCCGGCCTTCCGCCGGGGGGCGACGCGCGGCGCAAAAATTTCCCAACCGACGATTTTCGAGCTATAAGCCCCGCCAACCGGGGACAACGAGGGCGAAGTGGAACCGATCCGCAGCCATACCATTGCCGTTCTGGTCGACAACGAGGCGGGCGTGCTTGCCCGCGTCATCGGCCTTTTTTCCGGCCGGGGCTATAATATCGACAGCCTGACCGTGGCCAAGGTCGAGGATTCCCGCAATCTGTCGCGCATCACCGTGGTCACCTCGGGCACCGAAATGGTGATCGAGCAGATCAAGGCCCAGCTCGACCGCCTGGTGCCGGTGCACAAGGTGTCCGACCTCACCATCGAGGGCCCGTCGCTGGAACGCGAACTGGCCCTGATCAAGGTGGTCTCGACCGGCGAGAAGCGGGTCGAGGCGCTGCGCCTCGCCGATGCCTTCCGTGCCCGCGTGCTGGACAGCACGCCCCAGTCCTTCGTCTTCGAACTGACCGGTAACACTTCGAAGATCGATGCCTTCATCGAACTCATGCGGGGGCTCGGGCTTGCCGAGCTGTCCCGCACCGGCGTCGTCGCGATCCAGCGCGGCACCGGCGCCCTCTGATACTCAAGACAAGAACAAGGACCAGACCCATGCGCGTCTATTACGATCGCGATGCCGACGTTAACCTGATCAAGGGCAAGAAGGTCCTGATCGTCGGCTACGGCAGCCAGGGCCATGCCCATGCCCTGAACCTCCGCGACTCGGGCGTGAAGGATATCGCCGTGGCGCTGCGCGCCGGCTCGGCCACCGCCAGGAAGGCGGAGGGCGAGGGCCTGAAGGTCTATACCCCGGCGGAAGGTGCGGCCTGGGCCGACGTGGTGATGATCCTCACCCCCGACGAACTGCAGGCGAAGCTCTACAAGGACGATCTCGAAGCCAATCTCCGCCAGGGCGCGGCGCTGGTCTTCGCCCATGGCCTCAACATCCACTTCAAGCTGATCGAGGCCCGTCCCGACCTCGACGTCTTCATGATCGCGCCGAAGGGCCCCGGCCACACCGTGCGCTCGGAATTCGTCAAGGGCGGCGGCGTGCCCTGCCTGGTCGCCGTGCACCAGAACGCCTCGGGCAATGCGCTCGAGATCGCCCTGTCCTATGCCTCCGCCGTCGGCGGTGGCCGTTCGGGCATCATCGAGACCAGCTTCAAGGAAGAATGCGAGACCGACCTCTTCGGCGAGCAGGCCGTGCTCTGCGGCGGCCTCACCGCCCTGATCAAGGCCGGGTTCGAGACCCTGGTCGAAGCCGGCTATGCCCCGGAAATGGCCTATTTCGAATGCCTGCATGAAGTGAAGCTGATCGTCGACCTGATCTACGAAGGCGGCATCGCCAACATGCGCTATTCGATCTCGAACACCGCGGAATATGGCGACTATGTCACCGGCCCGCGCATCGTGACCGACGAGACCAAGAAGGAAATGAAGCGCGTGCTGGACGATATCCAGTCGGGCCGCTTCACCCGCGACTGGATGCTGGAAAACCAGGCCGGCACCCCGTCCTTCAAGGCCACCCGTTCGATCCAGGCCCAGCACCCGATCGAGGACGTGGGCGAGAAGCTGCGCGCCATGATGCCCTGGATCGCGAAGAACAAGCTGGTCGACAAGGCCCGCAACTGACCGGGCGCAAGCTCGGGCGAAAGGGGCCGCCGGCGCGATCCGGCGGCCCTTTTTCGTTTTCCTTGCCTTCCCTGTGACGGCGGTCGCAGTACGCCGGCGGGCAGGGGCTAGAGTGGCCCGCGCCTTCTCGCAGCGGGGACCATCATGGCCGTCATCGAATACCGCGTGCCCAGCTTCAACATGTATGCCCTGCCGCAGGACAGCCAGGTGACCTGCTGGGCCGCCTGCGCCGCCTCGGCCCGCGCCTGCAAGGAACGCCGGGCCTATACCGAGGAAACCGCGCTGCCCGAGCAGTACCGGGCGTGGTACAGCCAGCCCCGGGCGCTGCGCTTCGACGATATCTCGGCCGTCTACCGGACCATGGGCATGCAGGCGGGGCGGATCGACCTGTCGTCGCGGCCGGCGCTGGCGACCTTCATCCGGGCCCATGCGCCGGTCATCGTCGGCAGCGCCATCGTGAATGACCAGGGGCAGCACGTCTCCTATCACGTGCGCCTGATCAACGGCTATTGGGGCGATCCGGAGGCGAGCAACGAGGATGCCTTCCAGGTCCGCATCTACGATCCCTGGCCGCCCCAGGGCTTCGGCTTCGAGACCAATTTCCTGTTCAGCCATTTCCGCTACCAGATGACCATGCGCTCCGGCCGCGTGCCCGAGAACATCGGCCGCATCTGGTATTTCTAAGACGGCGGCGGCGCCGGAATCGCTTCCGGCGCCGCCTTCAAGCAGGTTCCGAGGGGATCAGAACTCGTAGTCGACCGTCAGGGTCACCTGGCGGCCGTCGCCCTTGTAGACGAAGGCGCCCGAGCGATAGGCGGCGAGGTAGTAATCCTCGTCGAACAGGTTGTTCACATTCAGCCGGGCATTGAAGTTCCGGTTGATGCGATAGGTCGCGAAGAGATCGTAGACGGTGTAATCCGGCACGACCCGGGCGTTGACCGCCGCCGTATCCGGCTGGCCGACCGAACGCTCGCCCTCGTATTTCACCGCGCCGCCGACGGCCAGGGCATCGGTCACATGGTAGCGGAGTTGGGCCGAGGCCGAGACGTCGGCGAAATTGGCCAGGCCCCAGCCGACATTGGCGGCGGTCGCCGACTTGGTGACTTCCGAGCGCATGATGGCGATACCGGCCTGGGCTTCGAGGCCCGGCAGGATCTCGCCGGTCAGGCCGAGCTCGACGCCGCGGACTTCATTCTCGCCGGTGTTGAAGGTGCCGAGCGAGGCGTAGTCGGCGCCTTCCATGACGTCGGTCTTCCTGACCTGGAAGGCCGCGGCGGTCAGCAGCAGCTTTTCATCGAAAATGTTCCACTTGGTGCCGATTTCGATGACGGTGGAACGTTCCGGCTTGGCGCCGCCGATCGAACCGTTGAACGTCACCGTGCCGCCGTAGCCGCTGCTGGTGCCGACGTCCGATTCGCCGCCGTTGATGTCTGCGGCGGTGCCCACCGTCGCATAGACGATGCCGCCGGGGGCAACGTCATAGGTAACACCGAGGAAGCCGTTCCAGAGCGTGTCCTCGACGCTGCCGTAATCGGTAACGGCACCAGTGCCGTTGTTGCGGGTCTTCAGGTTGTAGTCGTAGCGGTCGACGCGGCCGCCGAGGAAGACGGACAGGTCGTCGGTGACGTCGATCGTGTCCATCAGCGAGATGCCGATGGTCTTCACGCCCCAGTCGCTGTCCCAGCCGCTGCGGTCGACCCGGCGGCCGAGCAGCGAGTTCAGGTTGCCGACATAGCTGCCGTCCGGGTTGTTGGCGCAATGGGCGTTCAGCGCGCCGGCACCGGCGGTGCTGCGGCAGTTGAACGCGCCGGTATTGGTCGAAGTGTAGACGCCGTTGATCACCGAGTGGTCGGTATATTCGATGCTGACGACGAACTGGTTGGTCAGGCCGGCCAGCTTGGTGTCGTAGAACAGGTTGGTCTGGTTGGCGAAATAGGCCACTTCCTGCCAGCCGTTGTGGAAGCTGAGCGAGCGCGACTGGAAGGGGGTGCCCGCCGCCGTGTAACGGGTGGCGGCATTGGCGCCCATGCCGGTGACGGCATAGTCGTTGTCCGACGTGCCGTGGCGGGTGAGGTTGGTCAGGCGCAGCGATTCGTTGAAGCGGTAACGCGCCCGCAGCGTCATCGTGTCGACGTCGGAAGTCTGGAAGTCGCCGTCCTGGGCATAGGCCGGCGGCAGCACGACATTGCCGCTGGAAACCAGCAGGCCGCCCAGGTCCGGGTTTTCGTCGGCGCGCAGGCCGTAATAGTCGACGGTGATGTCGAAATCGTCGGTGAAGGCGAGGAAGCCGGACAGCGCCAGGCCGTAACGCTCGCGTTCCGCCGGATCGCGGTCGGGCACGCCCTCATAGGCATAGAGGACGTTGGCGCGGATGGCGAAGCCTTCGCCGAAGGTCTGGTTGGCGTCGACGGTCACGCGGGTGTGGTCGTCGGTGCCATAGGCGGTCGAGATCGTGGCGAAGTTGAAGGCGGGGTTCGCCTGCTTGGTCACCGCGTTGATCTGGCCGCCGGCGGAACCGCGGCCGGCGAAGGTCGAATCCGGACCCTTGGAGATTTCCAGCTGTTCGATCGCGAAACTCTCGCGCGTGGTCATGCCGGGGTCGCGCAGGCCGTCGACGAAGACGTCGGAACGGGCTTCCTGGCCGCGGATGATGTAGCGGTCGCCGAAGGCATTGCCGTTCTCGCCGGTGCCGACGGTGATGCCGGGCTGGGCGTCCAGGATGTCGCGGAGGTCGGTGTAACCCGATTCGGCGATCGCTTCCTTGGTGATGACCTCGATGGTCTTCGGCGTCTCCGCCAGCGGCCGGACCAGGCGCTCGTCGCCCGAGGTGCGGGCCTTGTAGGGCACGCCCGGCTGCGCGTTCGGGTTCGGCTCGCCCTGGACGTCGACCGTCGGCAGGGTTTCGGTCTCGGTTTCGGCCGGGGTCGCCGCCTGCTGGCCGAGCGCCAGGGCAGGGGCGAACATCAGGGCGGAGACGCCGAGCGCAAGGCCGGCCTTCAGGTTCGGGGTGCGCGCCTGTGCGGTTTCGAGCCGCAGGCTTGCGGGCTTCCTGGTGTTACGGGTGGCGTTGGTCATCTGTCCCTCAACAGCGTTGGTCCTATCGAGGCGCAAAGCCATGCCGTCGCCGGAAACCGTTCGGTTCCGGCGTCTTCAGGGCCCCCGCCCTCAGCCTCGGGGCACCCTGTCATCGGCAATGTTTCGACAGCCCGCCGGCTCCCCCGCCGGGCGGGCAACGGAACCCGCTGCTGCGGGCCTTGCGCGTCTCGGTGGGCAAGCTAATGAAAATGCGACTTCCTCTCAATTTGTTTTGCTGATTGCGCCGGCGGCGGCGGCCGGCCCCCGCCGGCCCGCGGAATTTCCCTTTCGGCCGGCAAGCCCTTGCCCTAAAACAGCAATTAAGAACGAGACGCAAACGCGATATCGGGCCGGCGCCCGGAAACCGGGGCGGCTCGAACGAGACAAAATTTAAGAAAGCAAGGGATTGTGGCGAAAATGACACAATTCGGACGGTGCCCGGGGCAGGGGCGGTGCCCATGCTGATCGCCATCGACAAGGTCCTGACGGTGGACGAGGTCGCCGGCTTTCGCCGCGATCTCGCCGCCGCGGCGTGGCAGGACGGGGCGCTGACCTCGGGCACGCTGGCCCGCCACCGCAAGCGCAACCAGCAGCTCGACGAGGCGGATCCCCTGGCCCGGCGCCTGGGGCATCACATCCTGCGCCTGCTCGGCCATCATCCGCTGTTCGTCTCGGCGGCCTTGCCGGCCCGGATCTATCCGCCGAAATTCAACCGCTATGCCGACGAGGGCACCTATGGCGCCCATGTCGACAGTGCGATCATGCGCGTGCCCGGCACCGACGTGGTGGTGCGCAGCGATCTTTCGGCGACCCTGTTCCTGTCCGATCCCGACAGCTACGACGGCGGCGAACTGGAGATCGAGGGGCAATTCGGCGTTCAGGCGGTGAAGCTCGAGGCCGGGGACATGATTCTCTACCCCTCGACCAGCCTGCACCGGGTGACCCCGGTGACCCGGGGCGAGCGCCTCGCCGCCTTCTTCTGGATCGAAAGCCTGGTCGCCGACGAGGGGCAGCGCGGCCTGCTGTTCGATCTCGACCAGGCGATCCAGGGCCTGACCTCCAAGGCGGGGCCGGAGGACGGCCATCTCCTGGCCCTGACCGGCGTCTATCACAACCTGTTGCGGCGCTGGGCCATCACCTGAAGGCGGGCTTGAGTTGAGAATGACAATCATATACACCTGCCGCCCGGAAAACGAAGGGAAGCGATCATGTCCTTGGCGCGATTGACGCTTGGGGTTCTGGCCGGCGTTCTGCTGGCGGGCCAGGCCGGCACGGCCCTGGCCAGCGGCAATGTGTCCTGCAGCGAGCCGAAGGAACAATGGCGCCCGCGGGTCGAACTGCAGCGCGAACTGAAGGCCAAGGGCTGGGCCGTGCGCAAGTTCGTCGTCTACAACGGCTGCTACGAGATCTATGGTTTCGACGAGCAGGACAAGCAGGTCGAGGCTTTCTTCAATCCCCGCACCTTCGAGCGCGTCTACCCGGCCCCCTGAGGGCGCGGGGCAGAAATTCCGACTCCCGGCTTGCAAGATCGGGCATTTGGGGTCATTTATTGGCCATGCACCTGCGCAAGCCGCAGGTACAGAACTCATCAAGACGCGGAAGGACTGTGGTGCATAGGGCCGGCACGGCCCATATGGCATGGATGGTCCCCGCGTAGCGAACGGAGACTCTACATAGCCCGCCCACCTTTTCCCCAGGCCGTGCCCGACAAGGGCGGTCCGCGCATCAATGACCAGATCACCGTCCCCCGCGTCCGCCTGATCGACGAGACCGGCGAGAACCGCGGTGTCGTGACCTTCGCCGAGGCCCTGCATCTGGCCGATATCGCCGGTGTCGACCTGGTCGAGATTTCGCCCAACGCCGATCCGCCGGTGTGCAAGCTGCTCGACTACGGCAAGTACAAATACGAGGCCCAGAAGAAGGCCGCCGAAGCGCGCAAGAACCAGAAGGTCATCGAGATCAAGGAGATCAAGATGCGCCCCGGTATCGACCAGCACGACTATGACGTCAAGATGCGCTCGATCCGCAAGTTCTTCGAAGAGGGCGACAAGGTGAAGGTGACGCTGCGTTTCCGCGGCCGCGAACTGGCGCACCAGGACCTCGGTATGAAAGTCCTGCTGCGCGTGCGCGACGAGACCGAGGAAATCGCCAAGGTCGAACAGATGCCCAAGATGGAAGGGCGTCAGATGACCATGGTCATCGCCCCGAAGTAAGCCCGGCGCCCGCCCGGTTTCCGAACCCCCGCAGCCGCAAGCCTGCGGGGGTTTGTTTTTGCCTGTTTTGCGTTGACAGGAGGCCGGCCGCGGCCATCGTAAACGCCTGTGCCGGGGAACCATGATGGCGGATGACGACAAGCCGGGCCTGCTCGGCCAGATCAAGGCGAAGCTGGTCGGTTCCAAGGAGAAATGGGCCCGCGAGGGCCGTCTCCTGACCGGCGTGGCCGCCGCGCGCAGCCAGCGCCTGCCGCCCGGGCAGCGCCTGGTCAAGGATTGGCCGGTGCTCGATCTCGGCGTGCAGCCCAGCGTCCCGGCCGATGTCTGGCGTCTCGTGGTCGATGGCGCCGTGCTCAATCCCCTGTCCTGGTCCTTTGCCGATTTTCTGGCCGAACCCCAGGTCGACGATGTCTCGGACATTCACTGCGTCACCGCCTGGTCGCGCTACGACAACCGCTGGACCGGGGTTTCGGCGCAGCATCTTCTCGCCCTCGTGCAGCCGAAGCCGGCGGTGCGCCATGTCATCCTGCATGGCTACGACGGCTATACCACCAATGTGACCCTGGAGAATTTCGCCGCGCCCGACGTCGTCATCGCCCATGCCTGGGAGGGCCGGCCGCTGACGCGGGAGCACGGCGGGCCGGTGCGCCTGATCGTGCCCCGGTATTACTTCTGGAAATCGGCCAAATGGCTGAAGCGGATCGAATTCCGCGCCGACGACAAGCCCGGCTTCTGGGAAGTGCGCGGCTACCACAACCAGGGCGACCCCTGGACCGAGGAACGCTATAGCTGACCGCGCTGCCTGTGCTGCGAAAATGCAGCGTCGCTGCGTTTTTGCCTGCCCGGACACCCTGTTTCGCTTCAATCAAATTCTGAAAAGGGCCGGAATCCGGCCTTGTCCCCAGTTGGCACGCTTTATGCTGTTCAATTTCTAAGCGGCAAGCGTGCAGCGCATAATATTTGTGCAAATGCAGCAAGGGGGCAGGCGTGGCAAGCGACGGCGACATCGGGCATCTGCGGGCATTGCTGACGGAGCGCGGCACGTCCACCGTGCACCTGGTCTTGCAGGACCTGGACGGCGGCCTGCGCGAGCGGCGCATCCGCCTGGCCGATCTCGAACGCACCATCGGCAAGGGCACCGGTTTCTGCGACGTCCTCTACCAATGGGATGTCGGCGACAGCGTCTTCACCCCCGGGCCTTTCGTGGGCGAGGCGATCGCGGCCGATCCCGCCAGTCTGCGCGGCTATCCGTTCGAACCCCATGCCGCCTGGGTGGTTGCCGATTTCACCGGACCCTCGGCCGCGGTCAGCCCGCGCCGCCTGTTGCAGGCGCAGGTCGAGCGGGCGGCGGCCCTCGGCCTGACCGTGACGGCCGGCTTCGAATTCGAATGGCTGCTCTACCGCGAGACGGCAGAGAGTCTCCGCGCCAAAGCCTGGGGCCCGATGGTCCCCTTCGCCCCCGACAACCGCTGCTGGGATGCGATCAGCGCCGCGATCAATGCCGACCTGATCGCGGAACATCATGCGATCCTCGACGGCGCCGACATTCCCCTGGTCGGCCTCGGCATGGAACTGGGCGCGGGCTGCCTGGAAGCCAGCCTGGGCGCGACCGGGCCGATGGCGGCGGCGGACAATGCCGCCTTCTTCAAGGCCGCGACCAAGGCCTTCTACCGCCGGAAGGGGCTGTCCGCCTGCTTCATGGCCCAGCCCGACCTGGGCGCGCCCGGCCTCTCCGGCCATATCCACCTGTCCCTGACCGACAGCGCGGGACGCGAATTGTTCCGCGGCCCCTCGGCAACCGAGCCGACCGGGCCGGCGCGGCATTTCATCGGCGGCACCCTGGCCCTGCTGCCGGAACTCGCCGCCCTGCCGCTGCATACGGTCAATGCCTGGCGCCGCCTGTCGCCCGGCAATTGGGCGCCGCGCACCGCGACCTGGAGCGTGCAGAATTATTCGACCGGCATCCGTGCCGTGCTGGGCGACCACCCGGGCGCGCGGCTGGAATTCCGCATCCCGGGCGCCGACGTCCACCCCCATCTGGGTCTTGCCATGTTCCTCGCGGCGGGGCTGACCGGCCTCGAACAGGGGATCGAGGCGCCGCCCCCGGTGACCGGCGACGGCCGGCTGGAACCGCCCCCGGGCACGCCGCCCCTGCCGCGCGACCTTCATGCGGCGGCGGAAGCCCTGGCGGCCAGCGCCACGGCGCGGCGCCTGTTCGGCGATGCCTTCGTCGATCGTTTCGCCGCCTCGCGGTTCCATGAATTCGACAGCCTGCGCCGCGCGGTTTCCGCCGCGGAACGCGCCCGTTACTTCGAAGCGGTCTGAGGGAGGACGTCCGATGAACCAGCACAGCCCCATCGACACGCCCAATACCGAACTGGCGAAATATGTCGCCGACGAGGCCCGCCGGGCTCTGGTCGCCCGGGTGGGGGAGAAGATCCGGAAACTGGGCATCGAGCATGTCTATTTCCAGTTCGTCTCGGTCACCGGCCGGGTGATGGGCAAATCGGTGCCGGCCGCCCATTGGGCCGCCATCGCCAACAAGGGCGTGCAGCTCTGGTACGGCGCGATCGCCGACGTCTGCGCCGACCGCCGGGGCAATTACATCGGTTACGGCTCGAACGCGGCCGAACTGGTCGCCCTGCCCGATCCCGAGACCTTCTGCCAACTGCCCTGGAACCCGCGCATCGGCCGGGTCTTCTGCACCGTCTTCCGCCACCGCGAGGAAGAGGTGAACCCCGGCGGCTTCCTGACCTCGGACGCCCGCGGCAACCTGCGCCGCATCCACGACAAGTTCAAGCGGGACCACGGCGGCCTGCACCTGCGGATCGGCTGCGAGCCCGAGATGATGTGGCTGAAGCGCGGCCCCGACGGCAAGTTCGCCGGCGGCACCACCAAGCCCTTCGCCTATCACATCGACCAGTTCGAGCAATTGTCCCATGTAATCCTCAAGGTCAACGACTATGCCCGGGCCATGGGCCTCGACATGATCCAGTCGGACCACGAGGATGCGCCGGGGCAGGTGGAGCTGAACATCACCTTCGACGATCCCTTGCGGAACGCCGACCGTCTCACCACCTATCGCCAGATCTGCGCCCAGGTGGCGCGCGAGAACAACCTGATCGCCACCTTCATGACCAAGCCCTTCATGGGCATGTCGGCGAACGGCTGCCATCATAATGTCTCGCTGTGGACCGGGGGCGAGGATATCCTCAACCCCCTCGGCCATGACGGCGAACTGCCGGGCATGGAGGAATTGTTCACCTACCGGAAGGGCGGAAAGAACGAATTCCTGCGCGACGACGGCCATTGGATGCCGCCGGAAACCGGGCTGCACGCGATCGGCGGCATGCTGCGCCACCTGCCCGCGCTCACCTGCATCGGGGCGTCCACGGTCAATTCCTATCGCCGGCTGGCCGATCTCGGCTTCTGGGCGCCGGTCTATGCCGACTGGGGCTTCCAGAACCGCACCGTGGCGGTGCGCGTCTCGGCGCCGGGACGCCTGGAGTATCGCGCGGTCGACAGCCTGGTGAACCCCTATCTGATGGCGGGCGCCCTGCTCGTCGCCTTCGACGACGGCCTCGTCGGCCGGATCGACCCGGGCACCCCCGAACAGCGCAACATCTATGAGGCGATGGAGGCGGGCAAGATCGTCCACCGCATCCCGTCCGACCTGCGCGAGGCGCTGGATGCGCTGGAAAAGGACCGGGTGATCGCGGACGGCGCCCTGCCGGACGAGATGATGCGCTGCTTCATGCACCTGAAGCGCGACGAATGGGAGCGCTTCATCGCCACCGTCACCGAATGGGATTTCGATCGTTACCTGGAATTCCTGCCGTAAGGGGAGGGGGATCATGCTGAAGTTCACGTCCGAACAGATCGCGCAATACCGCCGCGACGGCTTCCTGATCGTCGACCGCATCATTTCCGACGAGATGGTGGCGGCGATCAAGGCGCGCTTCGAACCCTTGTTCGTCGACGGCCGCTACGAGACCGGCATCCGGCCGGACGAGGTCAACCTGCCCGAGGGCGATCCCCCCTATACCAAGCAGATCTGCAACGGCTGGCGTGCCGACCTGACGGTGGCGAGGACGGCCTTCGACCCCGCGATCGGGGAAGCCTGCGCGACGCTCGCCGGCTGGCCCGGCGCCCGCCTCCAGATCGACAACCTGCTGTGGAAGCCGCCGGCCGGCCGGCCCATCGGCTTTCACCAGGACAGCGCCTATCTGCACTGGCTGGACAAGCCGGACATGACCACCTGCTGGATCGCCCTCGACGACACCACCGCCGAGGGCGGGCCGATCATGTATCTGCGCGGGTCGCAGAAATGGGGCATCTCGCAGCCGATCGCCCGTTTCCACGGCCCCGAGGACGACATGCTGGAAGCTCGCGAATGGGCCGAGAAGAACGGCTTCGAGATCGACCTCGTGCCGATCGTGGTGCCGGCCGGCGGCGGCGCCTTCCACGACGGCTGGACCTGGCACGGGTCGCGCGTCAACCGGATGCCGGTGCCCCGGCGCAGCATTTCGATCCATATGCTGAACGCCGAGGCGCGCTACAACCCCGACAAGCTGACCATCGGCACGGGGCCCGTCTACAGCCGCTTCATGAAGTTCGGCACCAACGAATTGGACGACAATTTCTTCCCCGTCACCTGGCACGAGAGCGGCTATCGCACCCCCGGCCTCGACGACTACGTCCGCCACGGCCGCAAGGTGGCGGCATGACCAAAGTCCCGCCCATACCCCCTTGGCGAAAGCCGCGCCGGCCTGACACACTGGTGCCGCAGGCCATGGTGACGGCAGGAGGGCAGCCCTTTTGATCAGACCGAAGGTCACCCCCGACGCGGATATGATCCTGGTCGACGTCATCGGCCCGGACGGGCGCTTTGCCTGGGTCAACCCGGCGCAATGCGCGGCGCTCGGCTATGCGCCGGAAGCCCTGGTCGGCATGCCGGCGGAGGCGGTCTATGACGACCGCTCGGCCGCGGTGCTGCGCGCCCTGATCAACGATCCGCCGGCGGACGGCATCGTCGATGCGGTCGAACTGGTCCTGGTGCGGCGGGCCGGGCGCCTGCTGCGCACCCTGGCCACCGGGCGGGTGCGGGCGGCCGGGCGCGGCGTCGAGGTGCAATTGTCGAAGATCGACCTCGGCCCCATCGGCCGGCGGCTGGAAAAGCTGGAAACCGACAACCGGGTGCTGCGCGCCATCGTCCATGACGCGACCGAAGCCCATTGGTGCATCGAATTCACCGAGCCGGTCGACGTCACCCAGCCGACCGAGACGGTGGTGGCCCAGGTGTTCGAGAACCAGTCCTATTGGCGCATGTGCAACCGGGCCATGGCGGCACTTTACGAACTGCCGGAAGACCTGGACTTCAACGAGCAGAATGTCCGCCTCTACTGGCCGCGCAGCCCGGCGAACGAATCCTTCGTCCGCCAGTTCGCCGAGGCGGGTTTCGACATCAAGGGCGCGATCTCGGTCGACCGCCGCCACGACGGTTTGAATTTCGTCATCGAGAACGACATGCGGGGCGAAATCCGCGACGGCTTCCTGCACCGGATCTGGGGCAACTGCCGCCACGTCAGCCGGGACGGCACGGCGGCGATCCCGGCGGAACGGCGCTTGCAGGCGCTGCGTCAGGTGTTCGATGCGGTGCCCGATGCGGTCGCCGTCATCGATGCGGACGGCCGCACCCTGTGGACCAATGCCGCCTTCGGCCGCGCCTTCGGCGACGATGCCGCCGCCAACGACAGCATCCAGGCGCTGGCCGCCGGCGGTGCGCCCTTCAACCAGTGGCACGCCGCCCTGGTGCGGCGCCGCGACGGCACGACCGCCTGTAACATCCATTGCGACAAGGTCGCGGGCGACGACGGACGGCCCTGTACGGTCGCCGTCATCCGCCTGGATGCGGGGGCCGAGCGTGCGCCGGTCGCCCGGCGGGGGCGGCGCTGATGGTGAAGCCGGCCCAGATCTCGCCTTTCCGGTTCGGCGTGCTCGAAACCGCGGCGGCATCCTGGGCCGAGTTGCAGGGCCTCCTGGGCAGCGAGGCATTCCAGGCTTTCGCCGACGTCCTGCCCGACGGCATCATCGTGATCGATGCCGAGGACCGGGTGCGCTGCCTGAACCGGGCGGCGGAACGGGCGACCGGGACCGAGCGGCGCGAGATCGAGGGCCGCAGCCTGGAACGGCTGCTGCGCCAGTCGAGCCTGGATTTCGAGGATTTCCTGGCCGCCTGCGACCGCGGCCAGGCCCAGGGCGTGCTGCGCGGGCGGACCGACGGCCGCAGCTATCTGGCCACCCGCCGCCTCGTCATCTGCCGGGACAGCGAGGAACGCCTGGCGGTCCTCCTGTTCCGCGATGCCGAGGCGCTGGAGCGGCCGCGCCGCGGCGGGGCGGAGGGGCGCCTGCCCGGCCAGGGCGGCGATCCCGGCACGGGCGAGGACCTGTTCCTCGGCGGTGCCATGGCCGAACTGGTCGCCCGCGGGGTCAAGGCCTATGGCCGGCGGGCGCGCATCCTGCTGCTGGGCGAATCCGGGGTCGGCAAGACCGCGATCGCGCGCCACCTGCATCTTTCGGCCGGCGGGCGCAGCCGGCCCTTCGTCCATGTCAACTGCGGCTCGATCCCCGAGACCCTGTTCGAATCCGAAATGTTCGGCTACGAGCGCGGCGCCTTCACCGGCGCGCTTCAGACCGGCAAGCGCGGCTATATCGAAAGTGCTGCCGGCGGCACCCTGTTCCTCGACGAGATCGGCGAGATCCCGCTGGTCGCCCAGGCGAAACTGCTGAAGTTCCTGGAAGACGGCACGATCCAGCCGGTCGGGGCCGCGGTCGGCAAAAGGGTGGAGACCCGGATCATCGCCGCCACCAACCGCGACCTCGAGGCCATGATGGCGGCGGGCAGCTTCCGCCGCGACCTGTTCTACCGGATCAGCACCTTCACCATCCGCATCCCCTCGCTCCGCGAACGGGCGGACCGGGAGGGGTTGCTGGACCTGCTGCTGGCCCGGGTCAATGCCGAGCCGGGCACGGCCCTGGTGCTTAGCCCCGAATGCCGGGCGGCCCTGCTTGCCCATGACTACCCGGGCAATGTGCGCGAATTGATGAACCTTCTCGAACATCTGGCCATCGTCGCCGAGGGGCCGGCGATGCCCGCCGACCTGCCGGCGGGCCTGTCCCGGCCGGTGCCGGTCGCCGCCGCCGGCGAGGCCAGCCTGAAGGCACAGGTCCGCGCCTTCGAGGAGGCGGTGATCCGCGATGCCGTCAACCGCTTCGGCAGCAAGCGGGAAGCGGCCCGTCACCTCGGTGTCGATATCGCCACCCTGGTGCGCAAGACCAAGAAGGACGAGGGAGGTCAGGGTTTCGTCGAGGATGCCGAATAGGCAGGGATACCGTTAAGAAGGGGAGCACTGAAATGAGCCGTCTCAACCGCCTTTGTACCCGTTCGCTCGGCGCGCTGATGATCGCCGCCACCGCCGCCTCGGCCAGCGCCTCGGCCGCGGAATTGTCCCTGCTGACCTGGGAAGGCTATGCCGACGCCAGTTTCATCAAGGATTTCGAGACTGAATCGAGCTGCAAGGTGAGCGCCACCTATGTCGGCTCGAACGACGATTTCGCCCCCAAGCTGGCGGCCGGCGGCGGCGTCTACGACATCATCGTGCCGTCGATCGATACCATCGGCCTGATGCGCCTGGCCGGCTTCGTCGATCCCGTCGATCCCGCCAAGGTGCCGGCGCTGAAGGAGACTTACGAGCGCTTCAACACCGCGACCGATGTCACCTTCGAGGGCACGCAATGGTCGGTGCCGCTGGTCTGGGGCTCGATCTCGCTGATGTACCGGACGGACAAGGTGAGCCCGGCGCCGGATTCGATCGCCGTGATGTTCGATCCGAAATACAAGGGCAAGATCGCCTTCTGGGACGACAAGTCGACCCTCTACTGGGCGGCCCGCTATCTCGGCATCACCAATATCTACGACATGACCGACGAGGAACTGGAAAAGGTCAAGGCCAAGCTGATCGAGCAGAAGCCGCTGGTCCGCAAGTACTGGGCCACCGCCGGCGAATTGACCGATCTCTACGCCAACCAGGAAGTCTGGGTCTCGAATACCTGGACCGGGCTTCAGTCCGGCATGATCCGGGCCCTGAACAAGGGCTTCGACGTCACCGAATTCCTGCCCAAGGAAAAGGGCGAGGGCTGGATGGACAGCATGATGCTGGTGAAGGGCAGCGCCAATACGGATTGCGCCTATAAGTTCATCAACTACATGCTGTCGCCCAAGGGCCAGTGCGGCATCATCGGCGTTACCGGCTATTTCCCGGTCAGCCCCAAGGCGGTCGAGGGCTGCCTGGACGAGGCGGCGAAGAAGGCGAACCATGTGAACGACCTCGGCTTCATCGACGGCCTCGTGATGTGGCAGATGCCGGCCCGGCTCGACAAATACCTGGAAACCTGGAATGCCGTGAAGGCGGCCCAGTAACCCCTTGCGATCCCGCCGCCACGGTCCCGCCGTGGCGGCCCGGCTCTTTTGTTGGCCCGGCCTTTTGTTGACTTGTGTGGGGACAGGATGAACGACATCGTCCGGCTCGAAGGCGTTTCCAAGGTCTATGGTTCGTTCACGGCCGTCGACAATATCGACCTCGCCATCCGCGAGGGCGAATTCGTCACCCTGCTCGGCCCGTCCGGCTGCGGCAAGACGACGACCTTGCGCATGATCGCGGGCTTCGAGACGGCGGACCGCGGCCGCATCTTCCTCGGCACCGACGACGTTACCGACCGGCCGCCCTACCGGCGCCCGGTGAACACGGTCTTCCAGGATTACGCCCTGTTCCCCCACATGACGGTGGCGCGGAATGTCGCCTATGGCCTCGACATCGCCCGCGGCCGCTCGCGGAAGGAAATCGAGACCATCGTCTTCGACTGCCTGAACCTGGTCGGTCTCGCCGACAAGGCGGGGGCACGGCCCGGGCAATTGTCCGGCGGCCAGCGCCAGCGCGTCGCCATGGCCCGGGCGCTGGCCTGCAAGCCCAAGGTCCTGCTGCTGGACGAGCCCCTGTCCGCCCTCGACGTCAAGCTGCGCGAGGCGATGCAGGTCGAATTGAAGCACCTGCATGAGAAACTGGGCATTACCTTCCTGATGGTCACCCACGACCAGCAGGAGGCGCTGGTCATGTCCGACCGGGTGGTGGTCATGCGCAATGGCCGGATCGAACAGTCGGGCACGCCCTTCGACCTCTACGACCGGCCGAATTCGCCCTATGTCGCCGATTTCATCGGCGCCTCCAACCTTCTGGCCGGCACGGTGACGGTGGTCGCCGGGCGCGAGGTCGCGGTCGATATCGGCGGCCAGGCGATCCGCGGCCGGCTGGCGGAAACCGCCCCCGTGCCCGCGCCCGGCCAGGCGGCGACCGTCGGTCTGCGGCCGGAGCGCCTGCGCATCGGTGCGGCTCCCGAGGGCGACGAGAGCGGCCTCGCGGTCGAGATCACCGGCCACCTGTTCCACGGCGGCGCCTTCCGGCTGGAGGCGCGGGTGGCCGGCGGCAAGGCGGCCCTGACCATCGACCTCCAGCGCCGCTCGCTGGCGACGGCGGAGGTGATCCCGGCGGTCGGCACCCTCGTGCAGGCCCATGTCCGGGCGGCGGATGCGGTGATCTTTCCGGAAGGGGCGCTGTGATGCGGGCGGGGCAGCGCCGGCTGGCCGCCTTCGGCCTCACCTTTTCCGGGCCCTTTCTCTGGACCCTGGTGTTTCTCATCGTGCCTTATGCGGTGCTGCTCGCGGTCAGTTTCTGGACGCGGAAATTCCCGGTCTTCGTGCCCGATTTCCAGTTCGGCAACTATGCCCAGATCTTCGCCGACCCGCAGTATTACACCGTCATCCTGCGCACCCTGAAGATCGCGGCCCTGGTCACCCTGGCGTCGATCGTGCTCGGCTATCCGCTCGCCTATTTCCTGGTCTTCACCGTGCGTTCGGCGAAGTGGCGGAACATCCTCTACATGGCGGTGATCGTGCCCTTATGGGTGTCCTACCTGCTGCGCGCCTATACCTGGAAGATCATCCTCGGCACCGACGGCGTGCTGAATTCCTTCCTGGTCTGGAGCGGCATCCTGAGCGAGCCGACCGACCTCTTCCTCTACAACCAGTTCTCCATGGTCCTGACCCTGACCTATATCTTCATTCCCTTCATGGTCATGCCGATCTTCACCGCCCTGGACAAGATCCCGCGGCGCCTGATCGAAGCCTCCGAGGACCTGGGCGTCGGCCCGTTCCGCACCTTCCTGCGCATCATCCTGCCGCTGTCGGTCGGGGGCGTGGTGGCGGGGGCGACCATGACCTTCTGCCTCGCCTTCGGCGATTTCGTGGCGCCGGCCCTGGTCGGCGGGCCGACCGGCACCATGCTGGCCAATATCCTGCAAACCCAGTTCGGGGCGGCGCTGAACTGGCCGCTCGGCTCCGCGCTCGCCATGATCGTGCTGATCATCGTGCTGGCCCTGATGGGCCTGTCGAACCGGATCGAGCGCGCCGGCCGGCTGGACATGGCGTGAGGGAGGCGGCGATGCGATTTCTCTGGTGGCAGAAGGGCTTGATCGGCGGCGCCGTCGCGACCCTGTTGTTCCTTTACCTGCCGATCGTCGTGCTGGCGCTGTTTTCCTTCAACGACAGCCCGGTGACGACCTTCCCGCTGTCGGGCTTCACCCTCGGATGGTACGAGAAATTCCTCGCCAACGACGCGATCCAGCGCGCGATCCTGAACAGCCTGATCGTGGCCACGTCGGCGACCGCGCTGACCGTGGTGCTGGGCGTGCCGGCGGCGCTGGCCCTCGACCGCTTCCATTTCCCGGGCAAGGGCCTGTTCCAGAACACGATCCTGTTGCCGCTCAGCCTGCCGGGCATCGTCACCGGCATCGCCATGCTGAATTTCTACAAGCAGATCGGCCTGCCGCAGAGCCTGACCGCCGTCATCATCGGCCATGCCACCGCCCTGATGGGCATCGTCGTGTCCCAGGTGATGGCGCGCCTGGCCAAGGTCAACCGCCGCCTGGAAGAAGCCTCGGCCGATCTCGGGGCGACGCCCTGGCAGACCTTCACCCGGGTCACCTTGCCGTCGATCCGAACCTCGATCATGGGCTCGGCCCTGCTGTCCTTCACCCTGTCGTTCGACGAGATCCCGGTCACCTATTTCCTGACCGGGCGGGAGAATACCCTGCCGATGTATATCTATTCGACGCTCCGGCGCGGCATCACGCCCGAGATCAATGCGGTCGGCACGGTGATCGTGGTGCTGTCGCTGGTCCTGATCGTCGCCTCCGTCTCCCTGCTGCGCGACGGGGGCCGGGAATGACCCGGCTGCTCTTCATCTCGCAACTGGGCGAGCCGGGCCGCTCCTACGATCCCGCCATCTGGTGCCGGGCGCCGGGCGGCGACGACGAGACCCGCTGGTTCGAAGCCTGCCTGGAGGCGACGGGCCTGCGCCACCGCATCGCCTATACCGGCCTGCATGCCTGCCGGGGCGAAGCCCTGCCCGAGGATGTGGCGGCGATCGACGCCGTCGTCATTGGCGGCAGTTTCGCTTCCGTCGCCGACCGCCATCCCTGGCAGCGGGCGATCGCGGCCTGGCTGCCGCGCTGGCGCGCCACCGGCCGGCCCCTGTTCGGCATCTGCGGCGGCCACCAGCTGGTTTCGGACACTTACGGCGGCGCGGTCGGGCGCATTGCGGCAGGGCCGGAGATCGGCACCCTGCCGCTGACCCTGACCGCGGCCGGGCGCGGCCACTACCTGATGCAGGGGTTCGAGGACGGCGACCGCTTCCACTTCGGCAATTTCGACCAGGTGGAGCGGGCCCCGGCCGGGGCGACCGTGCTGGCCGTGCGGCCGACCATGGCCCATGCCGCCCTCGATCACGGCGGCGGCTGGATCACCACCCAGTTCCACCCGGAATCGACCGCCGACATCATGGCCAGCGGCTGGCTGCAGACGAGGCCGGACTGGATGCCGCGCTATCACCCGCTCGCCCGCTGCCACCTGATGATCCGGAATTTCCTCACCGGCTCGGGCGCGGTCGCGGCTTGATCGCGTCTTCAGATCCCCTCGGCCAGGGCCCGGTCGGCGACGAAGGGATTGCTGCGCCGCTCCTCCCCGAAGGTGGAGACCGGGCCGTGGCCGGGGATGAAGGTGACGTCGGCGCCCAAGGGCCAGAGTTCCCGGGTGATCGAGCGGATCAGGGTCGCATGGTCGCCGCGAGGGAAATCGGTGCGCCCGATCGAGCCCTTGAACAGCACGTCGCCGACGATGGCGAGCTTGCTGCCGCCATGGAAGAAGACGACATGGCCCGGGGTATGGCCGGGGCAATGCTTCACCTCCAGCACTTCCTCGCCCACCGTCACCGTGTCGCCGCCCTGTAGCCAGCGGCTCGGCTTGAACGCGGGGTAGAGCGGGAAGCCATAGGCCTCGCCCTGCTGGCGGAGGCTATGGATCAGGAATTCGTCTTCCTCATGCGGGCCTTCGATGGGCACGCCCGCCTCGGCCGCCAATTCGCCGGCGGCCGAGGCATGGTCGAGATGGCCATGGGTCAGCAGCACTTTTTCCAGCGTGATGCCGACCTGCTCGATCGCGCCCCGGATGCGGTCGAGATCGCCGCCGGGATCGACCGCGGCGCCCTTCATGGTCCGGTCGCACCAGACGAGGGAACAGTTCTGGGCAAAGGGCGTTACCGGAACGATGCCGACTTTCAGCATGACGGATGATCCTGTTCCGTCCGACCGACGGCAGTTGGGAATTCGCCTTCCCTCTAGCATAATGATTGCCGATTGGCCAAGCCGGCCAGGATTGTAGCCGCTTTCGAAGCCGGGAATGCCGACGCGATGGAACGTATACGCCGCAATATCGTCACCGGGCTGCTGGCCAGCCTGCCGCTGCTGCTGACCGCCTGGATCGTCAAGATCGTGTTCGATTTCCTGGTCGCCGCCGGGCGGCCGGTGGTGCTCGGCTTTGCCGCCGGCCTGACCGACCGGGCGCCCGAGGTGGCCGACCTGCTGCGCCAGGACTGGTTCCAGAGCCTGCTGGCGGCGATCGTCACCCTCTTCGCCCTCTATCTGCTCGGCGCGCTGACCACGGCCATGGTCGGGCGGCGGCTGTGGCACCTGTTCGACCGGCTGATGGCGCGCATCCCCTTCGTCGAAGCGGTCTACGGCGCGGTGCGGAAGCTGATCACCTCGTTCCAGCAGGCGCCGGCCGGCCAGCAGCGGGTGGTGCTGATCGAGTTTCCCAGCCCCGACATGAAGACCATCGGCTTTGTCACCAAGGTCTTCACCACCTCGGACACCGGGCGCGAGGTGGCGGCGGTCTATGTCCCGACCGCGCCCAACCCGACCTCCGGCTATATGGAACTGGTGCCGGTCGAGAAACTGGTGTGGCTCGACTGGACCGCGAACGAGGCGATGCAGTTCATCCTGTCCGGCGGCACGGCGGCGCCCGACCGTCTCACCTTCGGCTCTTGACCTTCCCGGCGCCGCCCCCGATCCTGCTGCTCCAAAAAATAACAGCGAGGGGGAGGGGGCGATGGACGAAGTCCTGCGCATTGCAACCTATGACGACGTCCTGGCGATCGAGGCGGTGCCCCTGCGGGACCGGCTGCACGGCCTGACCGATACCTATGGTGTGATCGAGCGGGCGGCCCGGCTGTGGCCCGACGAATGGGCGCTGCGCTTCCTGCTGATCGGCGATCCGGAACTGCCGTCCCACGACGTCAGCTATCGCGATCTTCTCGCCCGGGTGACCGCTGCCGCCAACCTGTTCCAGCGGCTGGGCATCGGGCCGGGGCGGGCGGTCGGCCTGCTGCTGCCCAATGCGCCCGAGACCCATTATGCGCTTTGGGGCGCCCAAGCGGCGGGGATCGCCAGCCCGGTCAATCCCCTGCTGGAACCGGGCAAGATCGCCGATATCCTGCGCAATGCCGGCGCCACCGTGCTCGTCACCCTCGCCCCCTTCCCGCAGTCCGACCTCTGGGACAAGGCGGTGGAGGTGATCGATCAGGTGCCGGGCCTGACCACCGTGCTCCGGGTCGATCTCTCGCCCTATGTGCCCGAGGCCATGCGCCCCATGCTGGCGGCCCTGACCCCGCCCGACCGGTGGCCGGCACGGGCGGATGTCGATATTCTCGATTTCGGCGCCGCCCTGGCGGGCGAGGCCGGGGACCGGCTCGTCTCCGGCCGGGTGATCGGGGAAGGCGAGGTCGCCGCCTATTTCCATACCGGCGGCACCACGGGCACGCCCAAGCTGGCCCGCCAGACCCACGCCAACCAGGTGTTCGAGGCCTGTATCCTCGGCAGTCTCATGGGGGCGCGGGAAGACCGGGTGCTGCTCTGCGGCCTGCCGCTGTTCCATGTCAACGGCACCATGGTCACCGGCCTTGCCGCCTTCGCCAGCGGGCGCACCGTCGTGCTGCTCACGCCCCAGGGCTATCGCGGCCAGGGCGTGGTGGCCAATTTCTGGGCCCTGGTCGAACGCTTCCGGGGCAATTCCTTCTCGGGCGTGCCCACGCTTTATGCCGCGCTGCTCGACGTGCCGATCGCCGGGCGCGACGTCTCCTCGCTGCGCTCGGCGATCTGCGGCGCGGCGCCCATGCCGGCGGACCTGATCCGCCGCTTCGAACAGGCGACGGGGGTGAAGATCCTCGAAGGTTACGGCATGACCGAGGGCACCTGCGCCAGCGCCATGAACCCGCGCTGGGGCGAGCGGCGCACCGGCTCCGTCGGCTTCCGCCTGCCCTATGTCGAGTTGCAGCCCATGGTTCTGGACGAGCGGGGCCGGCCGTCGCACGCATGCGCCGTGGGCGAGGTCGGGGCGCTGTGCATGAAGGGGCCGCAGCTTTTCGCCGGCTATGCCGGCCAGCCGGCACCGGACGGCTGGTTCGACACCGGCGACCTTGCCCGTTACGACGGGGATCATTACCTGTGGCTGGTCGGGCGTTCCAAGGACCTGATCATTCGCGGCGGCCATAATATCGATCCCCAGATGATCGAGGATGTCCTCGCCGCCCATCCCGCCGTCGCCCTGGCCGCCGCCATCGGCCAGCCCGACGCCTATGCCGGCGAACTGCCCGCGGCCTATGTCGCGCTGCGCCCCGGCGCCGCCGCCTCGGCGGAGGACCTGATCACCTATGCCCGCGCCCATGTGCCGGAACGGGCGGCGGCCCCGGTCCATCTGGAAATCCTGCCGGAACTGCCGGTGACGGCGGTCGGCAAGATCCACAAGCCGCCGCTGCGCCAGCGCGCCGCCGCCCGGGTGCTGGGCGACGCGCTGCGTGCCGCCGGCGTCGCCGCCACGGTGGAGACGCGGGAGGATGCGACGCGCGGCCTGCTCGCCGTCATTACCCCGGTACCGGGGACGACGGCGGATGAGATCCGCGAGGTGGTGGGCGGCTTCGCCGTCGCCACGGAAATCGCCGAAAGCCGCGCTGCCGCAACGTAAATTGACTCGCCATATGGGATTTCGGCCGGTACCTTCCCCGCTGACAAAAATGTACAGGAGGGTCCGACCATGTCCGATCATGACACCGAAGCCCAAACCGCCGCTGTACAATATCAGGTCGTTGCTGTCGGCGGGGCCGCCCAGATCATCGCTTTTCCGATGAAACCCAAGGCTATCCCCCCGCAGGAACCCGAAACCGCAGCGGATGACGCCGCCGAGAACTGAGGCGGTCTCATCCGGACAGAACAAGGGACGCCCGTCGCGTCGCTGACGAACCCCGCCGAAGTTTCGGCGGGGTTTTGTTTTGGGGGAGCGGCCGTTTCCGGTTGCGCCCGGCGCGTTGCGTGTTAAAGCGTCCATATGTCGAGAAATATGGACGAATCAACCGCGATCGAAGCCCTGGGGGCGCTGGCCCAGCCCACCCGCATGGCAGCCTTCCGCTTCCTGGTCGCCGCCCTGCCCGAAGGGGTGCCGGCGGGCGATATCGCGGCGGCGCTTGTCGTGCCCCACAACACGCTGTCCTCGCATCTGGCGATCCTGGCCCGGGCCGGCCTCGTCCGGTCGGTCCGGGCGGGGCGGACCGTGTCCTATCGCGCCGATCTCGACGGCTTCCAGGCCCTGGTCGCCTTCATGACCGAGGATTGCTGCCAGGGCCGGCCGGACCGCTGCCGGCTGCCGGGCGGCGGCAACGAGGGGGGATGCCTTGCCTGACACGGATGTCGTCATCTATCACAACCCGGATTGCGGCACGTCGCGCAATACGCTCGCCCTGATCCGCCATGCCGGGATCGAACCCCATGTCGTCCCCTATCTGGCGCTGCCGCCCGCGGCGGCGCTGCTGACCCGCCTGGCGCGCCGTGCCGGGGTGCCCCTGCGCGCCCTGCTGCGGGAGAAGGGCACGCCTTACCGCGACCTCGGCCTCGACGATCCGTCGCTGCCGGATGCGGCGCTGCTGGCCGCGGTCGGGCACCACCCGATCCTGCTCAACCGGCCGCTGGTGGTGACGCCGCTGGGGGTCCGCCTGTGCCGCCCGTCGGAGGCGGTGCTCGACCTTCTGCCGCCGGGGCCCTACGGCTTCTTCGCCAAGGAGGATGGCGAGGTCGTCATCGATCATGCCGGCCGGCGGGTGGCGGGGGGCTGATCGTGCCGTTTTTCGAACGCTACCTGTCGCTTTTCGTATTGCTGTGCATCGGCGTCGGGATCGGCCTCGGCGAAAGCGTGCCGGGCCTGTTCCGGTCGCTGGCGGCGATGGAGGTGGCGACCATCAACCTGCCGGTCGCCGCGCTGGTCTGGGCCATGATCGTGCCCATGCTGCTGCGGGTGGATTTCCGCTCGGTCGGGGGGGTCTTCACCCATTGGCGCGGCATGGCGGTGACGCTTTTCGTCAATTGGGCGGTGAAGCCCTTTTCCATGGCGCTGTTCGGGGCCTTGTTCCTCGGCTGGCTGTTCCGGCCCCTGCTGCCGGCGGATCAGATCGATTCCTATCTCGCCGGGCTGATCCTGCTGGCGGCGGCCCCGTGCACGGCCATGGTCTTCGTCTGGTCCGGCCTCACCCGGGGCGAGCCGACCTTCACCCTGGTGCAGGTGGCGGTGAACGACCTCTTGATGATCCTGGCCTTCGGGCCCCTGGTCGGCCTGCTGCTGGGGGTGGCGGCGATCAGCGTGCCCTGGCAGACATTGTTCTATGCCGTCGGCCTTTATATCGTCGGGCCGCTGGTCCTGGCCCAGGGCCTGCGTGGGCTGGCGCTGCGCCTGGCGGGGCCGGCGGGGGTGGAACGCCTGCTGGGCGGCCTGCGGCCCCTGTCGCTGGGGGCGCTGATGGCCACGCTGGTGCTGCTGTTCGGCTATCAGGGCGGGCGCATCGTCGCCGAGCCGCTGATCATCCTGCTGCTGGCCGTGCCGATCCTGGTCCAGGTCTATGTCAATGCGGCGCTTGCCTATGGTCTCAACCGCTGGCTCGGGGAACGGCATTGCGTGGCCGGGCCGTCGGCCCTGATCGGCGCCAGCAATTTCTTCGAACTGGCGGTGGCGACGGCGATCAGCCTTTTCGGGCTCGAGTCCGGCGCCGCCCTGGCGACGGTGGTCGGGGTCCTGGTCGAGGTGCCGGTGATGCTGACGGTGGTCAGGCTGGTGAACCGCAGCCGCGGCTGGTACGAGCGGGGCCGGGGTTGACGCGATCCGTTTCCCTAGTCGTGGCCGGTCTCGGCGTCGGGCAGATCCTGGCCTGGGGCTCGTCCTTCTACCTGCCGGCGGTGCTGGCGGCGCCGGTGGCGGCGGACACCGGCTGGCCGCTGACGGCGGTGGTGGCGGGCCTTTCCGTCGCGCTGGTGGTGGGCGGGCTGGCCTCGCCCCGGCTGGGCCGGGCGATCCAGCGCCGGGGCGGGCGCCCGGTGCTGGCCGCGGGCAGCGCCGGCATCGCCGCGGGCCTCGTCATCCTGGCCGCGGCGCCCAACCTCCCCGTCTTTCTCGCCGGCTGGGTGGTGATCGGCCTCGGCATGGCGGCCGGGCTCTATGATGCCGCCTTCGCCTGTCTCGGCCGGCTTTACGGGGCACGGGCGCGGACCGCGATCACCGCGCTGACCCTGTTCGGCGGCTTTGCCAGCACCCTGTGCTGGCCGCTGGCCGCCTGGGCCGAGGCAAGGCTCGGCTGGCGCGGCACCTGCCTGGCCTTCGCCGCCGCCCAGGTCCTGATCGTCGTCCCGCTCTATCTTCTCGTCGTGCCCCCGGTGCCGGCGGAGGCCCCGGCCGGGGCGGGGGCCGCCGGCGCCGCGCCGGTGCCGGACCGGCGCCTGCTGCTGCTGACCGGCGGCGCGGTCACCCTGACCGGGGCGGTGACGGCGGTGGTGTCCGTTCATTTCATCGCCCTTCTCGGTCCGCGCGAGGGCGGGTTGGCGGCAGCGGTCGCGCTCGGCGCCCTGATCGGGCCGGCCCAGGTCGCGGCCCGGGTGGTCGAGCTTGGCCTTGGCCGGCACCGCCACCCGATCTGGACCATGGCCGCCGCCGCCGGCCTGATCCTGGCCGGCCTGGCGGGCCTGATGTCCGGCTTCGTGACGGCGGCGGCGGCCCTGATCCTTTACGGCGGCGGGGTGGGCATTTTCTCGATCGCGCGCGGCACCGTGCCGCTGGCCCTGTTCGGGCCCGGGTCCTATGCGTCGGTCATGGGCGGCCTGGCCCGGCCCATGATGCTGGCCGGCGCCCTGGCCCCGACCGTGGCGGCGGCGGGATTGGAGATCCTCGGGCCCCGGCCGATCCTGTGGGGATTGGCGGCCGCGGCCGCGGCGACTGTCATCTTCGTGGCGATTCTGGCCCGCGAGGTGGCCCGCGGGCGCACAGGCGGAGCCGTCCGGACTTGAGCGGACGGCCGCCCCCGTGATCCGGAATTCGCCCGGATGCCCTTGGGGCGGGCGGTTTTCGGCGGCAAACCGGCGTCCGCCCGGCGGGAGAGCCGATCTAGATGTCCTGCCTCATAGATCTGTGTCATTGAATTGTAACATATATGCAATATTAACGTCCCGCGGGCTGGCTAAGGTGCCGGTCGCAACGGTGCCTGCCCGCTGGGGTGCGGCGCCGGAGGCGGCTTTTCCGCCGTCACGCGACCATCTGATCGAAACAGACCGAGGACAAGACCATGGCCCTCAAGACCAGCTTCGCCGCCCTTGGCGTTGCCGCCGTTCTGGCGACCGCCGTTGCCGGCGCCGCCGAAGCCCGCGACCAGATCCGCATCGTCGGCTCGTCCACCGTGTTTCCCTTCACCACCGCGGCTGCCGAGGCGTTCGGCAAGCTCGGCGCCTTCAAGACCCCGATCGTCGAGTCGACCGGCACCGGCGGCGGTCTGAAGCTGTTCTGCGGCGGCGTCGGTGTCGACAGCCCGGACATCACCGGCGCCTCGCGCCGCATCAAGAAGTCGGAAGTCGAGACCTGCGCCGCCAACGGCATCACCGAGATCGTCGAAGTGACGATCGGCTTCGACGGCATCGTCTTCGCCAATGCGAAGCCGGGCCCGGCCTTCGACGTCGACAAGGCGATCCTGTGGAAGGCCCTGGCCGCCAAGGTGGTGGTCGACGGCAAGCTGGTCGACAATCCCTACAAGACCTGGAACGAGATCGACGCCAAGCTGCCGGCGAACAAGATCGAAGTGCTGGGCCCGCCCCCGACCTCGGGCACCCGTGACGCCTTCAACGAGCTGGTGATGGAAAAGGGCTGCGAGGAAGCGCATGCCGCCGACGCCATCATCGCCTCGGGCGTCGACAAGAAGGACGTCGGCAAGGCCTGCATGAAGATCCGTGAAGACGGCATCTATGTCGAAGCCGGCGAGAACGACAACCTGATCGTGCAGAAGCTGGTCGCCAACCCGAACGCCTTCGGCATCTTCGGCTACAGCTTCCTCGAAGAAAACGCCGACAAGATCAAGGGCGCCACGATCGAAGGCGTGAAGCCGGAATACGAGGACATCTCCTCGGGCAAGTACGGCGTGTCGCGCTCGCTCTTCATCTACGTGAAGAAGGCCCATGTCGGCACCGTGCCGGGCATCCAGGAATTCCTCACCGAATACACCTCCGAAAAGGCGATGGGCGAGAACGGCTACCTTGCCGACAAGGGCCTGATCGCCCTGCCGGCCCCGGAAGCCGCCAAGGTCCGCGACATCGTCGCCAAGCTGACGCCGCTCGACACCGCCTCGGTGAAGTAAGGCGCCACGACGCGTAACGGGGGCGGTCCGTCCGGGCCGCCCCTTTCCCGTCCGGCCTCGCGTCCTCAAATCTGGGGCTTACGAAAGACGCAACGATGCCGAGTTACATTCTGATCGCGACGATCCTCGTGCTGTCGGTGATCGGCTACTACATGGGCCGTTCCACCGCGCTGGCGCGGAACGGCGGCAAGGTGAAGGGCCTGCATTCGTTGCCGGGCTACTACGGCTACTACATGGCGCTCTGGTGCGCCGTGCCGGCCCTCCTCGTCGCCGCCCTCTGGCTCATCTTCGAGAACAGCATCATCGACGGCCTGATCCTGGCCGACCTGCCGGCCGGCGTGCCGGCCGACCGTGCTTCGCTGTTCATGACCGACGTGCGCAACTTCTCGCAGAACGGCGCCATCGCCGGCGAGGTGACGGATGCGCTGCGCGAAGTCTCGGCGCGTTACGTCGCGCTGCATGACTATTCCGGCATCGCGCTCGCCATCGGCGCGCTCGCCGTCGGCGTGCTCGGTCTCGCCTTCGGCCAGGCCCGGATCCGCGCCAGCCTGCGGGCCCGCCCCAAGGTCGAACGGGCGATGATGATCGCCCTGATGGCGGCCTCGACCATCGCCGTGCTGACCACGGTCGGCATCATCATGTCGCTGCTGTTCGAATCGGCGATGTTCTTCGAGAAGGTCTCGGTCACCGAGTTCCTCTTCGGCCTGCAGTGGAGCCCGCAGACGGCCATGCGCGCCGACCAGGTGGGCTCGACCGGTTCCTTCGGCGCCGTGCCGCTCTTCGCCGGCACCCTGCTGATCACCGTGATCGCCATGGTCGTCGCCGTGCCCATCGGCCTGATGGCGGCGATCTATATGTCGGAATATGCCAACCGCAAGGTGCGCGCCGTGCTGAAGCCGGTGCTCGAAGTGCTGGCGGGCATTCCGACCGTCGTCTACGGCTTCTTCGCCGCCCTGACCGTCGCCCCCTTCGTGCGCATGGTCGGCCAGTCGATCGGGCTTGACGTCGCTTCCGAATCCGCGCTCGCCGCCGGCATCGTCATGGGCATCATGATCGTGCCCTTCGTCTCCTCGCTGTCGGACGACGTGATGACCGCCGTGCCCCAGGCGATGCGCGACGGTTCCTACGGCCTCGGCGCCACCAAGTCCGAGACGATCAAGCGCGTGATCCTGCCCGCCGCCCTGCCGGGCGTCGTCGGCGCCGTCATGCTGGCGATCTCGCGCGCCATCGGCGAAACCATGATCGTGGTCATGGCCGCCGGCCTCTCGGCCAACCTGACCGCCAATCCCTTCGAGGCGGTGACCACCGTGACGGTGCAGATCGCGACCCTGCTGGTCGGCGACCAGGAGTTCGACAGCCCGAAGACGCTGGCGACCTTCGCCCTCGGCCTCGTGCTGTTCATCGTCACCCTCTGCCTGAACATCGTGGCGCTGCGGATCGTCCGCAAGTATCGGGAGCAGTACGAATGACCGACGTCGCGAACAAATACACCGTCGAGCCGTTCTCGGCCTCGGTCGAGAAACGCGAGAGGTTCAACCGGCTGCTGAAGAAGCGCTATGCCGCCGAGGCGCGCTTCAAGATGTGGGGCATCGCGGCGATCTCCGTCGCCGTGGTCTTCCTCGTCCTTCTGCTCGGATCGATCATCATGCAGGGCTCCTCGGCCTTCGTGACCACGCGGGTGACGCTGGACGTCCATCTCGACCCCGCGGTGATCGATCCCCAGGGCACCAAGGATCCCAAGGTGCTGGCGGCGGCGGACTACAACGCCCTGCTGCGCAAGTCGATGCAGACCCTG
This sequence comes from Zavarzinia compransoris, assembly GCF_003173055.1. Taxonomy (NCBI): domain Bacteria; kingdom Pseudomonadati; phylum Pseudomonadota; class Alphaproteobacteria; order Rhodospirillales; family Zavarziniaceae; genus Zavarzinia; species Zavarzinia compransoris. The sequence continues at coordinate 467,365 of NZ_QGLF01000002.1, forward strand.
TTCCCCGAGGTCGAGGGCCGCGGCCCGACCCGGGCGATGATGTCCATCCTCTCGTCCAGCGCGCCTTACGCGGTCGCCGATTTCGTGCGGGAAAACCCGGACCAGATCGGCCAGACGGTGAAGATCTCGGTCCTGACCGACGACATCATCGACATGCTGCGCAAGGGTTATATCGACCGCAACGTGCCCGAGTCCGACCGCAAGGTCGACGACTTCCAGCTCGGCATCTACGACAAGCTGGTCTCGACCGGGGCGATCGCCGCCGCGCTCAACACCGACCTGCTGACCACGGGCGACAGCCGCGAGCCGGAAAACGCCGGTCTCTGGGGCGCCGTCGTCGGCTCGTTCCTCACCCTCATCGTGACGATCGGGATCTCCTTCCCGCTCGGCGTGATGGCGGCGATCTATCTCGAGGAATTCGCCCCGAAGAACCGCTGGACCGACATGATCGAGGTGAACATCAACAACCTCGCCGCGGTGCCGTCCATCGTCTTCGGCCTGCTCGGCCTTGCCGTGTTCCTGAATTTCTTCGGGATGCCGCGCTCGGCACCGCTGGTCGGCGGTCTCGTGCTGGCGTTGCAGGCGCTGCCGATCATCATCATCGCGTCCCGCGCCGCGATCAAGGCGGTGCCGCCCTCGATCCGGGAAGCGGCCCTCGGCATGGGTGCCTCGCCGCTCCAGACCGTGGTGCACCATACCCTGCCGCTGTCGATGCCGGGCATGCTGACCGGCGCGATCCTGGGCATGGCCCATGCGCTCGGCGAAACCGCGCCGCTGCTCATGATCGGCATGGTCGCCTTCATCGTCGACATCCCGTCGGGCTTCACCTCGCCCGCCACGGTGCTGCCGGTGCAGATCTACCTCTGGGCGGACAGCCCGGAACGCGCCTTCGTCGAAAAGACCTCGGCCGCGATCATGGTCCTGCTGGTGTTCCTGGTCTTCATGAACGCCGCCGCGATCTACCTCCGCAAGAAATTCGAACGTAAGTGGTGAGCGCCATGACTGCCCTCGACTTTACCACCCACACCGTTCCCCTGGACGGCAAGGCCAAGATCTCGGCCAAGAGCGTCAACCTCTGGTATGGCGAGAAACAGGCCCTCTACAACATCAACCTGGAGGTCGCCGAGAACCAGGTGACGGCGCTGATCGGCCCGTCGGGCTGCGGCAAGTCCACGTTCCTGCGGTGCCTGAACCGCATGAACGACACGATCTCGATCTGCCGCGTGCAGGGCGACATCCGCATCGACGGGGACGATATCTACGCCCCCGACCTCGACGTGGTGCACCTGCGCGCCCGGGTCGGCATGGTGTTCCAGAAGCCGAATCCCTTCCCGAAGTCGATCTTCGACAATGTCGCCTATGGCCCGCGCCTGCACGGCCTGGCGGAATCGAAGGACCATCTCGATCACATCGTGAAGTCCAGCCTCGAGCGTGCCGGCCTCTGGAAGGAAGTGTCGGACCGCCTCCCGTCGCCGGGCACCGGCCTTTCGGGCGGTCAGCAGCAGCGCCTGTGCATCGCCCGGGCGATCGCGGTCTCGCCGGAAGTGATCCTGATGGACGAGCCCTGCTCGGCCCTCGACCCGATCGCCACCGCGAAGATCGAGGAACTGATCGACGAACTGCGCGAGAATTTCACCATCGCCATCGTCACCCACTCGATGCAGCAGGCGGCGCGCGTCTCCCAGCGCACGGCCTTCTTCCATCTGGGCGTGCTGGTCGAGAACGGCCCGACCGAGGGGATCTTCACCTCGCCGGTCGACAAGCGCACCCAGGACTATGTCACCGGCCGCTTCGGCTGATCTGCTTAAGGAGCGACACCATGGCCGAACATATCGTCTCCGCCTTCGACAACGAACTGAATGCGCTGAAGACCAAGGTCCTGCGCATGGGCGGCATCGCGGAGGCCAATGTCGCCGCCGCGGTGCAGGCGACCGTGCGCCGCGACCGTTCGCTGGCGGAACGCACCATCTCGTCCGACCAGCGGATCGACGTCTTCGACGGCGAGATCGCTGAACTCGTCACCCGGCTGCTCGCCCTGCGCCAGCCGATGGCGGTGGACCTGCGTCTCATCGTCGGCACCCTGAAGATCGCGACCGATCTCGAGCGCATCGGCGACTACGCCAAGAATATCGCCAAGCGTTCCACCGCGCTCGGCACCGCCATCCCGGCCCAGCCGCTGCATGCCATTCCGCGCATGGGCGAACTGGTGCTCGGCATGATCAAGGACGTGCTCGACGCGCTCTCGAACGAGCAGGTCGACAAGGCCGTCGCGGTGCGCGATCGCGATCCGGTGCTCGACGAGATCTACAACAGCGTCTTCCGCGAACTCCTCACCTATATGATGGAAGATCCGCGCACCATCACCGGCTGCACCCATCTTCTGTTCATCGCGAAGAACCTGGAGCGGATCGGCGACCATGCGACCAACATGGCCGAGACGGTCTATTACATCCTCACCGGCAAGCGCATGCATGCCGACCGTCCGAAAGCGGATGTGACGGCGGAAATCGCCGACCCGTCGCAGGTCGCCTGACGCGTCGGATATGATCAGGAACGGGACGGACATGAAGCCTTCCATCCTCATCGTCGAGGACGAGCCTGCCCTCGTCGACCTGCTGCGTTACAACCTCGAAGCCAACGGCTTCGAGGTGCGCGCCACCATGGACGGCGACGAAGCCTTGATGATGGTCGACGAACGCCTGCCCGACCTCATCTTGCTCGACTGGATGCTGCCTTCGGTTTCGGGGATCGAGATCTGCCGCCAGCTGCGCCGCAAGACCGCGACGCGGCAGGTCCCGATCATCCTGCTGACCGCCCGGACCGAGGAAAGCGACCGTATCCGCGGCCTCGAATCCGGCGCCGACGATTATGTCACCAAACCCTTCTCCCCTTCCGAGCTTCTGGCCCGGGTGCGGGCGGTGCTGCGCCGCTCCCGTCCCGCGCTGTCCGAGGAAGGGCTGTCCTATGCCGATGTGGTCATGGACCTGTCGGCCCACCGGGTGATGCGCAGCGGCACGGAGATCCACCTGGGTCCGACCGAGTTCCGCCTGCTGCGCCATTTCCTGGAAAACCCGGGCCGGGTGTTCAGCCGCGAACAGATCCTGGACGCGGTCTGGGGCCGGGATATCTATATCGAGCAGCGGACGGTGGACGTTCACATCCGCCGCCTGCGCAAGGCGCTGAACGCCAACGGCGGCAAGGACATGATCCGCACCGTCCGCTCGGCGGGCTATGCCATCGATCAGGGCGCGGGGCGCAGCATCGCTCACTGATGGCGCTTGCGGGCGAAGCGGCCGGGGCTGTCCCCGGTCCAGCGCCTGAAGGCATGGGTGAAACTGGCGGTTTCGGCGTAGCCCAGCCGTTCCGCCACCGCCTCGACCCCGAGGCCGGTCTCGCGCAGCATGGCGCAGGCCAGATCCTGGCGCAGCCGGGCCACCAGATCGCGATAGCCGATGCCGCTGTCCTCCAGCCGGCGGCGCAGGCTGCGCGACGACAGGCCGAGCTGCGCCGCCACCTCCTCCATCCCCGGAAAATGGCCGGGCCGGGCCAGGATCGCCGCGGTCACCGTCTCGATGAAGGCATCTTCGCCGCGCAGGCTGCGCAGGCGCTGGTGGCACGCCTCGACATGCAGGGCGGCCAGCACCGGGTTCGCCTGCGGCAGCGGCCGGTCGAGCACGCCGGCGGCATAATAGACCGCATTGACCGGCGCCCCGAAGTGCAGCGGGCAGCCGAAGGCGCGCTCGTAAGGCCGGGGATCGGCGGGGGCGGGAAAGCGGAAGCTGACCGCCCGGCAATCGGCGCTCTGATCCCAGAGATCGGCCGAGATGCGCAGCGCCGCGGTCAGGTCCCGTTCCACCATGAAGCGCTGCAAGGCCGGCGGGGCGGCGGCATCGTCGAACACCAGGGCGTCGTCGCCCCCGGCAGAGACGAAGGAAATCGGCATGATCGAGAAGGTGAGATCCTGATACTCGAGGCCGAGGGTCAGGGCGCTTCTCATGGTCGGGCTGGCCAGCAGGGCGAAGCCCCAGACGCCATAGGCCGCCAGCCGGTAGCGCGGCCCGACCTCGAGGCCGAAGCCCTCGCCGAGGCCGGGCAGGCGCAGGCAGGCGGCGATCACCGCGAGTTCGGCCGTCGCCGCGACCTCGCCCCCCGGCTGGTCCAGCAGGGCGGGCTCGATGCCGGCGGCGATCAGGAAGGGCTCGATATCGATCGCGCGGGCCCGCAGCGCATCGCGCAGCACGCCAAGGCTGTTCACCGGCCAGCGCCGGCGGTTGATCGGGTTCAGCATGGCGGCATGGTGGCTGCTTTGGCCGGAACTATCAAGAAAATGTCCGAAGCGGACATGGATCGCCGCCCGCCGCTTTTCTATTCTGCCTCCAGGACGGCGGGAGACCGGCCAAAGCGGAGGAGAATTTCATGACGCCCGTGAAGGTTTGCGTGATCGGCACCGGTTTCGCCGGTCTTTGCATGGCGATCCAGTTGAAGCGGGCGGGGATCGAGGATTTCGTCATCCTCGACAAGGCCGACAAGGTGGGCGGCACCTGGCGGGAGAATTCCTACCCGGGGGCGGGCTGCGACGTGCCCTGCCATCTCTATTCCTATTCCTTCGAGCAGAACCCGGACTGGTCGCGCCGCTTTGCCAAGCAGCCGGAAATCATCGCCTATATCGAGCATTGCGCGCGGAAATACGATCTCCACCGCCATATCCGCTTCGGCACCGAGGTGACCGAGGCGACGTTCGACGAAGCCCGCGGGCTGTGGACCGTGCGGACCGCGGCGGGCGAGGCGATCGAGGCGCAATTCGTCGTCTCCGGCCTCGGCCAATTGTCGCGGCCGCAATTCCCGCGCATCCGGGGCATGGACGCCTTCAAGGGCAAGGCCTTTCATTCGGCCTATTGGGATCACGGCTATGACTTGCGGGGCAAGCGCGTCGCGGTGATCGGCACCGGGGCCAGCGCGGTGCAATTCGTGCCCGAGGTGCAGAAGGCGGCGCAGAAACTCTCCCTGTTCCAGCGCAGCCCGGCCTGGATGATCTCGAAGGACGACCGGGTCTTCTCGCCGCTGTGGCAGGCGCTGTGCCGTTACCTGCCGGGTTTCCAGCGCGCCTATCGGAACTATACCTACCTGCTGCTGGAATCCCGCTTCGTCAGCTTCCGGCGCTCGACCGGGTTCTTCGCCCGGTTGGCGACCCGGCAGTGCCAGTCCTTTCTCGACAAAAGCGTGAAGGACCCGGCGCTGAAGGCGAAGCTGCAACCGGATTTCCCGGTCGGCTGCAAGCGCATCCTGATCTCCAACGACTGGTATCCGGCCCTGTCGCAGCCCAATGTCGACGTGGTGACGGCGGGGGTGCGGGAAATCGTGGAAACGGGCGTGGTGACCGACGACGGCCGCCTGCACGAGGTCGACTGCATCATCTACGGCACCGGTTTCGAGACCCAGAGCTTCATCGCGCCGATGAAGGTCTGGGGCCGCCAGGGCGCCGAATTGAACGAGCGCTGGCGCAACGGGGCGGAGGCGCATAAGGGCGTCGCCATCGCCGGCTTCCCCAATTTCTTCGTGCTCTACGGGCCGAACACCAACCTCGGGCATAATTCGATCATCTTCATGATCGAGCGCCAGGTGGGTTACATCCTGAAATGCCTGCGCGAGGTCGAACGGCGGAATGCCGCCGCCCTCGACGTGACGCCGAACGCCATGTCCGACTATAACGCCCGCCTCCAGCAGGATTTCGACGGCACGGTCTGGACCGCCGATTGCAGTTCCTGGTACCGGAACGCGGCGGGCCGGATCACCAACAATTGGCCGGGCTTCACCGTCGGCTATTGGTGGCTGATGCGCGAGCCGGATTTCAACGACTTCCGCTTCGACCCCAAGGCGCGCTAGCTGGATTCCATCGTCAGGGTCGCGGCCTGCCAGCGGCCGGCCTTGAGGTCGGCCGGGCTGATCCAGAATTGCCATTGGCCGCCCAGTTCGAGGTTCATCACCCTGTCCTCGGCCAGATGCAGCAGCAGGATGTCGCCCCGGTGATCGAGGTCGATCTCGCCCTGGATGGTCGCGGGCGGGCCGAACATCTGGTGCCACTGGCGCCAGGTGCCGGCCGGGCGCAGGTATCGCGCCTCGACGACGGCGCGGACCGCGGGGGGCAGGGCGGCCGCCTGGGCCCCCGCCCCGGTTCCCGCGACGAGAAGGGCGCGAAGGGCCCGCGACGTCAATTCTTCGGGAAAGAGGGCACGGCCCCGGTGCTTGAGGGGACGCTGGCGATCGCATAGTTCCCGAAACCGGGCGGTCTCGTCCGGGGTCAGCGCCTGCCACAGCGGCTTGCCGGCGGCCATCTGCCTGACGGCCGCGCCATAGTCCAGGATCGCCGCCGTCTCTTCCGCCGTCAGGTCGTTCAGCGAGAGGCCGGCCAGATGATGGGCGAAATCATGGACGCAGTACCACCAGACGTCCGGCGTGCCGAGGCCCGCCGCCGCATAGACGGCGTCGGCATCGAAACGGGCCGGGCGCCGGCCATCGCGCTTTTCGACGGCGGCGTGGAACCCCTGCTTGATGTCCTTCAGCGATACCGCTGCCGGGACCAGGCGGATCGGCCAGCGCGGGAACAGGCGCGGGTCGGAATCCGGCAGGATTTGTTCTTCGTTGGTAAAATACTGGCGGGCGGGGGGCGCATCGTCCGGAACGGCGGTTTCAGCCGGCAGGCGGTCCCCGGCCACCGGGACGACGGCACCCTGGGGCGGGCCCTTGCCGTTGTAGCCGATGAAGAAGGCCAGCCAGCCGCCGCCTTGCGGCAGGGCGCCGGCGCCGGCGTCGGCCACCGCCCGCAGGCTGATCTGGGTGACGAAAAACAGGGGCTCGCCCGATTGGCTGTGGCGTGGCCAATCGGCGCCGCCCAGGCGAGGCCTGCCGCCGAACCAGCTTTCCGACGGGTTCCCGGGGGGTGGGCCCCAGGGTCGCGGGGCTTTTTCGACGAACAATGCGGGCAGGCTGTCGGCAAAGCGGATCTCGGGGATCAGGTTCTGCTCGGCAAAGGGGCCGGCACCGGAATCGCCGATGGCCCAGGCGATGGTCGCCAAAGTCTGGATCAACGGGGACTGGTCGGTCTTGCCCAGGTCTTCCCGCTTCAGCGGGGTCGGCGGCGGGGCATGTAGGAGGCGAGTGAAGCTGGGGGTGGCGGGATCGCTGCCGTCCAGGCCCCAATGGCGCAGGTTCAGGCGGTGCAGGTCGTTCATCGCCATATAGAGGGGATGGAACAGGACCGATTCCATCAGCCGATCCAGATCCCCCCGCGTGCCCGAAAGGCAAAGATGCACGGCGTCGACCGCGGCCTTCTCGACCGGGTTCAGGGTGGCATGGGGCTGTATCGCCTGAGTGGCCGCGCGCCCCTGCCGCAGGCCGGCGTATTTGGCCGCCAGGGGCAACAGGAAGCAGAGGCCCGCCGGTGCCGAGCCCAGCGCTTCCGCCTCGGCGAGATCGATGGCGCCAAGCGCATAGGCATCGGCCGCCGTCCCGCTCGCCCGGTAACGGGCGCCGGCCGCCGCCGCGGCGGTCTGTCGAGCGTCAGGCACTATCACCCTCCTTGGCGATCCGGCATTGCGATGTGCCTTCCCGATCGGGAAAACGCCCGATTCAGGGTCGCGGATTCGGATGCAATTGGAAGGGGAATTTATTCCCGGCGTGCGAGCGATGGTCTTGATCTGGGGCTATTCACGCCAGCTTGATCATGACCGCACCCGCCGCCACCACGCAGGCGGCGGCCACCCGCCGGGCGCCCACCTTCTCGTGCAGCAGGACGGCGGCGAAGCCGGTGGCGAACAGCATGGAGGTTTCGCGCAGCGCCGCGACCAGGGCGACCGGGGCCAGGGTCATGGCGGTCAGCACCAGCCCGTAGGAACCGACCGAGGCGCAGGCCCCGGCAATGCCGAGGCCGAGGTCGCGCGGCCGGGCCAGCGGGGCCAGGAAGCCCCGGCCCTCGGTCAGCGCGAGAAGGCCGAGATTGCCGAAGGCGCCCAGGGCAAAGACCCAGATCGTATAGGCGAGCGGCGCGCCCGAGGCCCGCGCCCCCAGCCCGTCGAGCAGGGAATAGGCGCCGATCACCAGGGCATTGGCGGCAATGACGGTCAGGCCTCGGGTACCGAAGGCCCGCCGCCCGGCGGTGGCGGCCAGGGCCGCAAGGGCCAGCACGACCACCGCCACCCCGCCGAGGCCGAGCGCCGGCAGGCTGTCGGCAAAGACCAGGGGCGAGACCAGGGTGGTCACCATCACCCCGCCGCCACGCATCATCGGATAGGCGATGGAAAGGTCGACCCGGGCATAGGCCGCGGCGGTCAGGGCGAAATAGACGACATGGACCACGGTCGAGCCGGCAAGGAACGGCCAGGCGGCGGCGGCCGGCAGCGGCAGGAAGGGCAGGGCGACGACCGCGATCACGATCCCGCCAAGGCACAGCCGCGCGGTGGCCAGGGCGGGGGTCCCCGCCGCCTTCACGCCGGTGTTCCAGGCGGCATGAAGGGCGGCGGCGGCAAGGATCAGAAACAAGACGCTCCACGACATGGGCGGGCCCCTCAAAGCCATCGAGGCCGGCATCATGCGCCTTCCGTTTCACTTCCGTGAAGATGGATCGTGGTCCGGAAAGGTGTAGATGTCTAAAGCGCAACCCTCAGCGGTCGAGCACCGCGCCGGTGACGCCGGCAACCGTGCGCGTGCCGGTCAGGGCCAGGGACACATCGAGTTCCCTGGCGAGGATCTCCAGCGTCTTCGTCACCCCCGCCTCGCCCATAGCGGCCAGGCCGTAGAGGAAGGCCTTGCCGATCAGGCAGCCCCGGGCGCCCAGGGCCAGGGCCTTGAGAATGTCCTGGCCCGACTGCACGCCGCCGTCGAACAGGATTTCGGTCTGGTGGCCGATGGCGTCGACGATGCGGGGCAGGGCGCGGATCGAGGAGACGGCGCCGTCGAGCTGGCGGCCGCCGTGGTTGGAGACGACGACCGCATTGGCGCCGGTGGCGGCGGCCAGTTTCGCATCCTCGACATCGAGGATGCCCTTGAGGATCAGCTTGCCCGGCCAGATCTTGCGCACCCAGGCGATATCGGCCCAGGACAGCGAGGGATCGAACTGCGAGCCGATCCATTGCGACAGGGTCGAAAGCGTGCCGGCATCCTTCACCTGGCCGGCCAGATTGCCGAAGCTGCGCCGCTTGCCGAACAGGACGCGCAGCGCCCAGGCCGGCTTGGTCGCGATGTCGAGGGCATTGCCGAAGGTCAGGCGCGGCGGCACGCTGAGGCCGTTCTTGAGGTCGCGGTGGCGCTGGCCCTGGATCTGCAGGTCCAGGGTCAGCACCAGGGCCGAGCACCGCGCGGCGATGGCGCGTTCGACCAGGGCGCGGGAAAAGCCCCGGTCGCGCATGACGTAGAGCTGGAACCAGAACGGTTTCGTGGTCGCCGCCGCGACATCCTCGATCGAGCAGATCGACATGGTCGAAAGGGTGAAGGGCACGCCGAAGGCTTCCGCCGCGCGGGCGCCGTGGATCTCGCCATTGCCGTGGAAGAGGCCGGTCAGGCCGGTCGGCGCGATGGCGACCGGGATCGCCGCCCGCTTCCCGGCCAGGGTGGTGCCCAGGTCGCGGGACGAGACGTCGATCATCACCCGCTGGCGCAGGTTCAGGGCGGCGAGGTCGGCCCGGTTGGCGGCGATCGTCCGCTCGTCATAGGAACCGCGATCGGCGTAATCGAAAATCGCCCGCGGAATCCGCTTCTGCGCCAGCGCCCGCAGATCCTGGATATTGGTGATCGTGGGCATGACGGGGCTTTCCGGGGCGTGGAGGCGGCACCGTCAGGCGACGGCGGCGGCATCCTTGGCGGCGAAGGCGGCGTCGACCTGCTGGCGCAGGAGGTCGGCTTTCCGCTGGCGCACGGAATCGGATTTCAGCTGGCCGCAGGCGGCCATGATGTCCTCGCCGCGCGGGGTGCGCACCGGGCTGGCATAGCCGGCATCGAAGACGATCTGGGAGAAAGTCTTGATCGCCTCGGCCGTCGAGCGCTCGAAGGGGGCGCCGGGCCAGGGGTTGAAGGGGATCAGGTTGACCTTGGCCGGGATGCCCTTGATCAGCTGGACCAGGGCGCGGGCATCGGCCGGGCTGTCGTTGACGTCGCGCAGCATCACATACTCGAAGGTGATGCGCCGGGCATTGTTCAGGCCCGGATAGTCGCGGCAGGCCTGCATCAGGTCCCGGATCGGATATTTCTTGTTCAGGGGCACGATGCGGTCGCGGATCTCGTCGTTCACCGCATGCAGGGAAACCGCGAGGTTGACGCCCAGTTCCTCGCCCGCGCGCTTCATCATGGGGACGACGCCGGCGGTCGAGAGCGTGATCCGCCGCCGCGACAGCGAGATCCCCTCGTTGTCCATGACGATCTTCAGGCCGGCGGCGACATTGTCGAAATTATAGAGCGGCTCGCCCATGCCCATCATGACGATGTTGGACAGCAGCCGGCCGTCGCTGGGCGAGGGCCATTCGCCGAGGGCGTCGCGGGCGATCATCACCTGCTGGACGATCTCGGCCGGGCCGAGGTTGCGCACCAGGGTCTGGGTGCCGGTGTGGCAGAAGCGGCAGGTCAGGGTGCAGCCGACCTGGGAGGAGACGCACAGCGTGCCCCGGTCGTCGTCGGGGATGAAGACGCTTTCGACCTCCTGGCCGTCGGGCCATTTGACCAGCCACTTGCGGGTGCCGTCGACCGAGAGGAGGGACTTGGTCACCGCCGCCCGTTCGACCGTCGTGCGTTCCACCAGGGCGGCGCGCAGGTCCTTGGAGATCGAGGTCATCTCGTCGAAGGACTTGGCGCCGCGGTTGTAGAGCCAGTGCCAGAGCTGCTGGATGCGCATGCGGCGCGGCTTGCCGCCCTGGCCGAGCTCGTCGAGCACGCGGCCCAGGCCCTCGCGGTCGAGGCCGATCAGATTCAGCTTCGCGCCGTCGGCGGGCAGGATCGGGGCGGGCGTGTCGGTGGTCATGGCGCCTTCCTCAGACCTTGCAGGCTTTCATCACCGCATCCAGGGCGGCGGAAATGCCTTTCAGGCTGTAGGTGTCGGTGGTCTTGGTGCCGCGCTGCGATTCGCCGGTGACGACCGCGCTCGAGCCCTTGCGCAGCGCCGCGACGATGTCGTTGTCGGCCTCGGTGGTGCGGGCCCAGGCATTCTCGCCGTCGGTGAAGAGGTCGAACTTCTTGCCGCCGATGGCGATCTGCGCGGTCGAGCCGGTCTTGAACGGATAGCCGACCGGGATCTGGACCTGATTCTTCACGCTGCCGTCCTGGAAGAAGGAGATCAGGATGAAGATCTCGCCGCGCTTGGCGCCGGCGGGTTCCGATTTCGTCGGCTTCGACGAGACGAAGCAGACGTCCTTGCCGCCCTGCTTGGTCTTGAAGGCCTGCCAGGCACCGAAGTCGCCGATCAGCGGGGTATCCTCCGCCTGGGCCGGTGCGGCCGCCATGCCGACGGCGGTCATTGACAGAAACATGCCGAACGCGGCGAATAGGAAGCGTTTCATGGCGCCTGTTCACAATCCTGATCGAGAGGGGTCAAGATAGCGAGCCGGGCCTCTCATTTCCACCCCGCCCGTGCTTTTGCCCGTGCCCGTGCCCGCCCTCGCGCGAGAACCCGACCGGGACCCGTTGTTGAATGGATAGTTCGGACCTCGATCGCGAAGCCCTGGCCGACCTTGTCGAGGCCGTCGCCCAAAGGGGCGACAAGGCAGCATTCGCGCGGCTTTTCGCCTATCTGGCGCCCCGGCTCAAGGCTTTTCTGCTCCGCCTCGGCACGACCAATGCGGCGGCGGAGGAATTGGTGCAGGAGGTCATGCTGACAGTCTGGCGCAAGGCCGCCAGTTTCGACCGGCGCCAGTCCTCGGCCACGACCTGGACCTTCACCATCGCCCGCAACCGCCGAATCGATCTGATCCGGCGCGAGTCGAAGCCCGGTCTCGATGCCGGGGACCCGGCCCTGGTGCCGGCGGCGCCGGTCCCGGCCGATGTCGCCGTCGACGAAAACCGGCGCGACGAGACCCTGCGCACGGCCATCGCCGGACTGCCGCCGGAACAGGCCGACCTGCTGAAGCTCGCATTCTACGAGGGAAAATCACATGCCGAGATCGCGGCGGTACGCAATCTCCCCCTCGGTACCGTAAAGTCTAGGCTGAGATTGGCCTTCAACCGGCTCCGCAGCGTCATGGAGCCTTACCTGTGAGCCCGGAACGCATCGTGGTCATCCCGTCCCATCATGTGCCGTTCGACTGGCTGGTGGAGCGTGCCGCCGGCACGCTGGCGCCGGCCGCGGCCCTGGTCGTCGATGCCCATCTCGCCTTCTGCCCGGCCTGCCGCGCGGCCTTGGCCCTGTGCGAACAGGTGGGGGGCGCCCTGCTCGATGCGGTGCCGCCGGCGCCGGTGGCGGCCGATGCCTTCGACCGCCTGATGGCGCGGATCGAGCGCGAGCCCGCCCGGTCGCCGGGGCCGGATGCACCGCCCCCGGCGGCATTCGGCGATCCCGTGCTCGACCGCATGCCGGGTCTCCTGCACCCGCTCGGGGCGAAGGCGCTGGCGGGGCGCGGCTGGCGCAGCCTGGTGCCGGGGGTGAAGGTGCTCCATCTCGATGTCCCGGTCGTGCCCGGCGGCTCGGCCCAGCTGATCCGCGTCGCCGGCGGCCGGGGCGTGCCGCGCCACACCCACCGGGGCAATGAATATACCCTCGTCCTGGCCGGGGCCTTCAACGATGCCGGCGGCCGTTTCGCGGCCGGCGACGTCCAGGTCACCACCCCCAGCGTGAAGCACAAGCCGATCGCGGAACCGGGCGAGATCTGCATGGTGCTGGCGGTGACCGATGCGCCGCTGCGCCTGACCGGCGTGCTGGGCATGATCCAGCGCGGCCTCGGCTATTGAGCCCCTGAAACGCGAACGGCGGCCGGTTGCCCGGCCGCCGTCGTCCTGGCCGGTGCCGTCCGGTCAGCCGTTCATGCCGCGGCGGGCGAGCAGCTTCAGGCGCAGCGCGTTCAGCTTGATGAAGCCTTCGGCGTCGTGCTGGTCGTAGACCGCGTCTTCCTCGAAGGTGACGTGGCTGAGGCTGTAGAGCGTGTTCGGGCTCTTGCGGCCGACGACGCGGACCGAACCCTTGTAGAGCTTCAGCCGCACCGTGCCCGAGACATGGTCCTGGCTCTTGTCGATCAGGGCCTGGAGCATTTCGCGCTCGGGCGAGAACCAGAAGCCGTTGTAGATCAGCTCGGCATAGCGCGGCATCAGCTCGTCCTTCAGGTGGGACGCGCCGCGGTCGAGGGTGATCGATTCGATGCCGCGGTGGGCGGCATGCAGGATGGTGCCGCCCGGGGTCTCGTAGACGCCGCGCGACTTCATGCCGACGAAACGGTTCTCGACCAGGTCGAGGCGGCCGATGCCGTTGGCGCCGCCGAGGTCGTTCAGGCGGGCGAGCAGGGCGGCCGGCGACAGTTTCTCGCCATCGATGGCGGTGGCGTCACCCTTCTCGAACTCGATCTCGATATAGGTCGGCTTGTCGGGCGCGGCCTCGGGCGAGAGGGTGCGGGAATAGACGAATTCCTCGGGCTCGGTCCAGGGATCCTCCAGCGCCTTGCCCTCGGACGAGGTGTGCAGCAGGTTGGCGTCGACCGAGAAGGGCGCTTCGCCGCGCTTGTCCCGGGCGATCGGAATCTGGTGCTTCTCGGCGAAATCGATCAGCCGGGTGCGCGAGGTCAGGTCCCATTCGCGCCAGGGCGCGATCACCCGGATGCCGGGTTCGAGCGCATAGTAGGACAGTTCGAAGCGGACCTGGTCGTTGCCCTTGCCGGTCGCGCCATGGGCCACCGCATCGGCGCCCACCTGTTTGGCGATCTCGATCTGGCGCTTGGCGATCAGCGGCCGGGCGATCGAGGTGCCGAGCAGGTAGACCCCCTCGTAAAGGGCATTGGCGCGGAACATCGGGAAGACGTAGTCGCGCACGAATTCCTCGCGCAGGTCCTCGATGAAGATTTCCTTCACGCCGAACATTTCGGCCTTCTTGCGCGCCGGTTCCAGCTCCTCGCCCTGGCCGAGGTCGGCGGTGAAGGTCACCACTTCGCAGCCATAGGTTTCCTGCAACCACTTGAGAATAACCGAGGTGTCGAGCCCGCCAGAATAGGCGAGCACGACCTTCTTCACGTCGCGCGCCATCATATCCATCCTTGGATCCGCCCGTCGTCGGGCGGGCGCAGTATAGGCATTTGCGCGGGCGTCTCAAGCCGTGGGGGCGGATTTCTGCCTTTCAGGGAAGGGAAGCAGGATCACCGGCAGCACGGCATGGCCGAGATCGCCCGCCTCGTCCGAGATCGCGCCCTGGGCAAGGCCGAAGCCGCCGGCATTCCACCGGCTGCTGGGGGTGAGGCCGATCCACTCCCCGACCGGGCGGCGCCACAGGTTGATGGTGATGGCGGAATTGGGAAAGCCCATGACCTTGGGCCGGCTCCAGCCGTCGGGGCGGGAAATGCCGGCGGCCCAATCGGCGGTGGCGATGATCCGCGGCAGGATATGGCCCGGGGGCCCCAGCTCGACGCGCGGCCGCATCCACACCGTGGTGCCGTCGCTGCGCCATTCCAGCGCATCCTTGAACCAGGGATCGGGCGGCATCAGCGGCGGCACGATTTCGGGCAGGTGATCGGGATGGATCAGCGCCGGGGCGGGGGCCTGTTCCACCGGCACCGGTGCCGGCAGGTCGCGGGCGAAGGTGAAGCGGGCTTCGGCGCGCAGGCCGTCGTCCGCCTCGATGAAGGCATCGACGAGGTTCAGGCGCCGGCCGGGCACGGCGATCTCAGCCGTCGCGGTCAGGCGGTGCTCGGCCTTGATCGGGCGCAGGAACTGGATATGGGCGGCGATCGGCGTGCCGAGGCCGTGCTCGGCCGCCAGCGCCTCCGCCTTGTTGGCCAGCAGGCCGCCGATCACGCCGCCGTGCAGGCTGTCGAACGGGCCCTGGGCCAGGGGCTGGGGCCGGTGGCCGCCGTCCTCGTCGACGATGAACAGGCGGCGCTCCTCGACGGCGGGGCGGGGCGGCGCCGCCTCGACCAGCAGGGCCTTGCTGGGCGGAAACAATTTCTCGAGCTTCAGGTCGTGGAAGGGCGATGCGGACATGGCGGCGGTCCTCTCCCGCGAGGGGGCTTCGGCGTGTTAGGCCTATTGGGCGCCGTCCGGTTTTTCTTTGCAACTCCCTTTTCGGTCATCGAAGCCTTGCGCCGGTGAATGGTTGCAAAAAGAAACTGACAATGCTAAAGGATCGGGATCATGACCAGCCGCCCGGACCATCGGCAGGATCCCCTGTCCCGCAATTGCTCGCTCGCCCGCGCGCTCGATATCGTCGGCGAGTGGTGGAGCCTGCTGGTGGTGCGCGAAACCTTCTTCGGCGCCCATCGCTTCCAGGATTATGTCGATCAGCTTGGGATCGCGCGGAACATCCTGTCGGCGCGGCTGAAGCGGTTGACCGGGGCCGGCGTGCTGTCGCGCACCGAGGGCGAGGGCGGCTCGGTCGAATACCGGCTGACGGCGAAGGGCGAGGCGCTGATGCCGGTGCTGGTCGCCCTGCTGCAATGGGGCGATGCCCATGCCAACCCGGATCTGCCGCCGGTGGTGCTGGTCGACCGCCTGAAAGGCCAGCCGATCGCGCCCCTGACGCTCAGGGCGGCCGACGGCCGGGACCTGGGGCCCCGGGACATCCGCGCCCTGCCGGGGCCGGGCGCGGACGAGCGCCTGCGCGAACGGCTGGCCCCGCGCCGGATGACGCGGGTCGCCGACGGCGCCTGATCTTAGAGCCTGTTTGGAAACCCCGGACGGGTCGATCCGGCGGATCTTTTCGCGCCCCGCGGCGTCAGCAATCGTGGCCGTATCACAGGATATCGGCTGCGATCGCTTCCTGGCGGGACACGAAAATCTCTCGCCGGCTCTCAGCCGCCGGAATTCCAAACAGGCTCTTACATGGTGACGACGGTCTTGCCGGTGACCTTGCGCTCCATCATGTCGCGGATCGCCTGGCCGCCCTCGGCCAGGGGATAGGTCTTGCTGACCAGCGGGCGGATCTTGCCCGCCTCGTAAAGCCCGACCAGTTCGGCGACATTGGCGCGGTGCAGGTCCGGTTCGCGCGCGGTGAAGGCGCCCCAGAACACGCCGACGATCTCGCAGCCCTTGAGCAGGGCGAGATTGAGCGGGATCGACGGGATCGGGCCGGAGGCGAAGCCGACCACCAGGAAGCGGCCCTTCCAGGCGATCGAGCGCAGCGCCTGTTCGGAATAATCGCCGCCGACCGGGTCGTAGACGACGTCGACGCCCTGGGGCGCCAATGCCTTCAGCCGGTCGCGGATGCCCTCGCGGCTGTAGACGATGACCTCGTCGGCGCCGTGCGCGCGGGCCAGGGCCGCCTTCTCGTCGGTCGAGACGCCGGCGATCACCCGCGCGCCCATGGCCTTGCCCAGTTCGACCGCGGCCAGGCCGACGCCGCCGGCGGCGCCCAGCACCAGCAGGCTCTCGCCCGGCTGCAGGCGGGCGCGCTGCTTCAGGGCATGATGCGAGGTGGCATAGGTCATGAGGAAGGCCGCGCCCTCCTCGAAGGGCATCGACGGCGGCAGGGGGGCGAGGCGGTCCGGCGTCACCACCAGTTCCTCGGCGAAGGCGCCCCAGCCGGTCATGACGATGACCTTGTCGCCGGGCTTGAAGCCCTCGACCCGCTCGCCGACCTCGGTCACCACGCCGGCCGCCTCGCCGCCGGGGGCGAAGGGCATCTCCGGCTTGAACTGGTATTTGCCCTGGATGATCAGGACATCGGGGAAATTGACCCCGGCGGCATGCAGGCGCACCCGCACCTCGCCCCGGCCGAGGGCGGCCGGCGCCACGTCCTCCAGCACCAGGGCTTCGGGCGGGCCATAGGCCTTGCAGTGCAGAACCTTCACCACGGCGGGCTCTCCTCGACTTGTTCTCGTTCTGAACCTGGGGTCGCCCGTTCTGAAAGCAGGGTCAAGTCCAATCGGGCGCGATGCGGATCTCGCCGACCGGGGTGCCGCCCCAATTGGCCAGCGGCGTGGTCAGGAGGTCGGCGACCGTCGCCCGGGCGTCGTCGCGGATCAGGCCGAAGCGGTCGAGCAGGCGGGCGATCAGCACCTCCGCCGCCCGGGTGCCGCCGTCGTCGATCTTCAGGGCGAAGCCGAGGCCCGGGTCGGGGGCGATGGCGATGAAGACCCCTTCCGCCCCCACTTTCACCACGGTGCCGGGCCGGGCGGCCTGCATCAGGCGGGTGCAGGCGCGCCCGCTGCCCGCGACCAGGAACGGATGCGCGGCCATGGCCTGGCGCAGCCTTGTGACGGCGGCGGCGCGGCCGGGGGCAAGGCCGGCCGGCGCCGCGATCCGCGCCATGGCCAGGGCAAGGCCGTGCAGCGGCAGGGCGGGATTGGGCGCGGCGCAGCCGTCGATGCCATAGGGCAGATCGGCCGCCTGGCCGGCGAGGCCGGCGACCGCCTCGAACACCGCCTGCTGCACCGGGTGGCGGCGCTGCTCGTAGCCGGCGACGGGGGCGCCCAGGTGGCGGGCCACGGTCAGGAAGCCCGCATGCTTGCCCGAGCAATTGTTGTGCAGCCGGCAGGGCGCCTCGCCCCGGGCGGCCAGCGCCTTTGCCGCCGGGCCATGGCTCGGGGCATGGGCGCCGCAGGCGAGGTCGCCCTCGCCGAGGCCGAGGCGGGCCAGCAGGCCGGCGGCGGTCGCGACATGGGCCTCCTCGCCGTTGTGACTGGCGCAGGCGAGCGCGAGTTCGGCCGCGGTGCAGGCGAAACGGTCGGCGGCGCCACTCTCGACCAGGGGCACGGCCTGGAGGATCTTCATCGACGAGCGGGGGAACACCGGGCGCTCGATGTCGCCCGCGGCGGCGGCCAGCCGGCCGTCCCCGTCGACGACCGCATAGGCGCCGCGATGCCGGCTTTCGACGATGCCGCCGCGCAGCACCTCGACCAGGACGGGGTTGGCGGCGCTCACGGGCGTCAGTCCAGCACTTCGTCCGGATAGACGCCCCACAGCCAGTCGCGCATCAGCCAGCCGCGCTTGCCCTCGACCGTCGCCCGGCACCAGGCGCCCTTGCAGCGCTCCAGCCGGACCAGGACGCCGGGTTCGAGGCGCAGCACCGGCCGGCTGTCGTCGGCGGCATCGGCATAGAGGACGCGGATCGCGCCCTCGACCGAGGCGAAGCGCTTGCCCGACAGCAGGCTCTTGTGCACCCAGCCGACCGAGCCGTCGTGATCGCGGATCTTCCGCCAATATTCGAACTCGGCGACGATCTCGACCGGCAGGCCGGAACGGACATATTTCCAGGTGATCGGATACTGCGAGCCCGGCCCGGTGCGCACGTTGATCTCGCTCGAGCCGAGCGAGGCGAAGCGCGGCAGGCGGCGGCCGGCCTCGCCCTCGGTGCCGGCGCCGTCGGGCGGCAGTTCGGCCGCCGGGGCGGCGGTGCCGTCCTGGGCCCGTACCCCCCCGGGCAGGGGCGCCAGGGCAAGGCAGATCAGGCCGGACAGGGCGAGCAGGCGGGCGAGGGGCATCGAAGCGCTGAAACTTGTCGAATGAGAAAACGAATCGTCGAACCGCCACTCTCGTTCGAGGTGGGGCCGGGGTCAAGGCAGGGCTGGCGGCGCCTTGCCCGCTGCGGTGAAATGATACGGAACGCCAGCTTTGAACCTGCGCGCAAGTCTGCTAGGAAGGGCCGTGTTCTGCCGCGGATGTCGCCGTCCGCAGCCCCCGGGGAGAGGATGATGCCAGTCAAGAAGCCGCTCGTGATCGTCACGCGTAAGCTGCCTGAAGCGATCGAGACGCGGATGATGGAACTGTTCAACACCCGGCTCAGCACGGACGACCATCCGATGAGCCAGGCCGAACTGATCGAGGCGGTGAAGGCCGCCGATGTCCTGGTCCCGACCGTGACCGACCGGATCGACGGTCGCATTCTCGCCCATGCCAATCCCAATCTCCGCCTGATCGCCAATTTCGGCACCGGCGTCGACCATATCGACCTCGCCGCCGCCCGCCAGCGCGGCATCACCGTGACCAATACCCCGGGCGTCCTGACCGAAGACACGGCGGACATGACCATCGCCCTGATCCTCGCCACCTCGCGCCGCCTGGCCGAGGGCGAGCGGGTGATCCGCACCAGCGAATGGGGCGGCTGGTCGCCGACCTGGATGCTGGGGCGGCGGATCTGGGGCAAGCGCCTCGGCATCATCGGCATGGGCCGCATCGGCACGGCGGTGGCGCGCCGGGCGCGGGCCTTCGGCATGTCCATCCACTACCACAACCGCAACCGGGTGGCGGAGGAACTGGAGACGGAACTCGAGGCGACCTATTGGGAAAGCCTGGACCAGATGCTGGCCCGCATGGACATCATCTCGGTCAACTGCCCCCATACGCCCGCGACCTATCACCTGCTCTCGGCCCGGCGGCTCAAGCTGCTGCAGAAGCAGTCGATCCTGGTCAATACCGCCCGCGGCGAAGTGATCGACGAGAATGCGCTGACCCGCATGCTGGTCGCCGGCGAGATCGCCGGCGCCGGCCTCGACGTCTTTGAGCACGAACCGGCGGTGAACCCCAAGCTGGTCGCCCTCGACAATGTCGTGCTGCTGCCGCACATGGGCTCCGCCACCATCGAGGGCCGCCTCGACATGGGCGAGAAGGTGATCATCAACATCAAGACCTTCGCCGACGGCCACCGGCCGCCGGACCGCGTGATCGAAGGCCTGCTCTGAGCCGAGCCTGAGGGGCCCCTGCCGCGAGGCGGGGGCCTGCGTCGTCCCATGGTCCGCCTTTTCGTCGCCCTGCCCCTGCCCTTGGCCCAGCGCCGGATCCTGGCGCTGGCCGCCGGCGGCGTGCCGGGCGCACGCTGGACGCCCCTCGAGAATTACCACGTCACCCTTCGCTTCATCGGCGAGGTCGACGAGCGCCGGGCGGACGATATCGTCTCCGCCCTCGACACCGTCCATGCCGATGCCTTCACCCTCGGCATCGGCGGGGTCGGCACCTTCGACAGCCGGCGCGACGCCCGCCTGCTCTATGCCCGGGTCCTGCCGGTGCCCGCCCTGCTCGACCTCGAGGGGCGGATCGGCGCGGCGCTGGCCCGGGTGCCGGGCCTCGACCTCGAGCCGCGGCGCTTCGTCCCCCATGTCACGCTGGCCCGGCTGAGGCAGGTCGACATGGGCCGGCTCGGCGCCTTCATCGAGGGCAACGGCCTGCTGGCGACGCCCGACTGGCGGGTCGATCACTTCGCCCTTTATTCCAGCGACACCGGCGGCGACCATTCGGTCTATACGCTGGAGGAACGCTTCGACCTCGACGACGATGCCGGCGGGGATGACCACGACGGCTGGGCCGACGACGGCGGGGAGGATTGAGCGCCATGGGCTTCAGGCGGCTGGTGATCCTGACCGGGGCGGGGATTTCCGCCGAATCCGGCCTCGGCACCTTCAGGGACAAGGACGGTCTCTGGACCCGCTATAACCTTGAGGATGTGGCGACGCCCCAGGGTTTCGCCCGCGATCCCGCCTTCGTCCATGAATTCTACAATGCCCGGCGCCGGGGCTTGCGGGAGGCGCAGCCCCATGCGGCGCATCAGGCGCTGGCCCGGCTGGAAGCCGCCGCCCCCACGGGGTCGGTCCTGCTCGTCACCCAGAACGTCGACGACCTGCACGAGCGGGCGGGCAGCCGGAACCTCATCCACATGCATGGCGAATTGACCAAGGTGCGCTGCGATGCCTGCGAGACCGTGGCCGAGCACCGCGACGACCTCTCGACCGGCTCCGTCTGCGGCCATTGCGGCGGCGCCGGTTTCATGCGCCCCCATATCGTCTGGTTCGGGGAAATGCCCATGATGATGGACGAGATCTACGCGGCGCTCGATGCCTGCGATCTCTTCGTCTCGATCGGCACCTCGGGCACGGTCTATCCGGCGGCGGGCTTCGTCGAGCACGTCCGGCGCCGGCGCCGGGCCCATACGGTCGAACTGAACCTCGACCCGTCCGAGGGCCATTCGCTGTTCGCCGAACGGCGCTATGGCGCCGCCAGCGCCATCGTGCCTGAATTCGTCGACCGCTTGCTGGCCGAAGGCATCTGACCATGCGCCCCTTCCATCTCGCCTTTCCGGTCGGCGACCTCGACGCCGCCAAAGCCTTCTACGGCACGGCGCTGGGCTGCACCGCCGGCCGCAGCACCGCGGCCTGGGCCGATTTCGACCTCTACGGCCACCAGCTCAGCGCCCATCTCCGCCCCGGCTGGCAAGGTGCCGGAGAGGGGACCGGCGGCGTCGACGGCGATGCGGTGCCGATCCCGCATTTCGGCGTCGTCCTGACCATGCCGCAATGGCAGGCCCTGCGCGCCCGGCTGGAAGCGCGGGACGATATCCGCTGGATCCTGACGCCCAAGGTCCGCTTCGTCGGCCAGCCGGGGGAGCAGGCGACGCTGTTCATCCTCGATCCGTCCGGCAATGCCCTGGAATTCAAGGGTTTCGCCAGCGACGAAGGGATTTTCGCGCCGCAATGAGCATCGCCTATCTCTGCCGCTACGATGCCGCCACCGCCGCCGAGGAACTGGAGATCCTGCGCGCGGTGATCGGCGAGCCGATCGTGATGGGCCCGCCCCACGGCGACCTGGACGAGGCGGCCTTGGCCGCGGTCGAGATCGCCGTCGTCGCCAATCCGGCCCCGGGCATCCTGGCCCGCATGCCCGGCCTCGGCCTGATCCAGAGCCTTTGGGCCGGCGTCGACGGCCTGCTGGCCGACCGCACCATCCCGCCCGCCGTGCCGCTGGCCCGCCTGGTCGATCCCCTGCTGGCGACCGCCATGGCGGAAGCGGTGGTCGCCCATGTCATGGCCCTGCACCGGCAATTGCCGGCCTATCGCGAACAGCAGGCGGTGCGGCGCTGGCAGCGCCTGGCCCAGCCCTTCGCCGCGGAATGCCCGGTCGGCATTCTCGGGCTCGGCGAAATGGGGCGGGCGGCGATCGACCTGCTGCGCCCCCTCGGCTTTCCCATCCTGGGGTGGAGCCGGTCGGCGGGGGCGGACGCCTTGGCGCGGCTTCAGGCGGAGGCGCGGATCGTCGTCAACCTGCTGCCCCTGACGGCGGAAACCTGCCATATCCTGGCGGCGCCCTTCTTGTCGCGCCTGCGCGCCGGGGCGGCCCTGATCAATTTCGGCCGGGGCGGCCATCAGGTGGTGCCCGACATTCTCGCCGCCCTCGATGCCGGCCGATTGTCCCATGCCGTGCTCGACGTCTTCGAGACCGAGCCCCTGCCGGACGACAGTCCCCTGTGGCGGCACCCCAAGGTGACCGTAACGCCCCATGTGGCGGCGGAAACCGATGCCGTCTCGGCGGCGCGCTGCACCGCCGCCAATATCGCCGCCTTCAGGGCCGGCCGCCCGGTCGCCGGCCTAGTCGACCGGGCCAAGGGGTATTGACGCTCACTTCAGGCGGAAAGCCTGGACCTGGGCGCTGCCCCGCTCGCCCAGCATATAGGGGACGCCGGGCAATGGGCCGAGCCGGTCCTGGCCGATCTTCTCGTCGGTCCAGGTGATGGCGACCCGGTTGCCGCCCGGCTCGACCTCCAGGGCGCCGGTGCGGCCGCCCTCGCTGACCGGGGTCAGGGCGGCCGGCGCCGTGGGGAAGGCGCGGGCGACGCCCTTCTCGGGCACGAAGACGAATTCCCGCGCCGCGCCGATCTCGAAGCGCCACCAGCCGATCATCCATTTCGGCGCCTTCACCGCGATCCGGGCCAGCACCTCGATGTCGACCCAGCCTTCCAGCGTGCTGGGGTCCCAGGTCTGGTGCTTGCGCTTCACGATGTCGAAGCCCTGGGTATAGTCCTGCCCGGGGCCGCCCTGGCCGCCCTCGGCGGTGTTCCAGACGTCGCCGGTGAAATCGATCGACACGCCGACATGGAATTTCTTCATCTTGAAGACGTCGCCGCAGCCGGGCTTCTTGCCGCTGGTCGCGGGGATCCAGGCATCCGAGACGCCCTGCTTCTTCAATTCGGCCGCCAGATCGAAGCGCCCGAGATAGATCGGCGCATTGACCGCATTGCTGAGCTTGCCGGTGAAGCCGTTGCACGACGTCGTGGTGGCGAGGCCGGCCGTGCTCTCGCCTTTCTTGCGCCGTTCGGCCTTGGGAATATCCTCGGTCGCCCAGGTCTTTTGCAGGCCCTCGTGGCTCATCCCGGTCAGGGTGGTGAACAGGGCGCCGTAAGTGCCGTTCGACGTGACGTTCACATTGTCCGGCAACTGGTCGAGAAATTTCTTCGCTTTGTCGCGAACGCTATCCATTCGACTTCCCCCCGGTTGTCGCTGGCTTTCGCAGCCGGGGCATCATAGCACGGGGTCAGTCCAGCGCGTCCATGTCGTCGTCGGAGAAGCCGAAATGGTGCCCGATCTCGTGGATCAGGACTTCCCGCACCAGGCCGCCGAGGGTGGCCCCGGTCTCGCACCATTCGTCGAGGATGGGCCGGCGGTAGAGGAAGATCATGTCCGGGATCGCCCCCGAATCGCCGACCGACTTGTCGCGCAAGGGCACGCCGCGATAGAGGCCGGTCAGGGTGAAGGGATCCTCGATCCCCATCTGTTCCAGCGTCTCTTCGTCGGCGAATTCGTCGACCCGAATCACGATGCCGCGCACCCGGTCCCGCAGGGCGGGCGGGATTTCCGCAAGGGCCTGGGCCGCCAGGGCCTCGATGTCTTCGAGGCTGGGGGCGAGCAGCCGGTCGAGAAACTTCGCGTGAGTCATCGGCGGTGACGTTAGCGGCTTGTGGCGCGCTGTCCAGTCTCGTACCACTTCGGAACGGAGCAATTTGCACGCAAGGGGGGCGCGATGCGCCAGAAACTGTCCGACGAAGCCAAGGCGCTGGCCCTCGCCACCCTGCCGAACTGGCACCTGTCGGCGGAGCGCGACGCCATCGAGCGCCGGCTGGTGCTCAAGGATTTCAGCCAGGCTTTCGCCTTCATGACCCGGGTCGCCATCGCCGCCGAGCAGTTGGACCACCACCCGGAATGGTTCAACGTCTACCGGACCGTCGACATATTGCTTTCGACCCATGACGTCGACGGCCTGTCCGACCTCGACATCGCGCTCGCCCGCCGGATCGACGCCTTCGCGGCCGATTTCGGCCTCTGAGCCCCTGTCAGCGGCCCTTGCCGGGGGCGCCGCCGAGGGCCAGGAAGGCCGCCATTTCCGCCGGCATGGGGCCCGATTCCTCAAGCCGGGAGCCCATTTCCGAGCCGCCGAGCAATTTGGTGAGCTGGGCGCGGGCACGCGAGACCCGGCTCTTGATCGTGCCGACGGCGCAGCCGCAGATCTCCGCCGCCTCCTCGTAGGAGACGCCGCTGGCGCCGACCAGGATCAGCACTTCGCGCTGTTCCTCGGTCAGGCGCCAGAAGGCGCGGCGGAAATCGTCGAACTCCAGGCCGGCCTCCTGGGTCGGGCCCGCCGAATGCTGGTGCTCGTGGATTTCCTCGAGCGTGTCCATCTTCACCCGCGACTTCCGCCCCTCGTTGTAGAAGAGGTTGCGCAGGATGGTGAACATCCAGGCCTTGAAATTGGTCCCCGGCTGGAACTGATGGGCCGCGGTCAGGGCGCGCACCACCGCATCCTGCACCAGGTCGTCGGCGCGTTCGCGGTGGCCGGTCAGGAAGCGGGCGAAGGCGCGCAGGTGCGGCATGACCGCGATCACCTCGGCCCGGATGTCGAAACCCGCCGGCTTGGCCGGGGTATCGTGCTTGGCCGGGGCGTCGGGCTTGCCGGTCACGGCTTGCCCCCGCCGCTCAGCTTGTCGGGATCGATCTCGTTGAGAAGGTCGAGCAGGTCCTGGGGCAGGGGCTCGGCCGCGACATCGTCATAGAGCTTGCGCAGGCCGTCGTCGACCCAGGCGTTGCCGCCACCACCGGGATTGGCGCCGCCGGGATTGGCGCCGCCCGCCTTGGGGTCGCCTTTGGGTTTGGTCCGTTTGCTCTTTTCGGGCATGACTCGTTCCACGCTGCCGGTCCAAGCTACCGGCCTTGGAACCAACGGGGAAGGCCCCGCATTGGTTCCGGACGACATTTGTGGCACGGTCCGCCCGCGGCATGCCCCTGGGGAATCAGTATCCATGACCGATTTGAAGTTTGGTATCGCGCAGCACCTGCCCTATCTCCGCCGTTATGCCCGGGCACTGACCGGCAACCAGGGGGTGGGCGACGGCCTGATCCGCGCCGCCCTGCAATCGCTGGCCTCGGGCAAGGCCGCGATCGATCCCGACCGCGACCTGAAGCCCCAGCTTTACAGCCTCGTCCATGCCGCCGCCGATGCCGCCCCGGCGACCGCGGGCGCCGCCGCCGGCGGCGGGCGTGATGCCAAGGTCCAGGCGAAGCTCGGCCTGCTGCCCTCGGCGGAGCGGCGCGCGCTCTTGCTGACCTCGCTCGAAGCCATGACCCGGGCCGAGGTGGCGTCGGTGCTCGGCCGGCCGGTCGAGGAGGTTTCCGCCCTGCTCGACCATGCCCGGGACGAATTGGCGCGCCAGGACCCGGCCCGCGTCCTCGTCATCGAGGACGAGCCGATCATCGCCCTTCATATCGCCGAAATCGTGCGCGAGGCGGGCCACGAGGTGGTCGGCATCGCGACCCGGAAGAGCGAGGCGGTGGCGCTGGCCGCCGAGCACCGGCCGGGCCTGGTGCTGGCCGACATCCAGCTGGACGACGGTTCGACCGGGATCGAGGCGGCGCAGGAAATCCTGCAATCGCTGGACGTTCCCGTCATCTTCGTCACCGCCTTCCCCGAACGGCTGCTGACCGGCGAGCGCATGGAGCCGACCTTTCTGGTCTCGAAACCCTTCGACCCGGAAACCCTGGTCGTCACCATCGGCCAGGCCCTGTTCCATCACCCGGGCCGCTGACGCGTGACGGGCCTGTTCCGCCTGTTCGACCCCTTACGCGCGCGGCTCGCCGCCCTCATGCTGGTGGTGCTGGCGGCGCCGGCGGCGGGCGGCGCCATCGTCGCCATGCGCGCCTATGACGAACAGACGCGGCGGGCGGAAACCCAGGTCCATCAATTCGCGGCGCTGGCCGCGGCCCACGAGCGGGATTTCTTTTCCGATACCTGGCGCCTGCTGGTCGGGCTGGCCGCCGATCTCACCCTGCCGTCGGCGGGGACGCGCTGCCCGCGCATCTTCAGCGCCTTTCCCGACATTTACCCCGAATACGGCAGCCTCGCCCTGATCGCGCCCGACGGCCGCCAAGTCTGCTCCACCGACCGCAGCGCCAAAGGCCCGGTCAATCACGCCGAGGCGGACTGGTTCCAGCGGGTGATGCAATTGCGCGATTTCACCCTGTCCGACCAGGTGCTGGACCCGGCGGCGGCCAACCCGACCCTGGTCGCGGCCATGCCGATCATCGGCGAGACCGATACGGTCGCCGGCATCATCGCGGTCTGGATCAAGCTGGACCGGCTGGAACGGGTGGCGCGCGACGCCGGCCTGCCGGACGACGGCGTCGTCTATGTCCTCGATCGCAAGGGCGACGTGCTGACCCGGCGCACCGGCGCCGTTCTCGGCGACGGCGGCCTGCCCCAGCCCGACCTGATCGCCCAGGTGGTGAACGACGAGGTGCTGGAATTCCGCGCCGACAGCCTGGACGGGCGCGAACGGGCCTATTCGGTGGTGGTGCTGCAGGGCGGGGCGATCCATGTCCTGTTCGGCCTGCCCGTCGCCTCGACCTTCGCCTGGATCGACCGCGACCTGAATTCGCGCCTGATCCTGCTCGGGGTCACCGTGCTGGCGGCGCTGGCCGCCGCCGTGGTCGGCGGTCATTTCCTGGTGACGCGCTGGGTGCGCAACCTGCGCGGCCTTGCCGCCGATTACACCGCCGGGCGCCTGGACCAGCAGGTGGACCTGACCGGCGCGCCGGCGGAACTGCGCGAGCTGGGCCAGGGCTTCGTCACCATGGGGCGGCGCGTGGCGCTGCGCGAGGCGGACCTGAAGCGCACCATCGCGGAAAAGGACGTGCTGATCCGCGAAATCCACCACCGGGTGAAGAACAACCTGCAAACCGTGCTGTCCATGCTGTCGCTGCGCCTGCGGGCCCTGCGCGAGCCGGGGGCGAAGGCGGCGCTCGGCGATGTCGAGATGCGGGTGAAGGCGCTGGCCCTGGTCCAGCGCCATCTCTATCTCGACGATGCGGCCAGCCTCGTCGATGTCGCCGCCCTGCTCGGCGAACTGGCGGCCAGCCTGACGGCGGCGCGCGGCGACATCCGGCTGGAGGTGGATCTGCCCGCCCTGGCCGTCGACCAGGACCGGGCGACGCCGCTGGCCCTGGCGGTCACCGAATTGCTGACCAATGCCCTGACCCATGGCCTGCCGCCCGGCACCGGCGGCACCATCCGCCTGCGCGCCGAGGCGGCGGCGGACGGCACGATCGCCCTGACCCTGGCCGACGATGGCAAGGGCTTCACCCCGGGGGCGGGCGGCGGCCTCGGCCTGCTGCTGATGCCGGGGCTGGCGAAGCAGATGGGCGGCGAGGCCAAGGTCGAGAGCGCGCCCGGCAAGGGCACGGCCTGGACCCTGGTCATTCCCCCGAAGGCATGAGGAAGTAAAGCCGGCCCTGTTCCAGGCGGAAGCTCAGGGGCGGCTCGAAATGCATCAGTTCGCCGTCGACCGCGACCCGCAGGCGGCGCCGGGACGAGGCCACGGTGAGCGAGCGGCAGGCGGCGAAGTGAATGCCGGGCGCGCTTTCCCAGCGCCCGGCGGCAACCGCGGCGGCGAGGCGCAGCAGCGAAAGCGGGCCCGTGGTCTCGGCGACATAGACCGCCAGTTCGCCATCGGCCAGGCTGGCGCGGGTCGGCACCGGCCCCGCCCCGTCGACGAAACGGTTGTTGGCGACGACGAGAAGGGGCGTGCGCAATTGCACCCGGTCGCCGGCATCGGTGCCGAGATCGACGTCGATCTCCAGTTCGTGGCGGCGGAACAGGGCGCGCCAGCCGGCCCGGATCATCGCCGGCCATTTGCTGAGGCCCCGGCGGCGCCGGGCGCGGTCGCGGTCCAGTACCATCCAGGGATAGAAGCCGAGCACGGCGGCATGCAGGAAGCGGGTGCCGTTCAGATTGGCGACATCGACCGGCGCGATGGTGCCCCGGGCCATGGCCTTGGCGGCATCGACCGGGTCCGGCGGCAGGCCGATATCCCGGGCGGTCAGGTTCATCGTGCCGAGGGGCAGCACGCCGAGGGCGATCGGCGCCCGGCCCAGCATGTTGAGGGCGCCGTTCAGGCTGCCGTCGCCGCCGCCGACGACCAGGACATCGGGCTTGGTCGTGATCGACCGCTGCACGGCCGACTGCATGTCGCGCGGCTTCACCGCGGCGACATTGACCGTATGGCCGGCATGGGCAAAGGCGTTGCGCACCCCGGTGGCGATGGCATGGCCGTCGCCCTGCGCCAGGGTGCCCGCCTTTTCATTCATCACCACCGTGATCCGCATGCGCTATCCTCGACGTTGCACACCTATGGTCGGCAAGGGAGGCCGCGATGGCAAGCTGGGACCCGGGGCAATATGCACGTTTCGCCGATCATCGCCTGCGTCCCGCTGCCGATCTGGTCGCCCGCCTGCCCGAGGGCGGCTTTCGCGCCGGAATCGACCTTGGCTGCGGCGGCGGCCAGCTGACCGCCCTGCTGCGCGCCCGTTTTCCCGCCCTGCCGCTGGCCGGCATCGACAATTCCCCCGCCATGCTGGACGTGGCGCGCCGCCACCTGGCGGACGCGGACTTCAGACTGGGGGATATTTGTGACCCTGGCGTGGCGGCAGGCTGCGACCTGATCGCTTCCAACGCCGCCTTCCAATGGCTGCCGGACCATCGGCCGGTGCTGGCGGCGCTGGTCGGGGGCCTTGCGCCCGGCGGCGTCCTTGCCGTGCAGATGCCGCGCAACCATGCCGCCCCGTCCCATGTCCTGCTGGCGGAAACGGCGGCGGCGGGGCGCTTCGCCGCCGCCCTCGACGGGGTGGCGGGAATCAGGGCGGTGGACGACGCCCCGGATTACGCCGCCCTGCTGCTGGCGGCCGGCGCCGGCGCGGTCGATGCCTGGGCCACCACCTATGTCCATATCCTGGCGCCGGCCGCGGGCAGCCATCCGGTGTTCGAATGGGTGAAGGGCACGGCGCTTCGCCCCTATCTCGATGCCCTGCCGCCCGGCCTTGCAGCCGACTTCGCCGCCGCCTATCGCGGGCGGCTGGCGGCGGCCTATCCGCCGCTGCCCGACGGCAGGGTCCTGTTCCCCTTCCGCCGGGTCTTCTTCGTTGCGGTGAAATAGCTCAGCGGGCGGCGACGAGGCCGGGCAGGCGGGCGATCACCGCCTCCGCCTCGGCCACCGTGCGGCGCAGGATCTCGCCCGCCGGCAGGATCTCGCGGATGGCGCCGGCGCCCTGGCCGGCGGCAAGGCAGACGCGGGCGGGG
The DNA here is from genome assembly GCF_003173055.1 of Zavarzinia compransoris. Classification (NCBI taxonomy): domain Bacteria; kingdom Pseudomonadati; phylum Pseudomonadota; class Alphaproteobacteria; order Rhodospirillales; family Zavarziniaceae; genus Zavarzinia; species Zavarzinia compransoris. The sequence goes on from NZ_QGLF01000002.1 coordinate 496,852, forward strand.
TCGATATCCTCGGTGACCCCCTGAAGGGTGCGGTTGGCGCCGTTCTGGCCCGAGACCATGGCCTGGATCGGGAAGGGCTGGATCTCCGCCTGCCGGCCCTCCCATTCGGCGGTATAGTCGTTCTTGATCGCGCGCAGCGTCTTGCCGGTGAAGCAGCGGGTGATCAGCGTGTCCTCGTCGCCGGCATCGAGGATCGCCTGCTTGTAACCGGGGGCGGCATTGGCTTCGGCCGAGGCGATGAAGCGCGTGCCCATCCAGACCCCGACCGCGCCGAACGAAAGCGCGGCGGCGAGGCCGCGGCCGTCGACGATGGAACCGGCGGCGACCACCGGGATCGACAGGGCGTCGACCATCTGCGGGATCAGGGCCATGCCCGCCACCCGGCCGGTATGGCCGCCGCCCTCGGTGCCTTGCGCGATCACGGCGTCGCAGCCCGCGGCCTGCGCCTTCAGGCCGTGGTTCACCGTGCCGCAGACCGCCATCACCTTGAGGCCGGCCGCCTTCAGCCTGGCCATGATCGGGGCCGGCACGCCGAGGCCGGCGACGAAGGCGCTCGCCCCCTCGTCGATGATGATGTCGACGGCATTGACCAGGGTCTCGGGCAGGGCGGTGAGCAGGTCGACGGCGAAGGGCTTGCCGGTCAGGCGGCGGACCTTGCGCATTTCCTCGCGGATCTTCTCCGGCGGCAGCGCGGCCATGCCCAGGCAGCCATAGCCGCCGGCCTCGGAAACGGCGGCGCAGACCTCGCCGAAGGCGACGCCGCCCATGCCGGCCAGCATCACCGGATGTTCGATACCGAGAAGATCACAAAGGGGCGTGTGCAGGGTCATGGGGGTCTCCTCCTTCTTCTTCGATCCGGGCTTCTTCGATCCGGGCCTTGTCGGCCCGTTGCAGTTCGATGGTGACATAATGGGCGACCATGCGCGCCAGGCCTTGCGCCAGCGCGTCATAGCCGAAGGGCGGATCCGGGTCCGAGAGATGCTTGAGGACGACGAAGATCCCGCCCTGGATGAAGATATGGTTCATCACCGCGAGGTCGGGCAGCCGGGTCAGCGCCGGGTGCTGCATGACGTATTGCAGCAGCAATTCGGTCAGGGCCGCCGAGACGGCGCCGAAATCCATCGCCTGGTGCGCGGCGATCGTGGCCCGCCCGTACTTCAGGTAACGCTCGTCGTTGCGCGTCAGGAAATCGCCGAAGGCCGCCGCCAGGGCGATGATCGCGGGTTCGATCTCCATCCGCACGAGGCGGGGGATCAGGGGCCGGATCACGCCGACGATGGCGGCGACGAAATGCCGGTTCATCGCCGCGTGGATCTCTTCCTTATTGGCGAAATATTCGTAGAGCGAGCCGACGCTGATGCCTGCGATCTCGGCGATATGGCGCGTCGTCGTTCCCGTCGGGCCGTGGCGGGCGAGGCTGATGAACCCCGCCTCGACGATGGCGTCGACGGTGGCGATGGCGCGGCTTTGCCTGGGTTTCCGGGGCATGGGCTATCCGAATTGAATCCGAACAAAACATCGGATTATCGTTTTGCAACAGGCCCCCGGCGTCAAGGGACGGCGCGGGGGGCAAGACGGAACGGGAGGCCGGATCATGTCAGCGGTTCCAACCAGTGCGAGCGTCGGCGTGCCGCCCCGCAACATGGTGTTCGACCACGAGGGGGCGGAGAAGCGCTATCCCTTCTATGACGGCAATGCGCTGGCCAGCCTGATGTTCGTGGTCTTCTCGGGGATTTTCCCGCCGGGCGAGCGCTTCTTCGTCGACAGCGTGCGCGCCTTCCGCGACCGGATCGAGGATCCGGTCCTCAAGGCCCAGGTCTCGGGCTTCATCGGCCAGGAGGCGCTGCACGGGCGCGAGCACGACCGGCTGAACCAGGCCTTCGCCGCGCGCGGCATCGCCGTCGAGGTGCCGGAGCGCTATGTCCGCTGGTCGCTGCGCCAGCTGAAGCGCCTGCCGCGCCGCCAGCAGCTGGCCTGCACCCTGTTCATGGAACATTTCACCGCCCATCTGGCCGAGCGCTGGCTGAAGGACGAGCGCTTCAAGGCGACTTCCGAGCCGGAAATGATGAAACTCTGGCTGTGGCACGCGCTCGAGGAACTGGAACACAAGGCCGTCGCCTATGACGTCTTCGAGGCGGTGGGCGGCACCTGGGGCGAGCGGGCGGCGGCGGGGGCGCTGGTGGTCGGCGTGCTGCTGCCCGGCGTCCTGGCCAGTTGGGGCGTGCTGCTGGCGAAGGAAGGGCAGGCCGGCGATCTTCGCGGCAACCTGCGCGGGCTCGGCCACCTGTTCGGGCGGCAGGGTTTCCTGACCGGGGTGATCCGCCGCATGCCGGATTTCTTCGGCCGCCGCTTCCATCCCCGCCGGCACGACACGGCGGCGCTCGAAGCCGAATGGCGCGAGATCCTGTTCGGCGCCGAGGGCAGGCTGAACGCCGAATTCCGCAACCGCGAGGCCCTGGCGGCGGCGGCGGCCTGAGTGCCGCCGCCTGTGCGGCATCAGTCGCCGGTCCAGCGGGGCTGGCGCTTCTCGGCGAAGGCGCGCGGGCCTTCGCGGAAATTCTTCGACATGAACATGCGGCCGATCTCGGGGTAATTGGCCAGCATGGCCGCCTCCAGGCTCGGCTGTTCGAGGCCGCGCAGCACGCTTTCCTTGGTCGCCCGGATCGAGGACGGCGCGCATTCGAGGATCAGCCCGGCCCAGCGCCGGGCCGCGGCCATAAGCTCCGCCGCCGGCACCACTTCGTTGACGAAGCCGAGCTGCCGGCCTTCCTCGGCCGGGACCCGGCGCCCGGTCAGCAGCATGCCCATGGCCGCCTTCATGCCGATCTGGCGCGGCAGGCGGTGCATGCCGCCGGCCAGCGCCGCCAGGCCGACGCGCGGCTCCGGCAGGGCGAAGACCGCCTTTTCGGAGGCGACGATCAGGTCGCAGGCAAGGGCGATCTCGAAGCCGCCGCCCATGGCATAGCCGTTCACGGCGGCGATCACCGGCTTCGTCAGGTCGAAGCGGCTGGTCAGGCCGCCGAAGCCGGTGGGCGGCACTTCGATCGCGCCGCCCCTGGCCTGGAACACCAGGTCGTTGCCGGTCGAAAAGGCGCGGTCGCCGGCGCCGGTGATGATCGCGACCCAAAGCTCGGGGTCGGCGGCGAAGGCGTTGAAGGCATCGTGCAGTTCGAAATTGGCCGCCGGATGCAGCGCATTCATGACTTCGGGCCGGTTGATCGTGACGATCAGCAGGTGGCCCTCGCGCTCGACGGTACTGAACTCTCCCATGGCTTGCTCCGCCCTTTCTTATGGTTCTGGGGGCGAAGCATGCATGGTTGACGCGCGCGTCACAATAGGCTGGCGCAGCCGGGCCCGGACGCGGCGTCAGATGTGGATGCGGCCTTCGAGGTAAAGCCGGCAGCGGCCGGAAATCGTCACTCGGCTGCCCCGGTCCTCGACCGTCAGGAAGCCGCCGCGGGCCGAGATCTGCCGTGCCTCCAGCCGTTTCCGGCCCAGCCGCTCCGCCCAATAGGGCGTCAGGCTGCAATGGGCGGAACCGGTCACCGGGTCCTCGTCGATCCCGGCGGCGGGGGCGAAGAAGCGCGACACGAAATCGGCGCCGCTGCCCGCATCGCCCGGCGCGGTGGCGATCACGCCGAAATCGGCCGCCTTGGCCAGGGCCTTGAAGTCCGGCGCCAGCGCCGCGACCTCGGCCGCGGTGTCGAACACCAGCAGCAGGAATTGTCCTGAACGATAGGCTTCCGCCGGCTGGGCGCCCAGGGCCGCGACCACGGCGGGAGCGGTGGCGACGGCGGTCCGGCCCAGGGCGGGGAAATCCAGGGTCAGGACATCGCCCGCCCTTGTCACCGCCAGCAGGCCGGCGTGCGAATCGAATGTCACCGCCGGCAGATGCGGTTGCAGGATTGTCATGATGACAAAGGCGCTGGCCAGGGTGGCATGGCCGCACAGGGGTACTTCGAGCGCCGGGGTGAACCAGCGCAGGCCGAAATGGCCCTCGCCGCCGGCGGGGGTGAAGAAGGCGGTTTCGGCCAGATTGTTGGCGGCGGCGATGGCCTGCAAGGCCGCGTCCGCCGGGAAAGCGGCCAGGGGCACCACGGCGGCCGGGTTGCCCCTGAAGGGCAGCCCGGCGCCGAACGCCTCGACCTCATAGATATCAAGGGTTTGCACGATGATCTCACGGCTTCCAGAAGGGCTTGGCGGCTTCCTGCTCGATGTCGGCCCGGGACAGGCCGATATCGCGCAGCATGTGATCGTCGAGGCCGCGGAGATGGTTGCGCTCCATCGCCCGGCGCTGCCAGTCGAGCAGCACCCCGAACGCGCGGGCAGCGAGCATCCACACGGTCGCACGGGCAGCGGTCTGGCCCGAAGTCTGGGCGAGGGGGGACAGCGTCGGCAGGGTGGGGGATTTTGTCTCGATGCAATCGGTCATGGGTGCCTCCTTTCATAGGCATTGTCTCTATATCTTGACAAAACAATCGTGACAAGATATATATTGTCCCTATGACAATAACGCCCGCCACTGTTGCCCGCCTGTCACCCCCGACCCGCCGGGGGGATGACATCTGGACCCCGAACCTGGACGGTCACGACGGGCCGCTCTATCTGGCGATCGCGGATTCGCTGGCGCAGGCGATCGCCAACGGCACAGTGCCGGCGGGCACCCGCCTGCCCACCCACCGCGATCTGGCGATCCGGCTGGGCGTCACCATCGGCACCGTCACCCGCGCCTATGCCGAGGCGGGGCGCCGCGGCCTGACCGACGGTACGGTCGGGCGCGGCACTTTCGTGCGCGGGCCCGACATCACCCGGCCGGGCAGCGGCGGCCTGGTCGGCATCGACCACGACCGCCCGGTGACGGCGGGCGGCACCATCAACCTGTCGGTCAACCGCCCGGCCATGGGGCCCCAGGTCGAAGCCTTGCAGGGCATGCTGGCTGATCTCTCGGCGCGGCCGGACGTGCTCGCCCATGTCATGGGCTATCAGTTCCCGGCCGGCGCCCCGGCCCATCGGGCGGCCGGCGCCGCCTGGATGCGCCAGGCGGGGATCGAGACCACGCCGGACCGGGTGCTCGTCACCGCCGGCTGCCAGAATGCCCAGACCATCGCCCTGATGACCGTGGCGCGGCCGGGCGACGTGCTGCTGACCGAGGCCCTGGCCTATCCGGGGCTGACCTCGCTGGCGCGGCGCCTGGGCCTGACCCTGGAAGCCGTCGCCCTGGACGACGAGGGCATGCGCCCCGACGCGCTGGAGGCGGCCTGCCGGGGCGGCGGGCGGCGCTTCGTCTATCTGACGCCGACGATCCAGAACCCGACCACGGCGGTGATGGGCGAGCAGCGCCGCCGCGACATCGCCGCCGTCGCCAACCGCTGCGACGCCCTGCTGATCGAGGACGACGTTCACGGCTTCCTGGCGCCCGGCCATACCCCGATCGCCATGCTGGCGCCGGAGCGGACCCTGTTCGTCACTTCGGTGTCCAAGGCGCTGATGCCGGGCCTCCGGGTCGGCTATATGGCGCTGCCGCAGCGGATCGTCGATGCCGCGACCGAAACCATGCGCGCCACCACCCTGATGGCGCCGCCCCTGATGGCGGAAGTGGTCGGCCGCTGGGTCGCCGACGGCACCGCCGAGCGCCTGACCCGCTGGCAATTGACCGAGATCGCCCGGCGCAACGAGGTGGCGGAGCGCTGCTTCGGCCTGCCCGGCCCGGCCGAGGGTCGGGTGCGTTCCTTCCACGTCTGGCTGAAGATCGGCAACGGCCGCCGGGCCGACGATGTGGTCGATGCTGCCAGGGCCCAGGGCGTCCATGTCGCCGGCGCCTCCGCCTTCCAGGTCGGCCGGGGCCCGGCGCCCGAGGCGATCCGCATCAGCCTGTCCGCCGCCGCCGACATCGCCGAACTGACCGAGGGCCTGAACCGGATCGCCGAGGCCCTGCGCTTCTGCCCCGACGAGCCGGCGCTGATCTGATCGGGCGCCATTTGATCGAGATCAGAGCGACAAGCCTCTTTTCAGGCCAGGCTTTCAGGTGAAGACTGTCGGTAACGACAAGACTTCCCGAAAAAAGGAGGCCCGCCATGAACTACGGCGTTGTGACCGTCGTCGCCTATTGGCTGCTTTGGCTTGTCATCACCACCGAGGACCTGCTCGGCCTGGCCGGGGCCCATGCCTTCGGCGTCGGCGGCACGGTGGTCTATCTCGGGCTCGGCCTGGTCGTGTTCCTGACCGGGGCGATCGTCTACGGCATCGTCGCGCAGGAAATCGACGCCCGCCGGCCGGGCCGGGGCCCGGCCACGCACTGACTGGGTTTAGCGGGAGTTGGGGTTAGCGGGAAATGTCCAGCTTGCCGGCTTCGCCCGGCTTGCCGAGGACGCCCGGATAGTCCGATTTCAGGGTGTTGACGATGCTCGCCCAGCGCAGCACCGGCATGTTGGCCTTGCCCGGCCAGAAATATTCCTCGCGCGCGACAAGGCCCAGGCGCCGCGCGCAATGGAACACGCCGAACGGGGTGTCGATGCCCTTGGGGTCGAAGATCACACCCTCGGGCAGGGCGTAGTTCACCGCGCGCGAGACCTGGGTGCTGCACACGCCCGAGCCGATGTAGTCGTCGTCCCTGGCGCTCGACTTCTGGACATATTCGACGACATAGCCCGGGATGACCGAAGCCTTCAGGTATTGCATCAGGATCGGGCGGTGCTCGTTCGCCTTCATGTAGCCGGTGATTTCCAGCGCCTTCCAGCCGCTGGACGCCTGCAGCCAGCCGCCGCCGACATTTTCGAACGAATAGGCGATATTGCCGACCGCGATGGCCGAATGGCCGGGGCCCGCGCCGTCGAAATTGCTGACGAAGGTCATGATCTTCACATCGAGTGCCATGTTCACCGCTCCCCCGTGTCCGGTGCCGCTTCGGTCGCGGCCGTGCCCGTCCAGGCCAATGATGGCGGGACCCTAGCACGGCGGCCGGCGGGCCGCCGTAACGGCGATCACAGGGCCGGCGGCCGGGGCCGTCAGGCGGTTCGGATCTCGTGCAGGAATTTGCCCACTTCGCCGCGCAGGGTTTCCGCCAGGCGGGCGAGGTCGGCGGCGGCCACGGTCATGGTGCCCGCCGCTTCCGCCGTATCGGTCGCCCCGGTCGAGACGTCGGCGATATGGACGGTGACATCCCGGCTGCCGGCCGCGACCTGTTCCACATTCTTGCTGATTTCCTGGGTCGCGGTGGTCTGTTCCTCGACCGCGCTCGAAATCGAGGTGGCGGCATCGCGCAGGTCGTCGGTCGCGACATTGATGCGGCCGATGCCGGAGACGGCCTGTTCCGACCAGGATTTCATCTCCTGGGCCTGGGTGCCGATGCGCACCGTCGCCTCGGCGGTCTGGCGGGCCAGGGTCTTGACCTCGGCCGCGACCACGGCGAAGCCCCGGCCGGCCTCGCCCGCGCGGGCGGCCTCGATGGTCGCGTTCAGGGCCAGAAGATTGGTCTGATTGGCGATCTGCTGGATCATCTTGACGACATCGTCGATCGACTGCGCCGCCGTCGAGAGGTGGCGGATGGTCTCGCCGGCGCTGCCGGCCTCAAGGGCGACGGTGGCGGCCAATTCGCCGGTCAGATGGACCTGGCGGCTGATCTCGGCGATGGAGGCGGCCAGTTCGGTGGTCGCGGCGGCGACGGTCTCGCTGCTGGCGGCGGCCTGTTCCGAGGCGGCGGCGACGGCGCCCGCCCGGTCCTGGGTGCCGGCGGCGATGGCCGATACGCCTTCCGCCGAGACGGACATCTCGGTCGCGGCCGCGGCGACGGCGGCGACCACTTCGGCGACGCTCGCCTCGAAACCGTCGGCCAGGCGGTGGCGGGTGGCCCGTGCCTCGTCGCGCAGCGCCTGCATGCGCATGCGCGCCTCGTTGATGGTCCGCGCGCCCAGCTTGAAGGCGCCGGTCATGCCGGTTTCGAGGAAGGGCCGGTGGAAGGCGCCCTTGCTGGCGTGTTCCAGGCTGGCCATGCTTTCGCGGATGAAGGCGTCGGTCAGGTCGAGGACGCGGTTCAGGTGGCGCAGGAACGGCACCGCCGGGCCCAGATGCTCGATGCCGACGGCGCGGGCCTCGAAATCGCCGACCGCGACCCGGCGGCAGGTCTCGGTCGCCTTGTCCAGCGCCTCGCGCAGGAGGGCGTTCTCGGCGGCGAGGCGGCGGTTCTCGGCGCTGAGCGCCGGGTCGGGGGCGGTGCTCGCGGGGGCGCCGGCGGGGGTGGGGGCGCGGCCGCGCAGGCGCTCAAAGAGAGAAGACGAATTCGTCATAACCGATGCCCGCGTGTTCGAGGTGGCGGTTCAGGGCGGCGATGCCGGCGGCGAGCCCGTCCTTGGGGCTGGCGGCGCGACGCTCCGTGTTCAGCAGGTCTTGATAGAGACGGCCGACGGCATCGACCGCCGGGCGTTCCGGCGTGCGCCGGTTGGAATGATAGCCGACGATGCGGCCCCCGGCGTCGCGGCTGGGCGTGACATGGGCCAGCACCCAGTAGAAATCGCCGGCCTTGGTCATGTTCTTCACATAGGCGAAGATTTCGCGCCCGGCCTGGACCTCGTTCCACAGCAGCCAGAACACGCAACGCGGCATCTCCGGGTGGCGGATCAGGTTGTGGGGCTGGCCCAGCACCTCCGCCTCGGTATAGCCGGCGATATCGAGAAAGACGTCGTTGGCATAGGTGATAATGCCCTTGAGGTCCGTCTTGCTGACGATGACCTCGTCGGATGCGAAGAAAACCTCGCGGTCCGTGGGCTGGACGGTCGGTCGGGACATCGGTGCTGCATACCCCTATAAATTTTAGGGATATGGAGCGCCGGGGAAGTGAAGAAAGCGTTACCGGGCGCGCCGATTCTCGATCGCTGCCCAGATCAGGGCTGCGACATTTGTGCCGTCGAAGGTTTCGATCTGCTGGATGCCGGTCGGGCTGGTGACGTTGATCTCGGTCAGATAGTCGCCGATCACGTCGATGCCGACGAAGATCTGGCCCTTTTCCGCCAGCACCGGGCCGATGGTGTCGCAGATCTCGATCTCGCGCGGGGTCAGGCTGCTGCGCACGGCGGTGCCGCCGACGTGGAGGTTCGAGCGCGCCTCGCCCGCGGCGGGCACGCGGTTGATGGCGCCCACCGGCTTGCCGTCGACCAGGATGATGCGCTTGTCGCCTTTGCGGACCTCGGGCAGGTAGCGCTGGACGATGATCGGCTCGCGGTAGAGCTGGGTGAAGGTCTCGAGCAGGCTGCCCAGGTTCTCGTCGCCCGGCTTCAGGTGGAAGACGCCGGCGCCGCCGTTGCCGAACAGCGGCTTCACGATGATGTCCTTGTGGGTCTCGCGGAAGGCCTCGACCTCGGCTTTCCGCGAGGTGATCAGGGTCGGCGGCATCAGTTGCGGGAAACGGGTGACGAAGAGTTTTTCCGGCGCGTTCCGCACCTCGACCGGATCGTTCACCACCAGGGTCTTGGGGTGGATATGTTCGAGGATATGGGTCGCGGTGATATAGGCCATGTCGAAGGGCGGATCCTGGCGCATCAGGACGACATCGACGCTTGCAAGGTCGATCTCGCGTCCCGGCCCGGCGGTGAAATGGTTGCCGGTCTCGCGCCGCAGTTCGAGGTCGCGGGCGAAGGCGACGACCTTGCCGTCCTTCAGCGACAGGTCGCGCGGCAGGTAGTAGCAGAGCTTGTGGCCCCGCGCCTGGGCTTCCAGCCCCAGGCGGAAGGTCGAGTCGACGGCGATGTCGAAGGACTCCACCGGGTCCATCTGGATGGCGACGGAAAGGGCCATGATCGTGCCTTGTCTTTGAATGTGCGGGTCTGTCAGTTCAGGCTGCGGCGCCATTGCTCCAGCAGGCGCTGGGCCTCGATCGTCTCGAAACCGTCGAGGGAATGCTCGATGCAGTTCTCGAGCGCCTTTGCCGCGGCGCCCAGCCGGCCGAGGCCGTGCTGCGCCTTGCCGTAGTCGAGCCAGAGGGCGGCATCGTCAGGCGCCAGGCGCAGCATGGAGCGCGTCAGCTGCCCCACCCGCTCGACGTTGCCGTCGGTCTGGGCGCGGCTTTTCAGGTTGTTCTGGAGGCGGAGCAGGATCGCCCGGTTGCCCACCGTATCGGTCAGGGCCGGGGTCAGCTCCTGGTCGGGGCCCATCAATTGCTTCGCCAGCCGGCGCAATTCCATGATGTCGAGAACGCGGCCGCCGTTGAAGGGATCGAGGATCAGGCGCTCGCCCCGGACGTCGAGGCGCATCAGGAAATGCCCGGGAAAGGCGAGGCCGTCGAGGGCGAAGCCGGCGCCCCGGGCGGCATGGGCATAGAGGACGCCGAGCGCGACCGGCAGGCCCTTGCGCCGGTCGATGACCCGGATCAGGTTGGCGTTCTGCGGGTCGTCATAGGTCAGGCGGTCGCCGTCATAGCCGAAACGGTCGCCGAACACCCGTTGCAGGGCGCCCGCGACCTCGATCGCGGTGGTCGCCCCGGAATCGCGCACCGCCGCCACCAGGTCGTCCAGGTGCCCGCGGTATTTCCCGAGCGAGATCCCCGGCCGGTCGAGGGCGGCGAGCAACAGGGCCGTGCCGGCCAGGTCGATCGCACGGTCGTCCAGGCGGCCGGCGGCGTCGAGCGCGGTCTCGATCTCGTCGGGCAGGGGGGGCACGGGTTCGAGGCGCGGCATGTTCGATCCTATTCGGGCGAAACCTGGATGGCGCTGACCACCTTCTGCACGCCGGAGATCGAGCGGGCGATCTCCACCGCCTTGTCGCGCTGGGCTTCACGGCGCACGACGCCCGAAAGATAGACGATGCCATTCACGGTTTCGACCCCGATCGAAAAGCCGTTCAGCGAGAAATCGGTGACGAGGTTGGATTTCACCTTGGCGGAGATCCAGCTGTCGCTGGCATAGCCGCCGACGCCGCCGTCGTCCGCCAGCTGGATCTGGTTGTCGACCGCCTTCACGCCCTCGCAGGTCTGGGCGATGCCCGTCGCCTCCTGGCAGTCGGCCTCGGAAGCGACGGTGCCGACCAGCAGCACCCGGCCGCGCACCACTTCGGTGCTGACATTGGTAAAAAGGCTGGTCGAACGCTTCAGCAGCGCGTCGTTGATGCAGATGCGGATGCCGGCGTCGTCGGCCACCTGGCCGGGGGCGCGGTTCTGCGCGGCGACATAGCCGGCGGTGCCGACCGCGCCGACCGCCGCCGCCACGCAGCCCCCCAGCGCGGGGGCGGCGAGGCCGAGGGCGGTCAAGGCGGCGATAGTCTTGCTGGTCATGGTTTCGCGTCGTCCTTCAGGGCGGGTTCAGCCGATTCGCCATGCATCCCTTATATGCAGGGGCGGCCGCCAGGGCACCACCAGGATTGCATCGAAGCGGGCGTCGAGCGACGCCAGCGCCGGCCGGCCCGCGACATAGAGCTGGGCCGCCCGGGCGATGCGCAGCCGCTGGCGCCCGGCGATCGCTTCGCCGGCCTCGGCCATGGCGGTGCGATGCTTCACCTCGATGAAGGCGAGGGTGTGGCGGCGTCGGGCGACGATGTCGATCTCGCCGGCCGGCGAGCGCCAGTTGCGCTCCAGGATGCGATAGCCCTTGAGGCGGAGGAGCAGGGCCGCCGCCGCCTCTGCCAGCCGGCCGCGGGCCCGGGCTTGCCGCCTTGCACTCAAGGCTGGTCCTTCAGGGCCATGGCCCGGGCATAGACCTGGCGCCGGGGCAGGCCGAAGGCGGCGGCGACCTTGGCCGCGGCGGCGGACGGCCCGGCATGGGCAAGTTCGGCCAGCAGCGCCCGGTCGACCTCCGACTCGAGGGGGGCGGCGGCCGCGTCCGGCGGGCCGATCACCACCACCACCTCGCCCTTCGGCGGCCCCGCCGTCTCGTAATGGCGGGCCAGGGCGTCCAGGGGATCGCGGCGCACCTCCTCGAACAATTTGGTCAGTTCGCGGGCGACGGCGGCCGGGCGCGGGCCCAGCATCGCCGCCGCATCCGCCAGCATGTCCGGCAGGCGCTGCGCCGATTCGAGGAAGACCAGGGTCGCCCCGACGACGGCCAGGTCTTCGAGGGCGGCGCGGCGCGCGGCGGTCTTCGGCGGCAGGAAGCCGGCGAAGAGGAAACGGTCGGTCGGCAGGGCCGCCAGGGTCAGCGCGGCCAGGACCGAGGACGGGCCGGGCAGGGTGGTGACCGCGATGCCGGCGGCGACCGCCTGGGCCACCAGCTTGTAGCCGGGATCGGAAATCATCGGCGTGCCGGCGTCCGAGACCAGGGCGATCACCGCGCCCTGGGCCAGCCGGTGCAGGATCTCCGGCCGTACTTTCGCCGCGTTGTGGTCGTGATATGGCATCAGCGGCTTGTGCAGGCCATGGATCTGCATCAGGCGGCTGGTGACGCGGGTATCTTCGCACAGCACGAGATCGGCGCCCCGCAGGGTGTCGAGGGCGCGCAGGGTGATGTCGCGCGCGTTGCCGATCGGCGTGGCGACGAGGTGCAGGCCGGGGCGCGGTTTACTTGGGCGCCCGCCGCCGCTACCTTGGCCGTCCAAAGGTTCGAGACCAGGAGTGTTGTCCGGTGCATCCTCAGGCGCAGGCGGCGGCCCGCTGTTTTCCCCATCCGTCGCATCGGGGCTTTCTGCCGCCGCGAATTCGGCCTCGTTTCCGTTCATCCCTCATTGCCCTCGTCGCCCTCGTCATGGCCGGCTGCACGACGACCGGGACCGACACTAGCCGCAATAGCCCCCCGCCGTCAGCCGTTCCCGTGCCGGCACCCCAGCCGGCCGCGCCGCAGCTGGCCAGGATCGGCCTCGTCCTGCCCCAGAGCGGGCAGGCGGCGGAAACCGGCAAGGCCTTGCAGGATGCGGCCGAACTCGCCCTCTTCGACCTCGGCGCCCAGGATGTCGAGCTGCTGCCGGCGGATGCCGGCGGCTCGGCGGCGACCGCGGCGGGCGCCACCCAGAACGTGCTGGGCGCCGGCGCCGGCATCGTCGTCGGTCCCCTGGGGGCGACCTCGGTCAAGACCGCGGCCAATGACGCGCGGCGCCGGGGCGTGCCCATGCTCGGCTTCTCCACCGACCGCGCGGCGGCGGGCAACGGCGTCTACCTGATGGGCTTCATGCCCGAGGAACAGGTCAGCGCCATCGTCGGCCATGCCGCCGGCGCCGGCCTCAAGCGCTTCGCCGCCCTGATTCCCCAGGGCGCCTATGGCGAAGTGGTGGGGGCGGCCTTCGATGTCGCGGTCAGCGCCCAGGGCGGCCATGTCGTCGCCATCGAACGCTACCGCTCCGGCAGCCTGCAACCGAACGAAGCCCTGCGCGCCCTGTTCGCGCCCGGGCCCGACGGCCGCCTGCCGATCGACGCCCTGTTCGTGCCGGAGGGCGGCGCCGCGCTGCGCCAGGTCACGGCGACGCTGGCCGGGCTCGGCTTCGATCCGCGCCAGATCCGCCTGCTCGGCACCGACCAATGGTCGGGCACCGATCTCGGCACCGATCCCCTGACCCTGGGCGGCTGGTACGCCGGTCCGCCGCCGGACCGGTTCGAGCGTTTCGCCAGCCATTTCTCGGCGACCTATGGCCGCCGGCCGCCGCGCATCGCCGCCCAGGCCTATGACGCCATGGTCCTGGCCGTGCTGCTGTCGCGCCGGCCGGGCGGTTTCGCCGATGCCGGCCAGGCGCTGACCGCGCCCGATGGTTTCGCCGGGGTCGACGGCCTGTTCCGCTTCCGCGCCGACGGCACGCCGCAGCACGGCCTCGCCATCCTGGAAGTCACGGCCTATGGCCCGCAGGCGGTGCGCCCCGCGCCCGAGAGTTTCGGCGGCCAGGGCTTCTGAGCCGAGCTCAGCCGGCGGCCGCGACCCGGTCGCGGCCCGCGCGCTTGGCGGCATAAAGCGCCTCGTCCGCCCGGGCCAGGACGGCGGCAAGTTCCGTCTCCCCCGGCCGGGCGCCGGCAAGGCCGATGCTGACGGTGACCGCGATGGCCGCATCGCCGACCTCGACCGGGGCGGCGGCGATCGCCGCGCGCAGCCGTTCGGCGATCAGCCGGGCATCGGCGGGCGCGGTCCCGGGCAGCAGGGCGGCGAATTCCTCCCCGCCCAGGCGGGCGGCGATATCCCGGGCGCGCAGGGCGGCGCGCATCCGGTCGGCGGTGGCGCGCAGCACCCGGTCGCCGGCGGCATGGCCGTAACGGTCGTTCACCGCCTTGAAATGATCGAGGTCCAGCATCAGCAGCGACAGGTCGTGGCCTTCGCGTGCCGCCTGTTGCAGCAGGGGCGCGGCCAGGGCGTGGAAGCGGTGCCGGTTGACGAGGCCGGTCAGGGCATCGAAATGGGCGGCCCGTTCGAGGTCGGCCGCCTGGTGCTGGCGCTGGGTGACATCCTCGAACAGCCAGACCCGGCCGAGGCGGCCGTCGCCGGAAACCGGATGGGTGTCCACTTCCAGCCAGCGCTCCCCCCATTGCCAGAGGGTGACCAGGGCATAGTTCGGGTCGGCCTGATGGGGCGCATAGAGCGCCTCCAGCGCCTCGGCATTGGTACAGGCCCTGCGCAGCGCGGTCATGCGGGCCGCGATCTGGGCGATCTCGACCCGGCCCGCCGGCAGGTCCAGAAGCTCGGCCGCGCGGCGGTTGACCAGATTATTGTTGCCGCCGCCGTCGATCAGGACGATGCCGGCCGGCACGCTGTCGAAGACGTCGCGGAACAGGCCGAGGTTGAGGCGCCGGTGCAGCGCCTCGCGCCGGCTGGCCAGCATCTGGCCGAAAACCTGGCGCAGCAGCCCCGGGGCGTGGCCGATCTCGTCGCGGAACGGGCAGATGCAGGTCCGGGCGCCATTGGCGGCCCAGAGCAGCAGGACACCGCTGCGCGGGGCGCCGGGCACCGGCGTCGGCACGAACAGGACGCGTTCCGCCGGGCGGCCGAGCGCCAGCAGCACCGCGCTCGGCAGGTGCAGGCCCTCGGCCGGGCGCGGGCTGTCGGTCCAGTCCAGCCGGTCGAAACCGTGCTCGGGCAGGCCGAAGACATCGGGCAGGGGCGGCGGATCGGCCGCCAGCGGGGTGGCGAAACCCGTGTCGTCCGCCTCGAAGGCGAGGACGAGATCGGCCCCGCTGGCCGTCCGCACGAAGGTGGTGAGGGCGCCGAGGCCGGCACTTTCGCCCGCCTGGGGCAGGCGCGGCAAGCGGTCGCTGCCTGAGAAGGGCACGGTGCTTCAGTCTCCGGTCCCGGCAAGGTGCCGCGCCAGGACGGCGACGACATTGGCGGGCGCGGTCATATGGGGCAGGTGGCCCCTGGCCTCGATGACGTCGAGGGTGGCGTCCGGGATGTTCCGCTGCAGCCATTCCGCGGCGCCCAGGGGGACGGCCAGGTCTTCCCGCGTCTGGATCAGGTGGGCGGGACGTTCCAGGCGCGGCACCAGGGCGCGCATGTCGGACTGGAAGATGGTGCGCGAGGTGGCGAGCGCGATATCGGGCCGCATGGCGAAAAGGCTGCGGGAAAAATCGGCGATCGCCTCGCCGTCGGGCACGCCGACCACGGCGGGGGCGAAACCGGCGCACCAGGCCTGGTAATTCGCCGCCATCCCGGCGTAGAGGCCGTCGAGATCGGATTGGTCGAAGCCGCCGGCATAGGCGCCGTCGTTCAGGTAGCGGGCCGAGGCGCCGATCAGCACCAGCCGGCTGAACAGGGCCGGGCGGGCCACCGCCGCGGCCAGGCCGATCACGCCGCTGACCGAATGGCCGACGAAGATGCAGCGCTCGACCGCCTGTTCGTCGAGAAGGTCCAGCAGGTCGTCGACATAGCCGTAGAGCGAGGCATGGCGCCGCGGGTCGTAGGTCGCCGCCCCCCCGGGCCCGGCCCCGGCCAGATTGTAGGACAGGGTGCGGAAATGCGCGTCCGCCCAGGGCCGGATGCCGTGCCACGCGTCCTGGTCGGTGCCGAAGCCGTGGGACAGTACGAGAAGCCGGCGCCCCGCGCCCGTGATGCGCCCCTCATGTGCCGCGAACCTGCCGCCCACCCGCTGCTCCCGTCCTGGTCCGTCCCGGCGGGACGGCGTGGCGTCGTTACTCCGCCCATATATTAGCCATGAATGGCGGGGGCACAATGAGGGCCGGCGACCGGGGCATGCTTGATCCCCGCCCGCCGCCCACCCACATGGTGAGGCAGGGCCAGCGCCGGGCCGGCCCCTGGTCCTCATCGGGGAGCCGTCTCTTGGGTTACGTCCGTACCGCCTTGCTGCTGGCCGCGCTGACGGGCCTGTTCCTGGCCGTCGGCTGGCTCGTCGGCGGACAGAACGGGCTCGTCATCGCCTTTCTGGTCGCCCTGGCGATGAATGCCTTCGCCTATTGGAATTCGGATCGCATGGTCCTGTCGATGTATGGCGCGCGGGAAGTCGATGCGGCCGCGGCGCCGCGCCTTCATGCCATCGTCGCCCGCCTTGCCGACAATGCGGGCCTGCCGATGCCCAAGGTCTATGTGATCGAGAATGCGCAGCCGAACGCCTTCGCCACCGGCCGCGACCCCGGCCATGCGGCAGTCGCCGCCACCACCGGCCTTCTGAACCTCCTCAGCGAGGAAGAAGTGGCGGGCGTGATGGCCCATGAATTGGCCCATGTGAAGAACCGCGACACGCTGGTCATGACCGTCACCGCGACCATTGCGGGCGCCATCGGCATGCTGGCCAATTTCGCCCTGTTCTTCGGCGCCTCCTCGTCCTCGAACGACGGCGAGCGCAGCCATCCGCTGGGCCCGGTCGCCGGCCTGCTGGTCGCCCTGCTGGCGCCGCTGGCCGCCGCCATGGTGCAATTCGCCATCTCGCGCAGCCGGGAATACGAGGCCGACCGCATCGGCGCCGAGATCTGCGGCCGGCCGCTCTGGCTCGCCTCGGCGCTGGCCCGCCTGCACCGGGGCGCGGAGCGGGTGGAGAACCGGGCGGCGGAGGCCAATCCGGCCACGGCCCATCTTTTCATCGTCAATCCCCTTCACGGCCGGGCCATGGATGGGCTATTCACCACCCATCCCCGGATGGAGAACCGGATCGAGCGCCTGCGCCGCATGGCGATCGCGATGGGCCAGGCCGGACCCTGGAGCTGAACAGAGAAAGCCGAGCGCACGATGACCGATCCCGCCCCGGCGGGCCTGAGCCCTGCCGGCGTGGCCGCCCGCTTCGCCGCCCTCGGGCTGATCGAGGCGGTGATCGCCCGCGACCTGCCGCTTGACGAGGCCGTCGACCAGTCGGCGGCGCTGCCCCGGCTGGAGCCGCGCGACCGCGCCTTCGCCCATGCCCTGGCGGCGGCGGCGATCCGCTCGTGGGGCTTTCTGCATGCGGTGGTCGACCGCTGCCTGGACCGGCCGGGCGGCCATCTGCCCGACCGGCTGCGCGCCATTCTGGCCCTGGGCGCGGCCCAGCTCCTGATCCTCAAGGTGCCGCCCCATGCCGCGGTCGGCGCCACGGTGCAATTGGTCGACGGCGGCCTCGCCCGCCTCAAGGGGTTGGCCAATGCGGTGCTGCGCCGGCTGGACCGGGAAGGCGGGACGATCACCGCCGGCCTCGACCGTGCTCTCCTGTCGACGCCGGACTGGCTGTTCCAGGGCTGGGTCGCCGCCTATGGCGCCGAGACGGCGGCCGCCATCGCCGCCGCCCACCAGTTGGAGCCGCCCCTCGATCTGACCCTGAAGCCGGGGCTGGACCGGGCCGACTGGGCGGCGCGGCTGGGGGCCGAGGTCCTGCCCACCGGCTCGCTGCGCCTTGCCGGCAGCGGGCGGGTGACGGACCTGCCCGGCTATGCCGAGGGGGCGTGGTGGGTGCAGGATGCCGCCGCCGCCCTGCCGGCCCGCCTGTTCGGCGATGTCGCCGGCGCCCGGGTGATCGATCTCTGCGCCGCCCCGGGCGGCAAGACGGCGCAACTGGCCGCGGCCGGGGCCGTGGTCACGGCGGTCGACCAGGCCCGCGGGCGGGTGGAGCGCCTGAACGAAAACCTGGCCCGCCTCGGCCTTGCCGCCGAGACGGTGGTCGCCGATGTCGCCGCCTGGCGGCCGGCGGACAAGGTGCCCTTCGTCCTGCTCGATGCGCCGTGCAGCGCGACCGGCACCCTGCGCCGCAACCCGGATATCGCCCTGCACCGGGGCGTCGAGGATACCCGCGCCCTGGCCCGCATCCAGGGCAAGCTGCTGCGCGCCGCGATCGACATGCTGGCGCCCGGCGGCACCCTGGTCTTCTGCACCTGTTCGATCGAACCGCGCGAGGGCCCGGGGGTGATCGAGACCGCGCTCGGCGCCGGCGCGCCCTTGCGCCGCGCCCCCATCCGGCCCGACGAAGTGCCGGGGCTGGCGGCGGCGATCAACCCGGCCGGCGACCTCCGCACCCTGCCCAGCCTGTGGCCGGAGCGCGGCGGACTCGACGGATTTTTCGCCAGCCGGCTGGTTCGCGTCTGAACCGGTTGGCATTCGCCGCCATAGCTGTTACGAGCAGGTCATGCAGCAAGCCACCCGCATCGCCCCGTCGATTCTCTCCGCCGACTTTGCCCGCCTGGGCGAGGAAGTCCGCGCGATGGATCTCGCCGGTGCCGACTATATCCATGTCGACGTGATGGACGGCCATTTCGTGCCCAACATCACCATCGGGCCGGCCGTGGTCGCCGCGCTGCGCCCGCACACGAAGAAGCCCTTCGACGTGCATCTGATGATCTCGCCGGTCGATCTCTTCATCGAAGGCTTTGCCAAGGCCGGGGCCGATATCATCTCGGTCCACCCGGAAGCCGGGCCCCACCTGCACCGCACCTTGCAGACGATCAAGGCCCAGGGCGTGAAGGCGGGCGTGGTGCTGAACCCGGCGACCCCGGTCGCCGCGGTCGAGACCGTGATCGACATGGTCGACCTGATCCTGGTCATGTCGGTCAACCCCGGTTTCGGCGGCCAGAGCTTCATCGCCAGCCAGCTCGACAAGATCCGGGCCCTGCGTAAGCTGATCGACGCCACCGGCCGGGCCATCGACCTCGAGGTCGACGGCGGCATCAATCTCGAAACCGCGCCCCAGGCGATCGCCGCCGGGGCCGACGTCCTCGTCGCCGGCACCGCCAGCTTCACCGGCGGGCCTGCCGCCTATGCGGGCAATATCAGCCGTCTGCGCGGCGGCGCCTGAGGCCAGGCGATGACGACCGGGGCAGCGGGCATCGAAGCGCCGGACCCCAGGACCGGGACCACGGGGCCCACCACGCATGCAACCTTGCCGGGTTTGCCCCCGGCCTGGACCAAGCGCAGCCTGGCCCGCGCCAAGGCCGCGGCCGCCGGCCGCCGGCTGCTGCTCGGCCTGGCCAATTCCCGCCTGTCGGTGGCCAGCCTGGGGCGGGCGCCCGCTGTCTTCGCGCTCAATGTCCAATATGATCCGGTCGCCGGTTCGGCGGACGAGGCCAATGCCCTGTTCCAGGGCCGCTACCGCTTTGCCGGGGAATTGCTGCTCTCGCCCCATCAGACGCCCTGGACGCTGGGCGGCGCCACGCCCGAATGGCTGGAAGCGCTGCATGATTTCCACTGGCTGCGCCATTTCACCGCCGCCGACGGCGATGCCGCCCGCCGCCAGGCCCGCGCCCTGCTGGACGGCTGGCTGAAGCGCTATGGCCGCTTCGATGCCCGGTGGTGGCGGGCCGATCTTGCCGGGCGGCGCATCGCCGCCTGGGTCGGCCATCTCGCGCTGTTGCTGGACGGTGCCGATATCGCGCTCCGCGAGGCGATGCTCGAAGCGCTGATGCGGCAGCTGCGCTATATCGCCCGGGTGTTTCCGGCCCTGCCGGCGGGCCCGGCGCGGGTCGACGCGGTGGTCGGCCTTGCCCTCGGCCTGCTCGCGCTCGGGCATTGGGGCCGGCCGCTGGCCAGGGCCCTGCGCCGCCTGGACGATACGCTGGGCGAGCTGATCCTGGCCGACGGCGGCATCGCCAGCCGCAACCCGAACGATCACCTCGCCGTCCTCGAGATGCTGGTGCGCATCCGCGGCGCGCTGGCCGCGGCCGGCCAGGTGCCGAGCCTGGCCCTGACCCGGGCGATCGACCGCCTGACCCCGGCGGTGCGCTTCTTCCGCCTGGGCGACGGCAAGCTCGCCACCTTCCACGGCGCGCGGCCGGGCCGGACCGCCCATATCGACGATATTCTCGCCCTGGCGGCGCCGCGCGGCAAGGCGCCGGCGCGCCTGCCCCATATCGGCTTCGAGCGGCTGGAGGGGCGGAAATTCACCGTCCTGTTCGATGTCGGTGCGCCGCCGCCGCCGGGCCAGTCCGGTGCCGCCCATATCGCGCCGCTCGCCTTCGAGATGAGCGCGGGGCGCGACCGGCTGATCGTTTCCTGCGGCGCCGCGCCGGGCCGCGACGGCGACTGGCAGCGGGTGGGCCGGGCGACCGCCGCCCATTCGACCATGACCCTGGACGACCAGAATGCCTGGGTCCCGGTCGAGGACCGGGATATCGGCTTCCGCCCCGCGCTGCCGGCGATGGCGACCACCGCCACCCGCAACGAGGCGGAGGGCCAGATCTGGGTCGAGGCCAGCCATTCCGGCTATGGCCCCCGTCTCGGCCTCATTCACCGCCGCTCGATCTGGCTCGACGTCGAAGGCGGCGAGATCCGGGGCGAGGACCGGGTGGAGCCGCGCGGCCGGGCCCCCGGCCGCAGCCTGCCCTTCGCGCTGCGTTTCCACCTTGCCCCCGATGTCCGCGCCACCATGACCGGCGACGGGTCGAGCGTGCTGCTGCGCACGCCGTCCGGCGAGGGCTGGCAGTTCCGCGCCCTGGGCGGCCATGTCGCCCTCGATGAATCGGTCAGCATCGCCGATTACGGCCCGCCGCGCCGGGCCGAGCAGATCGCCGTCACCGGCTCGCTCGATGCCGGGCGGGCGACCTTGCGCTGGGGCTTGAAGCGGGTCGAGAAACAGGCCTGAGGCCGGAATTCGCCGGCCGCAGGGCGTGCCTGCGCGTTCGGCGCTTGCGGTGCGGCGCTTTTGCCCTATTGTGCGCGGTCGCATCGGGGTATCCCCGTGCGCCCGGCCATTCCGTGAATGGCGGATCACCTTTTGATTGAGGATCTGGGACGATGGGTTGGAAAGTCGCCGTCGTTGGCGCGACCGGTCAAGTCGGTCGCGAAATGCTGAACATCCTTGCCGAGCGTCAGTTTCCCGCTGACACCGTGGCGGCGCTGGCGTCGCCCAAATCGATCGGCACCGAAGTCAGTTACGGCGAGACTACCCTGAAAATCCAGTCGCTGGAGGATTACGACTTCCGCGGCACCGATATCGCGCTGTTTTCGGCCGGCGGTTCGGTCTCGGCCAAGTGGGCGCCCAAGGTGGCGGCGGCCGGCTGCGTCGTCGTCGACAATTCCTCGCATTTCCGCATGGAGCCGGATGTCCCGCTCATCGTGCCGGAAGTGAATGCCCATGCGCTCGGCAATTTCCGCAAGCGCAACATCATCGCCAACCCGAACTGCTCGACCGCGCAGCTCGTCGTGGCACTGAAGCCGCTGCATGATTTCGCGAAGATCCGCCGCGTCGTCGTCTCGACCTATCAATCGGTCTCGGGCGCCGGCAACAAGGGCATGGACGAGCTTTTCAACCAGACCCGCGGCCTCTTCGTGAACGACACGGTCGAGCCGAAGAAATTCCCGAAGCAGATCGCCTTCAACGTCATCCCCCACATCGACGTCTTCATGGATGACGGCTTCACCAAGGAAGAGTGGAAGATGGCGGCGGAGACCCGGAAGATCCTCGATCCCGATATCGCGCTGACCGCCACCTGCGTGCGTGTGCCGGTCTTCGTCGGCCATTCGGAAGCGGTGAACATCGAGTTCGAGAACCCGATCACCGTCGACCAGGCCCGCGAGATCCTGCGCGAGGCGCCGGGCCTGATGGTCGTCGACCGGCGCGAGGACGGCGGCTATATCACCCCGCTCGAATGCGTGGGCGATTACGCCACCTTCGTCTCGCGCATCCGCCGCGACCCGACCGTTGCCGACGGCAAGGGCCTGGCGCTCTGGTGCGTCTCGGACAACCTGCGCAAGGGGGCGGCGCTGAACGCCGTGCAGATCGCCGAAATCCTGGTCGCGCGCCACCTGAAGCAGGCCGCTTGAGGATTGCCGGAGGGGGCCCGCTTGCCCTGCGGCGGCGGGCCTTGCGATGAGCGTTGAACTGCACACCGTCGCGCCCTCGGCCGTCGGCGCCTGGGAGCGGGGGCTCGACCGCTGGCCGGTCGTCTTCGCCGTGCCCAAGGGGCTCGAAGGTGCCTGCGCCGGGATCGCCCGGCGCGAGGGGCAATTGCGCCTGAAGCCGCTCGGCCCCGGCTTCCTCCAGTCCGATAAAACGGCGGCCGAGCGTCTGGCCGCGGCGCTGCGCGCGGCGCCGCTCTGGTCCTTCGGCAGTTTCGTGCTGGCGGGAAAGCTCGGCGAGGCCGGCGACGCCGCCCGGGCCGAACAGGCGCTGAATGGGGCGGTCGAGGCGTTCGACCTCGCCGACCAGCCCTATTGGCTGAATTGCCCGAAGGATGAATCCGAGGCGGCCCGGCGCCTGGGCGCCAGGCTCCTGGCGTCCAAGACCCTGCGCCTGCGCAATGTCCCGTCGGATTACCGCCTCACCCTGCGGCTGGCGACGGTCGAGGGCGAGGTCCTGCTCCTGCTCGGGCCGTCGATCTCGGTCAAGGAGCGCTTTCCCTACCGGCGCGACGATGTCGGCGCCTCGATCAACCCGGTGCTGGCGGCGGCCATGGTGCGGCTGGCACCGCCGGCCGAGGGCGGCCTCGCCCTCGATCCGACCTGCGGCAGCGGCACATTGCTGGCCGAACGCTTGGCTTTCTCGGGCGAGGCGGAGGCGCTCGGCATCGATATCAGCGCCCGGGCCGGGCAGGCCTTCGCCGCCAATCTTCAGGACCGGCCGGGGCCGTTCCGCTTCCAGCTCGGCAATGGCGCCGATCCGGAACTCTGGGCGCCGTGCCGGACCGTGCTCTCCAACCTGCCGTTCGGCATCAGGGTGCGCCAGCCGCGCGAGGAACTGGACGCGCTCTATACCGGGGTGGCGAAGAATGCCGCCCGCTTCCTGGTGCCGGGCGGCCGCGCCATCGTCACCAGTTCGTCCAAGCGCCTGCTGGACGAGGCTTTCGCCCGCGCCCGCGACCGCCTGCCGGTCCTCGCCCGCTACCGCGCGGAAATGGGCGGCCTGGTCTACCAGATCGTGGTCGCCGCCCGTTCCTGATCCCCGCCCGGGTCCGCCGGCCCGATGAGATCGAGATGTTCCGGCCGCGACGGGCCGAGGATTGCGCCCGTCACCCCGGGCGTTGCCAGCACCCAGTCGAGGGCGGCCCGGGCCAGGCCACCGCCATGCCTTGCCTTCAGCGCGTCGAGGGCCGGCAGCAGCGGCCCGGTGTCGCCGACCGGCAGCCAGCCGCCCCGGGCCGCGCGTGAGCCCGCGGGGCGGGGGTCGGCCACGCCATAGCGCCCCGCCAACAGCCCGCCGGCCAGCGGCGACCAGGCCCAGACCGCCAGCCCGCGCCCGGCGCAGCGTGCCGTCAGGCCCGGCGTCAGGTCGGAGTGCAGCAGGCTGTGCTGGTTCTGGAGCAGGACGGGGGCGGTGCCGGCGATGTCCGGCACCGCGTCCAGCGCCGCGAGGTCGTGGTTGCACAGGCCGATGGCCCCGATCAGGCCCTGGCGGCGCAGGTCGGCCAGGGTCGCGAAGGCCGGCCCGGCCAGGGCCGGCGGCAGGGGATCATGCCATTGCAGGAGATCGAGGCGGTCCCGGCGCAGCCGGTGCAGGCTGCGCTCGACCAGGGCGAGGATCTGGCCGGGCAGGGGCCGGCAAAGGTCCAGGTCGGCCTCCGGGCTGATCTTGGTGGCGATCCCGACCGCCGTCCCCCGGCCGGCCAGGGCGGCGCCCAGGATCGCTTCGGCGGCGCCATAGCTCGCGGCGGTGTCGAAGCGGCGAAGCCCGAGGGCGAGCGCCCGCCCGACGATGTCATGCGCCCGGGCCTCGCCGATCCAGGCGCCGAAGCCGGCCGTGCCGACCATCAGGCGCGCCCGCGGGATCGGCTGCATCTCACGCCCCCGCCAGCGCGTCGAGCCGGCCGAGCACCTTGGCGAAGGCTTCGGCGATGGCCGCCATCGCATCCTCCCCCGCCAGCAGGAGCGCGTGATGGAGCAGGACGGTGCGGCCAGCCTCCGCCTCGGCCACCGGCAGCGCCGGCGCGGGCAGGCCGGCGGGCAGGGCGCGCAGGGTTCCGGGCGCGAACAGGGGATGGCGGGATAGGGGCGTGTAGGGGCCATGGACCCAGGTCCCCAATTCGGCCCCCAGGGCATCGCAGACGCGCGCGGCCGTGACCTGCCCGGTAACCGCGGGGGCGAGGCGGATGGCATAGTGGTAATAGGCCCGCCGGTCGTTGCCGGCATGGGGCCGCAGGGTTTCGAGCAGGGGCAAGGCGCCGAGCGCGCGGTCGAGGCCGGCGGCGCGGGTGGTCCGCGTTTCGGTCTGCGCCTCCAGCCGGTCGAGGCCGTCGCAGAGGAGGGCGGCCTGGAACTCCGAAAGACACAGGTTCATGCCTTGCAGCCCGCCGACTTCATCGAGGTCGGGCCGGCCCGGGCGGGGCGGGGTGCGGCTTACGCGCCGGCCGTCGCTGCCCAGGCGCTCCAGCCGGTCGGCAAGGACCGGGTCGTCGGTCAGGACGGCGCCGCCCTCGCCGGCGGTCAGCACCTTGCCCTGCTGCATGCTGAAGGCGGCGATGCGGCCGAAGCTGCCGGCCCGGCGGCCGGCCCAGGTGGCGCCATGGGCCTGGGCGCAATCCTCGACCACGGCAAGGCCGTGGCGGGCGGCCAGCGCGCCGATCGCCTCGACATCGGCCATGCAGCTGTAGAGATGGACCATCAGGATGCAGCGGCTGCGCGGCGTGATCGCGGCTTCCACCGCCGCCGGATCAAGGCACAGCGTATCCGGGGAAATATCGACCAGGACCGGCGTCGCCCCGACCCGGAGAACGGCGGAGGCGCAGGCGACCCAGGTCAGCCCGGGCACGATCACCTCGTCCCCCGGCCCGAGGTCGAGGGCCAGGAAGGCGGCCAGAAGGGCGGAGGAGCCGTGATCGACCGTGTGGCAGAAGCGGACGCCGATATAATCGGCAAAGCGCCGGCAGAAGCGCCGGTTCCAGCTTTCCCGGCCGGTCCAAGGGCCGCTGACCGCCCAGCGCCCGCTATCGAGCACGTCGAGCAGGTGCCGGCCGGTGGCGGGGCCGGTCAGCGGCCAGGACGGCCAGCCGCGGCTCCAGACCGGGGGGCCGCCGAGAAGGGCGAGGGCGGGGGCCGCCATCTCATGCCCCCGCAGGCACGGCCAGGGCCAGCGCGGTGCCGCCCTGGGCGAGGCGGGAAAAGCCCGCGGCCAGCAGGTCGGCGGCGCAGCGCGTCGGCCCCTCCCAGTCGCCGACGTCGTGCAGCACGACCACGGCCCCGGGGCCGAGGTGCGGGCGCCAGGCGGCGAGATCGGCGGAGACGCCGGCATAGGCATGATCGGCATCGACGAAGAGCAGGGAGACGCGCCCCTCGAACCGGGCCGCGGCGGCCAGGCTCGGCATCGCCCAGGTCTCCACCCGGTCGTCGAGGCCCGCCGCCGCGACATGGCGGCGGAACAGGCCGAGGGTGCTGACCGTGCCGTCGGGCGCCAGGGTCGAAGGCTCGAAGAAGGCGCCGCCGGGCTGGTGTTCGGCGGAACCGGCGAAAGTGTCGACGCACAGCAGGCGCTGCCCGGCCGGCAGGGCCGAGGCCAGGGCCAGCGCGGACCGCCCCTGGTAACTGCCGAGTTCGACGCAGCGGCCGGCCCGGTGCTGGCGCCCGGCCAGCTCGTGCAGGAGCAGGGCTTCCGCCGGCTCCAGCCAGCCCGGCACCCGCCGCAGCCGGTCGAGCCAGGGCGCGGCGATCTCTGTCGCATTACGGCCGGTCATCGGTCTCGCCTTTCGTGTGCTGATGGGCATCGGGATCGGGCACCAGGATGCCGCGGCGGAACAGGTCGCCCGCATCGGCTGCCGCCGGGTCCGGGGCCAGGTCCGGCGGCAGGGGGGTATGGCCGAATTCGAGTTGGTTGCGCGCCGAGCCGCGCCAGTCCAGCCGGTACCGGCCGTCGCCCGACATGCGGTAGATCGGATTGAGCCGCAGGCCGTCCCGCCCGGCCGCGAGACGCCAGGGGCGGGTTGCGGACACCTCGCCCTTGAGCAGGCGGACGGCATAGGGGCCGGGGGGCAGGTCGGCGGCCGCCCGCGGCCGGGGGGTGAAGGCGGCACCGTGGCGGACGACGCCTGCCGCCAGTTCGGCTTCGGCATAGAAGGCGCAATGCCGCCAGCCGGCCTGCCGTGCCAGGAGGGCGAAATCGACCGGGGCGATGGGGGCGCCCGGCACGGTTTCGCCCCGCAGGTCGCGCGGGTCGTGAATGTGCAGGATCAGGGCGGCACCGTCCGGCGTCACGATTCGGCGCATCTCGGCCAGCAGGGACAGCTTGGCGTCGATGTAATGGAAGGCGTCGTTCATGGTGGCGAGATCGAAGCTCTCGTCCGGCAGGGGCAGGGGATCGTCGAGTTCGGCGCAGATCGCCTGTTCCCCGGGCGCCATATAGGCGCGGGCGACCAGCAGGTGGATCAGGTTACCGTCGAGCAGGGTCAGCGCCGGCCTGGGGCGCACGGCCCGCAGCAGGTTGGACAGATGGCCGACCCCGCTGGCCAGGCAGGCGATGCGCCTGCCGGCCATGTCGTCGAGAAAGGCGAGCGTGGCGAGATAGGACGGGCAGGCCCAGCGGACGAGGAAATAATGGTCCGCGGCGCCGCAATAGGCCGCCCAGTCGGCCAGGAAGCCGCCGCGGGCGCCGGGGGTCACGACCCGGCGGAGGGCATCCAGGCGACAGCCCTGGCGTGCCGACCACGCCGCCAGCCAGCCGAGCACGGCGTCCCGCCCGCCCCGGCGGATGGCATCGATCTGGGCGTCCAGTTCCGCTGCCGAGCGGGCGCGGGTCTGCAGGCTGGGCACGCCGTCCATCTGGGGGTAGGGATACCCGACCGGCGCATGGACCAGCGTGCCTGGCTGCGGCGCGAACAGCGCGCCGGTCTCGACGCAGCGCAGGCGGTGCGGCCCGCTCATCCGGCGAGGTCCCGGTAGAAGCGTTCCAGCCGCGCCATCACCCGTGAGACATGAAAGGTCTCGCGGAAGATCTCGACCCCGGCCCGGCTGCACGCCAGGGCCCGGGCGGGATCGGTGGCGATGGCGCGGATCGCGAGGCTCATGGCGGTCGGATCGGCGCGCGGCACGACGATGCCGGCAGCGTCGTCGCCGACGATCTCGCGGACACCGCCGACATCGGTCGCGATGACCGGGCAGCCGCGGGCGATCGCATTCAGCAGCGCCAGGGGCAGGCCCTCGAACAGCGATGACAGCACCATGACCGGGTGAGCGGCATGGATCCGTTCCATCGCCGCCGCACCCCGGAACGGGCCGGCGATGGTGACGCGCCGGCCGAGGCCCAGGGTCTGGATCAGGGCCGCGGTCTGCTCACGCTCGCCGCATTCGCCGTAAAGCGACAGCCGGCAGAAGCCGGGGGTGGTCGGCAGCGCCAGCGCCGCCAGCAGGAAGGCGACGCCCTTCTCGACCCGCAGCCGCGTGACCGAGCCGATCCGGCCGAGCTGCGCCAGCCGTGCCGGGTCCAGCGGGCGGATGGCGGCTTCGGGCACGCGCAGCGGATGGGGAATGACCTCGATGCGGCCGGGATAGCGGAAATGCCGGCGCAGGTTGCGGGCGACCGCATGGCAGGGGGCGACGATGGCATCGAGCACGGCCATGCGGGGAAAGGTCGCCGGCTCGTACCAGGTGCAGCGCGGGCTGGCTTCGCTGGTTTCGGTCGCGACCACGGGGCAGGCGGGGCGGTTGTCGGCGGCAAGGCAGCTCAGCATGAAGCGGCCCATGGGAATGGCATGGACGATATCGACACGCCAGGCCGCCAGCCGGCGCCAGGCTTCGGCCGCGGCCAGGGCTTCGTCCGCCCGGTCGAGCACGGCGACATCGGCCCCCGCCCGGGCCAGCACCGCCAGCCAATGTCGGTGCGGCGGCTCGTCCCGCGGAAACACGACCACGGCCACCGCATGGCCGGCAGCGCGCAGGCAGCAGGCGGCCTCGCAGATCGAAGCCTCGGTCCCGGCCATGGTGCCCAGGAAATCGGTCAGGAAGGCGATCCTCATGGCGCCGCTGCCGGATCGGGGGCGAGGCCGCGGGCGATCAGGCTGGCGAGCGGCCCTTCGCCCCACAGCCGTTCGGCCGGCGCGGGCCAGCGCCGGGCGTGGCGCTCCAGGGCCTCGAGGACCGTGGCGTCGACCTGGCTGGCATAGCAGGCGGCATCGTCGAGCTTGGCCGCGAGGCCGGCGCCGAGCGGGACATGCACCACGGCCGGCGCCGGCGTCAGGCCGGCGATCGCCTCGCGGATCTCTGGCGCCGCGAGGTCGGCGGCATAGGGCAGGTCTTCGTAGAAGGCGAAGCATGCGCCGGTCTCCCGCAGCCCGGCCAGGGCCGCGTCGCGGACGAGAAGATGGTCGGCGTGATCGCCGAGGGCGGCCGGCACCAGCACAAGGTCCGGCGGCGTGGCCAGGACGGCGCCGAGCCGGGCGTCGAGCGCATCGCGGGCCGCCCGGTCGCAGGCGCCATAGCGCTCGGGCTGGCGGCCGAAGATCGCCGCCCAGTCCGGCGCCCGGCGCAGCGATGCCTCGGGCAGGTCCAGGGCGTCGAGGCTGGCGCCGACCCGGCGGCAATAGGCCTCGTCCTCCTGCCGGCGGCAGTGCGAGACCGGTTCCGCCGCCGTGAAGCCCCCGGCCCTGGTGAAATTGGAACGGCCGAATACGGTGAGCACGGTCTTCGGCCCGCGCCAGGCCCGGACCAGCCCGCCGACCGAAAAGGCCGCATCATCCGGATGGGGCGCGAGCACCAGGAGCGAGGGGGGCCGGTTGCCCGGCCGGGCGAAGGGGGCCACCAGCCGCGCCGTGTCGCGCTCGCCCCGGCGCAGCCAGCGCCGGGCATGGGCCCGGGCCGCCGCGCGGTTGCCGGCGCCGGCGAAGACGGCTTCGATATGGGTGCAGAAGGCGGCGACGCTGCGCGCCCTTTCCGCCGCCGAGATCTCGGGAAAGACCGGGTCGCCGCGGGTGGCGGGCGGCGGGATCAGGAAGGCGTCGCTTCCCGCCGCCTCCGGCACGCCGCCGCCGGCATGGGCGATCACGGGAATGCCGTTCAACTGGGCCTCGACGATGATCCGCCCGAACCCTTCGGGACAGAGGGAGGGCACGATCAGGACCGCGGCGCGGCGCCAGACCTCGGCCACCGCCGGGCTGAAGGGGCGGACCTCGACATTGGGCAGGTCGCAGGTGAAGACCGGGGGATAGGGCCAGGTGCGGATCACCTGGAACCGCCGGTGCGGCAGGCGGCGGGCGATGTCGAGAAAGATCTCGACGCCCTTCATCGGGTGGGGGTTGATGAAGGTGACGAATTCCCCCGCCCGCCCGCGGGCGAGAATGGCTTGCCGGTCGAAGACATTGGCGAAGACCCGGCACGGCCCCAGTCCCGCCGCCGACACCGCCTCGGCGATGAAGCGGCTGGGGGCGACCAGGGTGAAGGCGCGGAGCGCCGCCGCCAGCCGGGCGAGCATGGCCGGCGGGGTCCGCCCCGGCGCCGGAAAATGGCTGTCCGGCACGAAGCAGAGGCGGGCGGCGCGGGTTCCGGCCAGGACTTCGAACAGGGCGAGTTCCGCCTCCTCCAGGCGGGCGGGGGGCGTGTGGACGATGGCGAGGTCGGGCGCTGCCGCGGCGACGGCGCCGGCGATCGTCCGCCGGTACAGGGCCGGGTCGGTCGCCGGATCGGCGGGCAGCAGATATTCGCCGATCGCGATGCCCTGGTCGAAATGCCAGCGCGGGGCGGGGGCTTCCGTACCCTCGGCCGCCCAGGGGGAGGCGGCGGCCTGCCCGACGGTGACCACCGCGGCATCGAGGCCCCGGGCCTGGAAACGGCGCAGCATTTCCCGATACTGGATGGTGGCGCCGTTGCTGAACCCCTCGAAGGAAAAGGAATCGACGTCGAAATAGACCGCGCGGGCGCGGCGCCCCTCAGGCCCCGGCGACATAGGCGCAGCCGTCGCAGGCATTGAGGACGACCCCGTGCTGCAGGGCGAAGCGGAACTCGGCGAAACCCGGGTCGTGCCAGATCTCGTCGAGGGACAGGCGGCCGAGGTCGCCGGCACTCGGGTGCTGGGGCGATTTCAGCAGGCGGCAAGGCATCACCTGGCCGCGCCAGTCGACCGTCAGCGCGCCCATGAAGATATCGCAGCGGCGCCCGGCCTGGATCGCCAGCAGGTCGTCGATCACCTGCCGCGTCCGGGAAGAGGTGGTGGGCCGGTCCCGGTGCTGCCGAAGCTCGGCCCCGGTCAGCAGTTCGGCGGCGAGATCGGCATCGTAGAAGCGGCGATAGGCGGCAAGCCCGTTCAACACCTGGAATTCGACCCGGGCGAAGCCCGCCGACCCGGCATAATCGAGAAACGCGTCGATCTCGCCGAGGGTGGAGCGCAGCAGGGTGACCCACAGCAGCAGGTCCGGCCCGCGCCCGCGGCGGCGGCGCTCCTCGACCAGCAGGGCCATCGCCCGCTGCACCTCGGCCAGGTCGCCGCCGGGGCGCAGCCGGGCGAAACGCGCCGCGTCCAGGCTTTCCATCGAGGTGGCGACCGTATCGATGCCGAGGTCGACGATCATCCCCGCCCGTTCCCGCGTCATCCGCGAGCCGTTGGTGGTCAGGTGGACCCAGGCGCCCCGGGCCTTGACGGCGCGGATCATGTCGGGGACATGCCGGTTCAGCAGCGGTTCCCCCTCGCCGGTGAATTCCACCGCCGCCAGCGCCGGCAAATGTTCGAGGACGGCCAGGAAGGCGTCCGGTTTCATCACCCCTTGCGCGACATGGCGGCCATAGCAGAAGCCGCAGCGGAAATTGCAGGCGGTGGTGGTTTCGATCATCAGGGTGAGCGGCACGGGCAGCGCATCGTCATGGAAGACGACCGCATCCGGCAGCGCGCCCGGCACCAGGGCGCCGCCGCCGCCGGCCCAGAGCCTGCGCTCGCTGCCCGCCAGCAGGTCCTGGCCCGCTGCGCGCAGCCGCGCCGCGAGGGCGGGCGAGAGCGGCAGGGCGTCGATTTTGCCGCCGATCCCGGCCGGCACCGGGACGGGACCGGGCGTGGCGGCGAGCGGGGTCTCGCGCCAGCGCTGTTCCAGGGCGCGGGCCTCGGCGGCGGCGATGGTGAAGCGCTGCCCGGCCGGATCGAACGACATGGCGACATCGCCCGCCAGCCGGCCCTCCGCGCCATAGCCGGCGCCGGCCAGCAGGCGGATGGCGCGCCCCTGCCGTGCCCGCGGGCTGAGGTCCCCCGGCAAGGTGCCGCGGCGCCCGTCGAGCCGTTGCAGGACATCCGGCAGGGGGCGGAGCGGCCGGCCTAAGAGGGAACCGTCGGCGTGCCGGGTCCAGGCGGTCTCGACCCAGTCGCTCAGCATGGCGCGTCCTCCCCCGGGCCGGCGGGGGCGCGGGCGGTGATCAGATAGGCCCGGTCGCCCGCGCCCCGGGCGACGGGGCGGCAGGTGGGTGCGGGAAAGCCGGCCAGCCGCAGCGCCAGGATGATTTCCTCCGGGTGGCGCGGCCGCAGGTGCAGGACCCGGGTCCAGGCGCGGCCGATGGTGCCGTCGGCCTCGATCCGCTCGTAGCGGAAATGGGCGGTCAGCCGGCAGGTTTCTTCGCAATATTCGGTGCGCTCGTAGACGTCGAGCCGGCCGCCGTCGGCCAGGGCCGTGCGCCCGCGGTGGCGCGGGGCCTGGGCCCAGGGGTCGCGCGCCCGGGCCAGATAGGCGGCCTCGACCGCAGTGACGTCGGCGATCACGCGCCCGCCCGGCAGCAGGTGATGCGCGGCCCGGGCGAAAGCCGCGATCAGGGCGTCGTTGTCAAGCAGATGGCCGATGACGTCGTTGGTGAAGAAGATCTGGCGGAATTTCCGGCCGAGGGCGAAATCCGTCATGGCGGCTTCGACGAGTTCGAGCCTTGCCCGCGTCGCCCCGTCCTCGGCCGCGATCCGCGTTGCCGCGCGGGCCAGCATGGCGGGGGCAAGGTCGATGCCGCAGCAGGCGATGCCGGCCCGGGCCAGGGGCAGGAGAACGTCCCCGGTTCCGCAGCCGAGTTCGAGCACCGGGCCGCCCTCCTCGAGCGCGAGGGGGAGATAGAGGTCGGCGACCCGCGGGCCCGGGCCCAGCTTCAGCTCGTAAAGGTCGGGATCGTAGAAATCGGCGGGGGAGGGATGGGGTCCGGTCATGGCGCATTCCCCTTATCCGCCGTGCTTTCCGAAACGCGCACCAGGGTGCAGGTGCTGATGCCGTCGCGATGGTGCAATGTCGCGAGTTCCTCCGCGCGCCAGTCGTGATAGTGGCGGCTGAGGCGGATCGTCCGTTCCCAATAGGGGCGGTCGAAAGCGGCGGCGGTACTGTCCGGCAGCGGCGCGCCCGCACCGGGCGGCGGATCGATGCGCAGGTAGATCAGTGTGTCCGCCACCCGCCGGGCTTCCTGGAACAGCCGGCAGATCAGGGCTTCGGGCAAGGCGCCGCGCAGGTCCGGGATGACGGCGGTGTCGAAAGCGCCGTCGTCGTAGGGCAGGGCGAGGCCGAAGAACGGCTCGCTCCCCCCTGTATCCCCCGCCGTCCCATGGTCGAGGGGCAAGGCCGGGCCGAGCCACGCCCGGAAATCCGCAGCCCCGGCGAAAAAGCCGAGCGCGCGGCCGAAATCCCGCCCGTGCGGCGGCAGGCCGGACCAGAAGCCGGCCAGGGCCGCCGCCGGGCGCAGGGGCCCGAGGCGGGCAAGGGCGGCCTCGGCATGGCCGGCATCGAAGGCGCAGAGCATTTCCATGGCGAGGCTGCGGTGCTTGGCCAGCATGTGGCGCTCGTGGGCGCGGTCGGTCGCTTCCTCGGCCTTGCGGTCGCGCCGGTGCGGCAGGTGCAGGACCGGCGCCGTGGCCACCATGCCGAAGCGCCCGCCGGCCTGATGCAGGCGGTACCCGAGTTCGATATCCTCCGAGCCCTTGGCGGCCAGGGCTTCGTCGAAGCCGCCAAGCGCGAGCAGGCGGCGGCGCGCCACGAGAACCGCCGTGGTCCAGAAGAACACCCAGGGTGCCTTCAGTCCCTCCGGCGCGCGGCGGGCATCGGCGACATGCTGCCAGGGCCCCGCCGCCAGCGCGCCGACCCGGGGCGGCGGCGGCGCCAGCAGCGGCCAGAGGTCGTCGGTGGTCGACGAGCCATAGGTCGGGACCAGCCCGACCTTGTCCTCGACCCCCGCCCAGGCCAGGCAATCGGCGCAGAGTTCGGGATGGACCACGACATCGGCATCGAGCAGCAGCAGCCAGTCGCCGCGGGCGACGGCGATGCCCGAGTTCCGGGTCAGGGCGGCGCCGGCGGGGCCGGGCGCGCGGGGCACCCGGCGCGCGTTGCCGTAACCCGCCACGATCCGGTCGATCAGGGCACCGCTGCCGTCGTCCGAATGGTCGTCGATGACGAGGATCTCATAGCGCTCGGTCGCCAGGCTCTGGCGGGCGGCGGCGTCGATCACCCGGGCGATGACCGCGGCCTTGTTGCGGACCGGGATGACGATGGAGAGGGCGGGGTGCCGGTCGGTCATGGCCAGGTGACTTTCGACAGCAGCAGGCGCTTATCGCACAGGGCCGGTTCCAGCAGGTC
Organism: Zavarzinia compransoris; assembly: GCF_003173055.1. Classification (NCBI taxonomy): domain Bacteria; kingdom Pseudomonadati; phylum Pseudomonadota; class Alphaproteobacteria; order Rhodospirillales; family Zavarziniaceae; genus Zavarzinia; species Zavarzinia compransoris. Next base: position 530,567 of record NZ_QGLF01000002.1, read on the forward strand.
CTCGCTGTCGAGGTGGCGGTTGCGGTAGCACCAGGCGCATTCGTCGAACTGCGGCGCGGTCGGCGCGCGCGCGCCCAGGTGTTCCCGGCGCAGCGCACACCAGGCGGGGCCGTTCCAGATCGCCTCGAAACCGGCGGCGTTCAGGTCGCCCATGAGATAGGGATCGCCCGCCGGCCCGATCAGGTGGTCGCAGAAGCCGATGCGGCCGTCGGCGGCGATATAGCAATGGGTCCAGGGGTGAAGGCAGGCGCTGTCCCCGGGCACCGGCGCCGGCCAGTCGACCAGCGATGCGGTCAGGCTGGCCCTGATCCCCCAATGCGCCGCCCGCTGTTCCGCCGCCGCCACGGCGGCGCGCAGGCGGGCGACATCGTCCGGCAGGGCCAGCGCCGTGCCGGCGGCGCCGGTGACCGGGGCGAAGCGGATATCGCCGACGCCGCAGCGCCCGGCCAGATCGACGATGGCGCCGAGTTCATCGAGGTTGGGCGCCTGGCAGGTGACGTAAAGGCAGAGCCGGTCGCCGAAGCCGTGCCGGGCCAGGGCGCCGGAGAGATGGAGCAGGTTCCGCTCGATCAGGTCGAGGCGGGCGCCGCGGCGCAGGTGCCGCAGGGTGGCCGCGGTCGCGCCGTCGAGCGAGACGCCGACATAGGCCCCGGCGGCGGCCAGCGCGTCCAGCACCGCCGGCCGCTCGAAGGAGAGGTTGGTGACGATGCGGACGGCGGCGCCGCTCGCCGCCGTCCGGGCGAGGCGGGCCTCGAAATCGGGCAGGATCAGGCTTTCCCCCCAGCCGCGCAGGTCGACGACCTCGGCATAGGGAAACAGTTCGGCGGCCAGGCGCTCGAACAATTCGGGCGCCATCGAGCCGGCGCTGCGGTTGAGAGACGGCGGGCGGCACATGTCGCAGGACAGGTTGCATTTCCGGGTCAGCTCGACGATCAGGAAGCGCGGGCGCGCGGCGAGCGTGACGGCCCCGGCGGCATATTCCCGCCGCGCGCGGCTCCTGTTGTCGTGGCGCCGGCGATCGCCGTCAGGTCCAGGCATTGGAAAATCCTCCCAGCCGGTAGCGCAGCGTCGCCCGCCCGGTGCAGACGGTGGCGATGCCGTTCGCCCGCAGGTGGCGGAGGAGCTTGTCGTCCTCCCCGACCATGGCGGCGCGTTCGTCCGCCGTGTAATCCTCGGCGAAACGGAAGCACTCGAAGAGCGAGCGGCGCAGCAGCCATTCGCCCATGTCGACCATGCCGAAATCCTCGCCGTCGCAGGGGGCGGAAACGCGGTCGCGGACGACGGCGTCCCGCTCGGAAAAGATCCCGGTCCGGCGGCAGGCGTCGAGCAGGCCCGCCGCCATCGGATCGTCCGGGTGGCGCCAGGGGAAACGGCGCGGGACGACGGGGCGGCCGCGGCCGTCGATCAGCCGGCGCCAGCTGTGCGCCGCGGCGGCGCCGCTCCGCCGCAGGCTCCGGGCCAGCGAGGCGAGATGCCCGGGTTCCCACAGGTTGTCGTCGTCGATGAAGGCGATCAGGGGCGCCGTGCCGAGGCCGGTCGCCCGGTTCCGCAGCCGGCTGACCCGGACCAGCGGATGCGTGCCGGCGGCATCGAGCCGCCGGTGGCGAAGGCGGACATGGGCCGGCAGCGTCAGCGCCTCGCACCAGGGGCGGGCATTGTCGCCGCCGTCCTCGATCAGCCAGAGATCGATCGGGCCGCGATAGGACTGGCCGAGCACGCTTGCGATCGCGGCCGGGCCGAAGCCGCGCCGCCCGTCCGTGATCATGAAGACGTCGACCGCCTCGTCCGCGCGGGCGCGGATGCCGGCGGCCGCGGGCGGCGGGCGCAGGCAGCGCTCGATCAGGGACAGGTCGACCGGCAGCAGGGGCAGGGCGGGATCGCCGGCAACCTTGCCGATCCCCTCCAGCAGCACCATGGCCGCCGCACCGTCGCCCGGCCGGATGTAACCGCGCTTGTTGTCGCGCGCGACCAGGGCCATGACGTCCGCCGACGCCAGGGCGGGCGGCAGTTCCAGGGGCGCCCCCATCCGCGCCAGCAGGTCGCGGTGCAGGTCGGCGTCGGCGGCGGGCAGGCCGCAGCGGCTGGCGGCGACCCGGGCCGCCGCCAGCATGCCGAGGCCGACCGCCTCGCCGTGGCTGATCGCGCCGACCGCCGCATGCCGCGCCGCCGCCAGTTCGACGGCATGGCCGACCGTATGGCCGTATTCGAGCACGATCGCGGCCTTCTTCTCGCAGCGGTCGGCGGCCATGACCTCGCATTTGGCGTCGAGGCAGGTTTCCAGCAGCCAGTGCCGGTCCGCCGGCGACAGGTCGAGGGCGGGGGTCAGCATCTCCTTCAGCCGGGGCAGCATCGCGGGCCGGACCGCCAGGGCGTTCTTCACCGCTTCCGCCATGCCCGAGCGCCATTCCCGCAACGGCAGGCTGTCGAGGAAGCCGGTGTCGATCAGGATGCGCTCCGGCACGTAATAGGTGCCGATCAGGTTCTTGCCGGCGGCGCTGTTGACCGCCTGCTTCAGCGACAGCACGGAATCATGCATGGCGAGCAGGCTCGTCGGCACCTGCACGAGGCGCAGGCCGCGGAACAGCAGGGCGGCGGCGAGACCGGCGAGATTGCCGACGACGCCGCCGCCGAAGCCGACCACGACCGACCGCCGCGTCGCCCCCCAGGCCAGCGCCTGTTCGAGGCAGGCCGAGAGATGGCCGAGCGATTTCAGCCCTTCGCCGTCCGGCCCCGAGAGCACCAGCACCGGGCAAAGCTCGCGCAGCAGCGGCAGCAGGGCCCCGCCGCAGGCATCGAGCACGCGGTCGTCGGTCAGCACCAGCAGGCGGTCGGGGTCGAGGGCGGCGACCGCCGCCGCGATCCGCGCCGGCCGGCGGTGCAGGATCTCGGTGGCGATGGCGATCCCGTCGAAGGCGAGGTCAAAGCTCCGCGTCGACATGGACGATTCCCGCCGGGAAGGCGCCGGGCCCGGGGACGGGCGTGGCGGCAACGGTGCCGGTTTCGCTGAGCAGGTCTTCGAAATAGGCGATGGTGCGGGTCAGGCCCTCGTCGAGCGCGATGCGCGGTCTCCAGCCCAGTTCGGTCCGGGCGCGGGTGATGTCGGGGCGGCGGCGGCAGGGATCGTCGCCGGGCAGGGGGTGGAATTCGAGGCGCGAGCGCGACCCGGTGAGGGCGAGGATCCTTTCCGCGAGATCGATCATGCTGATTTCCTCGGGATTGCCGAGGTTGATCGGGCCGAGCGTGGCGGGGCCGGCCGCCATGAAGGCCAGGAGGGCGTCGACCGTATCGTCGACATGGCAGAAGCTGCGGGTCTGGCGGCCGTCGCCGAAGATCGTGAGCGGCGCCCCGGTCAGGGCCTGGAGGATGAAGTTCGAGACCACCCGGCCGTCGTCCGGATGCATGCGCGGGCCGTAGGTATTGAAGATGCGGGCGATCCCGGCGGTTACGCCGTGGCGGTGTCGGTAGTCGGCGCAGAGCGTCTCGGCGCAGCGCTTGCCCTCGTCGTAGCAGGCGCGCGGGCCGATGGTGCTGACATTGCCGCGATAGTTCTCGTCCTGCGGATGGACGGCGGGATCGCCGTAGACTTCCGAGGTCGAGGCCTGGAGCAGGCGGCTGCCGGTCCGCCGCGCCAGGTCGAGCATGTTCTTGGTGCCGATGACCGAGGTGAGGACGGTCGAGACCGGATCGCGCTGGTATTGGCGGGGGGAGGCCGGGCAGGCCAGGTTGAAGATCTGCCCGACCTCCAGATCGAGGGGCTGGGTGACGTCGTGGTGCAGCACCGCGAAGCGGGCCTTCGGCTTCAGGTGGCGGATGTTCCGGCTGCTGCCGCTCGAGAAATCGTCGAGACAGATGACGCGGCGGCCCATCGACAGCAATCGCTCGCACAGATGGCTGCCGATGAGGCCCGCCCCGCCTGTAACCAATACAATATCCGCCATGCCGTTCCCCTTTTTCGCCGGCTGTCGTTACGTCGGGATGCTCTTCGGGTCTGACGCGGCGCCGGCTGCCGCCCGCCGGGGCTCGCCCCAGCGGTTCAGCCGGGGATCGTCCGGATGCGCTTGCGGGCAGGCCTCGGTCGGCAGCCGCGTTTTCGACCAGACGACGCAGCCGCAGGAGCCGCAGATCTTGCGGGAGTCGCGCGCTGCCGCGAGGCGGTAGAGCGTGCTGTCCGGCGGATCGGCCAGATGCGGGCAGGCGAGGCAGGCGTCGCGCCGCCGCGCCAGCGTCTCGCCGTCGACGGTGGCGAAGCCGACCTTGCCCCAGCGCAGGAAGGCGAGGGCGGCCGCGCGGACCAGTTCGCCGTTCGAGCGCCCGGCCGCCTTCGGCGGGTGCTTCAGGAGGAAGTCCAGCGCCCGGGGGTTGCGCCGCGTGGCGAGAAGGCGCTGGGCATAGGCCTCGTCCCGCACCGCCGCCTCGAGCACGTCGACGGGGACGGGGGCGGCGAGGTTCAGCATGTCGGCCAGTTCCCGGCAGCGCCGGCCGACCGTGTCCTCGTCCGGGGGGGCCGCCGCCTGAGGGCCGCCCGTCACGTCGCCCTGGTGCTGGCCGATCATTGCTCCTCCTCCGCCTCGACGACGAAATAGGCCGTGCGTGCCAGGGCGTTCAGGGTCGAGCCGTCGGCGGCGAGGATGTTCTGGACCGAAAGCTCGTATTCGCCCGCCGCCGGATCGGGCAGGGTTACGGTCAGGACGACGAGGGTGCGGTCGTCCGCATCCCGGAGTGCGGTGGTGATCACCGTTTCCGGCGTGATCGTGTAATTGCCCAGGATTTCGGCCGAGGGGCCGACCGCCTCGCTGAACGACACCTTGACGCTGGGCACATCCTCGATGATCTCGAAGGTGGCACGCTTCAGTTCCAGGCGGCCCTTCTGCGGCACCCCGGCGCAGGCGGGCAGCGGGCGGCCGATGATCGCGGCCTCCATCGCCTGAAGCCGGCAGTTCACCGCGGGCAGGCGGCACGGATTGTCGGGATCGCCGCCGCGCAGGTCTTCGGGGATATGGCCGAAGAAGGTGCGGACCTGGGCGTAGCCGCCGTTCGCGGTCTCGCCCCAGTTGGGATCGAAGGCGGTCCGCAGGACATAGCCGATGCCGAAACTGTCGGCCTGGGCGACGCAGGGGTATTGCCCCTCCGCCCCCTTGCCGGCGTAGAAGACGGCGATGCCATGGGCGAGGATCGCGGCCAGGCCCTGCCAGTACATCTCATGGGTGCGAAGAATCCGGCCCGAGACGTAAAGGGTCTTCTGCCCGAACAGTTCGAAGGCATAGAGGTTCGGCACTTCGTCCGACCATTCGAGATAGATGTTGATGTCCGGGAAGAAGGGCTGGAGCGCCTTCTGCAGCCAGCGGAAATCGGCGAGATTGTAATCCATCGACAGAGGGTAGTGCGGCGCCTGGGCGATGGCCTCGGCCTGGGCCGGCGTCACATAGAGGCTGGCGTTGGCCGGGATGTTCAGGGCGGCCCGTGCTTCGTAACCGCGGAAATTGCGATTGCGGACCGGGCGGGGCTCATAGCCCGGCTGCCGGGCGGAGAACAGGTCGGCATCGCCGGAGCGGGCGGTGGCATAGGCTTCGGAGCCGATCATGGGCAGGGCCGAATGGCCGGCGACCAGGGTCTTGCCCTCCGACTCCGGCTCGGCGCCATGGGTGACCTGAAGCCAGAAATCGCCGACGATGATGCCGTTGGCACTGAAGAGGTTGCCGCTGACGGGGACATTCGTGTCCTCGGGCACCGGGCCGAGGCCGAGGTGCTGGATCCCGCCGCTGTATTCCCCGAGGTGGACGCTGTTGACGGCCACCGGCCGGCCGTCGTCGTCGACCATCAGGTCGCCCGGGACCAGCCGCTTGGCGTCCTTCAGGCGGCCGTCGGGCATCAGCATGAGCTGGTCCGGGGTCGCGATCAGCTCGCCGTCCTCGCCGTATTGGATCATGACCATGGTCTGCGGCTGCGACGAGGGCGAGGTGCCGTCGCTATAGCCGACCAGCCGCGGCTTCCAGGTCACCTTGACCGTGCCGTCCGGGTTGGGTTCGATCCAGGCCGCCAGGATCTCGTCCTCTTCCTCGATGTCCTGGATGAAGCGGACCTCGGTTTCGGACACGCGGATCTTGGTATCCCAGGCGAAACACGAACAGCAGCAATAGCACGCCGACCATTTCCAGTTGCGGTCGCGGTCGCGCAAGTCCTGGCAGGCATCCTCGCTGATGTTGCGCTGCTCGCCCGTCGCCTGGTTGTAGCAGGAATAGGATTTGATCGGGACCGTGGAGCCCTTCGGCTCGCAATTGGGGATCTTGTTGCCCTGCCAGTCCAGGCATTTGCACCAGGCGGTATCCTCGCTGGTGTCGGCGAGGCGGGTGCAATGGGTTTCGCCGCACATGTGCTGATCGGGGGCGACATAGGCTTCGCAGGCATAGGCCATGATTTTCCTCCCTGGGATTGCGGTCGACGCGGACGGCCGCTTGTTCTAGGCGTTCGAGAACATCGATGCGGTGTAATTGATGACGATGCGGATGTTGTGCAGGATCTCGGCATTGAGGCAGCCGTCCGCGCCGAGCAGGACGCTCGATTCCGGATAGGCCGCGAGCTTGCGCAGGTCGAAGACGATGCTCCAGTCGCCGGTGAAATTCGCGGCGGGCAGGTCGGCGAAATCGACGCTGCCGATCCGGCCGTGCAACGTTACCGATGCCGCCGCCCCGGCCGCGACGACCAGGCTCAGGTAGTCGGCATCGGGCGAGAGGACGACATTCGCCGGCACGTCGAGCTGCAGGTCGACCGCGGCCAGCTTCAGGCCGGACTGGTTCCGCGGGAAATCGCCGGCCGCGATGGGGAAGGCGATCTCCTGGGTTTCAGCCCCTTCCTCCGGCTCGAGGAAGGTTTCCCAGGCGTCGGGGAAGGCGTCGGCCAGGGCGAGGCCGGCGCCGCAGCGGAAATTCTCCCGGGCGATCAGCGCCTCCACCTTCTGGCGGAAGGCGTCGCCGCCCTGAAGCGCCGTATAGGCGATGGTCAGGACCACGTCGGTGATCGCGCCGATGGCGAAGCCGTTCGTCTTCTGCGGCACGGTGCAGCGCCAGACCGAGACCGCGCCGGTACCCTCGAAGGGCAGGTAGCGCTCGTCGGCGAAATTCACATAGTCGTCGAGCGTGCCCCAGGGGTTTTCCGTGTTCGACAGGGCGATCTGCTGGCGCGACTGCCAGTTCTGGCGCACCGTCAGCGGCGCGTCGTCGCCGGCCGCGCCGAGCAGATAGGCGACCGCATCCTCGCTCGGGGCGAGCACGAGGTCGTTGCGGATCTGGGTCAGTTCCACATTGGCGTTGGCGACCTGCTCGCCGCCGCTGCCGAGCAAGGCGAGGCCGACCGCGCGGATCTGGCGGTTGTACTGGCCCGGGAAGTCGAGGTCGTAGAGCGCCTCGCCGAGCGTGATCGTGCATTCGCCCGTGGTCTGAAGCCGGTAGAGCTCGGTCGGCGACAGCCGGGCCAGGGACACGGTCTTGCGGATTTCGAGCCTTCTGGTGTTGTTCTGCAGATAGGCGCGTTCCATCTGGTTGACGGCGCTCTCCAGGCCCTGGCCGGCCAGCAGGCCGTGATGCAGGCTGTCCCAATAGTCGAAGTTCACGAAGCTGTCGCTGCGGTTCAGCTCGTAACCATAGGCGCTCTGCGCTGCCAGGGCCGCATCCAGGGCGAGCTTGTAGGCCTGGAAATAGAGCGTCGAGAGGCGGCCCGACATCCAGGAATAAAGCTCGGTCGAGTCGAATTTCGACTTCAGGAAATCCTGGATTTCCTTGGTCTGGCTGACCGTGGTCCGGTGGATGTCCAACTCCCGCCCGGCGATATCGAGGGAGATCTGCGCTGCGCCGATCTCCTTTTCGATGCCGGCCAGTTCGGCGGCCGCCTTGTCGGACTGATATTGCCATTCCGCGCTGCGGCGGGCGAAGCCGGCGGCGGTCTCGCTGATCCCGGCGGACAGTTCGGAAATCTTGCCGAGCACGCCGAAGAAGGCGGCCAGCTTGCTGAGATTGGCGCCGACCTGGGTCCCGCCCCAGGTCATGGCGAAGGGCGAGCCGACGTCGGGTTGCAGGTGGGCGAGGGCGCTTGCCGTCTCGAGCACCGACGAGGTGCTGTTCAGGACCGTCGCGGTGACGGCCAGGGCGATCTGCGCCTGTTCGCCCGGCAGCAGGCCGGCGGACAGCAGGCCGTCATAGTAATCGGCATCGACCTGCAACGCCGCCTGGCTGGCCTGGAGCCGTTCGAGGGTCAGGCGGGCGGTTTCGACCCCCTGTTCCTTGACCCGCGTGGTCTGGTTGAGAAGCGTCAGCTCGTGGGTGTTCTGCAACCGCGCCAGGGCTTCGGCATCGCGGGAGGCGAGGGCATTGTGCAGGGCGTCGCCCAGGGTCTCGACGGTGGCGATCAAGGTCCGCGCATGGTTCACCAGGGTGGTGAACCGATAGGGCGGGATCGACGGCTGCGACTGGGCGACGACGGTGGCGCTGGATTGCCCGGCGGTGGCGGCGCGGACCAGGGCCAGGGGATCGATCGGCGGCGCGAACAGGGGCAGTTTCAGCGGCTTGCCGTCGAGGTCCAGGCAATGGCGGAGCTTGTACAGCCGGTCGTCGATCACATCCCAATAGGAGAGAAGTTTCTCGTTCTCGGGCACGCAGAAATAGGGCTCGATATCGGTGAAGGGCTTGCCGTCGAGGTCCGGCGCCACCAGGCCGCTCGCCGGCAGCGTATTCTCGAGATAGATCAGGAATTGCGGGATGCCACCCGGCAGGTCCTCGTATTTGTCGAGGATCTGCTGGAAGGTCGCGGGCGGCGGCGTCGGGCAGGGGCCGAGGTCGACCGGCTTCTCGCCCAGCAGGTTGTAGGCATAGTCGTACAGCATCATCGCAGCCGTCAGCCCCTCCCAGGTATATTGGGCGAACATGGCGTCGCCCCAGGCGATCAGCGTGTCGAGATAGCCCATGAGCGTCGCCTTCTCGAAGGCGCCGATGCGCAGGCGGGCGATCGCATAGGGATCGAAGGGGTCGTTGTTGTAGAGATAGATCTGTGCCTCGTCCGACAGGATCTGCTGCAGGCTGTCGAGGGTGTGGTTGCGGAAGGGCTGGAACTGCCAGTATTTCGCCGCGGGCCGGCTCAACTGATAGTTCAGGAGGACGTTCCGCACCTCGCGGACCATCAGCGCCTTCTGCTCGTCGTCCGGGATCTCGGGCCAGAGGAAGCCGAGGTAGCTGTCGGCGCCGAAATCCGGGGAAACCCGGCCGTCGGCCTCGATGACGCCGTTCTCGCGCAATTGCGCATAGGCGGTGGTCGAATCCTGTTCCGAAATGTCGGGGGTTACGAAGGATTCGGCCGAGAGCGGCGCCTCCCGGCTGGTCGGGTCGAAGATATATTGGTACCAGGACAGCGACTCGTCGAAGCGCCGCTCGGCCAGCAGGCTGGACGCGACGAGTTGCGGCGTGAAGAAGAACAATTCCCAGTAATAGAGGCCGTAGGGGCCGTTGAAATCGACCTGGGCGCCGTCGAACTGGGTCGGCCCGATGACCCGGCGCGTCGGCGCGTAGCGCGAGAAGGGCAGCAGCGGCACCACCGGGATCTGCTGCGAGGCGAGGGCCAGCAGGCGGTCGATCCCGCCCGAGAACAGCCGGGCCGAAAGCCGCGAGGTGGCGCCGGTGGTCAGGCGGGTGAAGCGGAATTTCAGGTCGTGGATGTCGCGCTGCCAGGTGGCGGCGTAATAGTCGAGCAGGATGGCGCGGACTTCCTCGGTCAGTTCCGCCCGCGTGCCCGGGTCCTGGTCGGGGAACAGGAAGGAGAGATCGGTGGTCGCCGAAAAGCGCGGGCTGATGATGCCGCCGTCGTCGATGATGCCTTCGTCCTGCAACTGGCTGAAGGTCTCGGCCGAGGCGGCGGCATCGATCCCCGGGCCGATGAAGGACGTGGGCGTCAGCACCAGGTCCTCGCGCTCGAAGTAGTAGCGGAAGGCGGTGATCGATGGCAGGTTCAGCAGTTTCGCCCTGACCTCGGCGGTTTGCAGGGACCGCCGGGGTTCCGGCGTGCCGGGGAACAGGAAGCTCATGTCGGTCAGCGCGCTGAAGTCGGGCGACAGCGTGCCGTCCGCCGAGACCAGGCCGGCACTCTTCAACTGTTCGAAGGCGCTTTTCGAGGTGGCGAGGTCGATGTTCGCCGTGACGAAGGAATAATCGAAGACCTGCGGTTCGGTCGAAATGTCCGAAATCCGGGTCCAGGTGCTGATCAGGGGCAGGCGCAGGGTTTCGGGCGCGACCATGAAGGCTTCGTCGCCGTTGTTGAAGATGAACTCGCACGGCTGGTTCTTCACCATGATGGTACGCGCGATGTCGCGCGCGGTGCCGGCAAGGAGGACCGGATCGCCCATGTGCAGGAACAGGACCCGCCGCACCTGGCCGATCAGCAGCGATTTCTGGTCCTGCGGCGCGCCGGAGAACAGGAAGCCGAGGTTGGTGGCGGAGGTGAAGCTCTCGCTGACGAAGCCGTCGTCGCCGACCACGCCGTTCGCCTTCAGGCCGTTCAGCACGGTGGCGGATTGGCCGGCATCGATCGCCGGCAGCACGAAGGCGGCATCGGTCGCCCGTTTGCCTTCGGCCCGGAGCGTGAACAGGATGTCCTGCACGACCGGGATCAGGATCGCCTTCTGGGCGGCGGGGGCGCCGCCGAACAGGAAGGACAGGTTGGTGTTGAGCGAGAAGCCCGGCGGCACCGTGCCGTCGGCCTCGATGACGCCGTTGAACACGAGGTCGTTGAAGACGGTGCGCGATTGCGCGGCGTCGATCCCGGGGGAGACGAAATCGCCGCTGCCCACCGTCTGCGGCTGGCGGGCATAGCTGATGTTCGAGGTGTAGTCGCCATAGTAATTGGTCCGCAGCACGTCGAGGGTCTTGTCGACGTTGAGGGTCGCCAGGGCGACGTCCAGCTTGGGCGAGATCGCCGGCGGAATGCCGGCCGCGGCATTGGTGGCCAGCAGCAGGAACTCGGTGCTGCGCATGACGAAATCGCTGTTCAGGTCCGAGTTCAGCACCTTCGCCTCGGTCATCGAGATCGAGCCGCGTGTCCTGCCCGCGACCGCCTGGTTCACCTCTACGGTCCTGTCGTAGATATTGAGTTCGAAGGCGTAACGCGCGCCGTTCTCGCTGGCCAGCGAAGGCGGCGGCGGGTCGATCTGGGGCAGCGGCACGCCGGCGACATTGTTGTCGATGAAGGGACCGTAGAGGACGACGATCTTCTCCGAGGCCGAAGTGCCCTTGGGCTTGCCCGTCAGATTGTCGCCGGTGATACGCAGGGCGTTCACCTTGTGCCAATAGAGATTGTTCATGGCGAAGAGCTGGTAGCCCGACGAATCGTCGAAGGGCGTGGTCGAGGGATCGACGTAGACCACCTGCTCTGGCCCCAGGCTCTGGGGTGCCGCCCATGATTTGGCGACGCTGTAGAAGGAATAGCGGATCGCCGCCTGATAGACCGCCTTGTTCTCGGACCTCGTGCCCTTGTCGCCGTCGGTGGTGATTTCCGAACTGAAGGTCGGGGTCAGTTCGACCCAGAAGATGAACAGCCGGCTGAAGGCGAAGACGGGGGTGATGAAGCGCGAGGGGATGGCCAGGTCGATCTTCTGCCATTCGCCCCAGGCGGCATCCTTTTCCTTCGTATTGTAATAGTAGGTATAGGGTTCCTCGCGCGTTCGGGCGAAGAGGAACGAGGTCTCGACCGCCGCCCGCTCGCCATCCTCGACCACGCCCTGGAAGGCGTCGACATAGGTCAGGGTGGTCAGTTGGTCGAAGGCTTCGAGATATTGCAGAAAGGCCTGTTCGACCATGTCGTCGTTGAGGTCGCTTTGCTGCAGCGTATCCTGAAGCGACCGGAACAGTCCCGTCCGCGACTGGCGGATCGAGGGCACCAGATAGTTCTCGGGGTAGACGAAGATCTTGCGGTTGGCTTCCCATACCCGGTAGTTCAGCATCCATTCCCACCAGACATTCGGGATCGGCAGCGTGTCGACGCCGTCCTCGAGCCCCAGGCGGGTACGCTGGAGATAGAGCTGAAGGGCGTTCAGCCCTTCGGCGATGTAGGAGATTTCGGCGCAACTGCCCATCTCGACGTCGATCAGCAGGAACTCGTAGAGTTGCCGCGGCGAGGTGAAGGTGGGAAAGGACTGGCGCAGCTGCCACAGCACCAGCCCTTCGAGGGCGTCGCGCGTCGCTTCCTGCACCTGGCCGGTAACGCTTTTGTTCACCTCATCGAAACGGTCGCCGAGCTTGGCCCCGGCGACCGAGACCAGGGCGCGGGCGGTATCGACATAGGTCGGCCAATTGGCCGCGGTGGCGGCGAGGTCCCCGAGCGCCAACAGGTCCTGGGCGAAGAAGGCGTCGGTCCCGGTCTTGTCGAGAAGGGCGAAAACCGCGTTCAGCCGCGCCACCCCGGCGACCGTGTCGTAGAGGGTGGCGGCTTGCCCGATATTGCCCGCGATCTGGCAGATCTGGGCCTGGGGCCAGCCGGACAGGGCGGACAGCGCGGCGGCTTTCCCGCCGTCGGCGCAGGTGCTGTCGGGGGGTAGGGCGAAATAGTCGAGCAGATCGGCCTGGGTGGTGTCGAAACCGTCTTCCAGGGCCTTGAAGTCCTGGACCGCGACGATGCCGCCAAGGCTTGGGGCGAGCAGGTCGCCGAGCCCGAAGACGGCCGGCATGGAGGCCACCGCCGCAACGAAGGCGCCGTCGAGGTCGAGGCGGCGGGCGGTGGCGGCGCCGCGGGCGAGTGCTGCATAGGCATCGACCAGGGTCTGGAAGGCCGGATCGGCCGGGACCGGGGTCAGGAAGGCGGCGATCGTCGCCGCGACGGCGATGCCGGCGGCGGCGAAATAGGCCGCCAGCCCGTCCAGGACCTCGGGGGTGGTGCCGAGCTGGGAGGCGAATTGCGCCGCCAGCAGCGTATATTGGGCCGCATAGGCCTGGTCCAGGACCTCGCGGACGGCGGCGATCTCGGCGTCCGTGAAGCCGTCGGCCTTCAGGAAGGCGAGGTCGGCGGTCTCGACGAGCCGGAGCACGATCGCGACGTCGCCGGTGCCGATTTTCTCGAACACCGTGGCATAGGCTTCGGCGACCGAGGCGAGCAGCGGCGGGTCGGTGCGGCCGAGCAGCAGGGCGTAGATTTCCCGCGAGCGTTCCTCGGTGATCTGGTCGGCGGTGAAGGCGGCCGGGGTCAGCAGGCCGGGCTGGGCCAGCATCCACAGCGCCCGCATCTGGGCATGGGTCAGCGCCGGCGGGGTCAGGCCCTTCGCCGGCGTGCCCTGAAGCATATAGGCGACCTCGGCCACGGTCAGGCGCTGCTTCGCCAGCCACTCGCAGGTGGCGCGCAGGCGCAGCAGCGCCGGCGGCTTGAACGCCGCCGCCGCCGCATCGATGCCGAGCAGCGCCAGCAGCGTCTGCCAATCGGCATAGGACAGTTTCAGCGTGCGCAGCAGGAGAACCGTGCGGTAGAGCCGCGACAGGTTCGGCACGTCGAGGGCGACGGTGGCGCCCTGTCCGAACAGGGCGGTGCCGAGCGCGGTCAGCTGGTCGTCGCTGAGGCCGAGGGCGGCCATCAGCCGGCTGCGGCCGAAGCCGCCGGCGGGGCGCTCCTCGTCGTCGATGGTCCAGGTCTCGACCGGGTCGCGGTAGAGCGGATTGGGCGGATAGACGGGGTGATAGGGCGGCTGGCCCTTGAGGACGGCGGGGGCGTTGTAGACCTGGTCGAACAGGTCTTCCGGGTAGCGGCCGTCGCCCGTGCCGGTGGTCGGCATGTCGGACCAGAAGGCGGCGGCGGCCTTTGCCGTCAGCTTGTAGGCGCCAAGCACCTGCCGGGCTTCCGCGAGATCGACCAGGGCCGGGCCGTCGATCTCGGTCCGGCCGAGCGCGGCGAGCAGGCGGTTCAGGTCGACGAAATCGATGCCGCTCCAGCGGGCGAGGCGGACGAAGCGGTTGATGCGGTCCCGCGTCCCATCGGTGAGGTTGGAGACCGTCCGCGTGCCGTCCGTCCCGACCACGAGCGAGACCGCCTGGCCCGCGGGCAGAGGCCGGTTGATGAAGAAATCATGGGCGAGGCCGGCGTCGAGTTCGGCCGGGCCGAGATCGCCGGCGAGGAGCCGGACCAGCGCCTCCCGCGTCAGGCCGGTCTGGAGCACGAAGATCCCCTCGGCCGACAGCGCCGCCAGGTCTTCCTTGACGAGGCCGTAGAGCTGCTTCTGCCGGGCCGGGTCCGTGACCGGCGTGGTCACCATCGACCAGCGCTCGGGGGAGAGGTCGAGCGCTGCGGCGGCGCTCTCGGGCCGGAGCGTGAAGTCCAGCGGGCAGGGCGGCCGGAACAGGGTGTCGAACGCCTGGAGCGACGTGCCGAGCGCGCCCAGATAGCCGCGCACCTGTTCGAGCGGAAGATTATAGGGCAGGTTGAACGGGTAGATCGCATTGGCAAGGTCGAGGAAGACGTCGTCGCTGTTCAGTTCCTGCGCCGCCCGGTCGGCCAGCACTTCGTTGACGATCTGGATGTAGGGCACCGGATCGTTGGTATTGGCACAGGTCAGTTCCAGGTCGAACAGGCCCTTGCGCCGGCTCTTGAGCAGGAGGGGGGCGGGGATCGTGGCCGCGTTCGGATCGGTGACGTAACTTTGGATGATCCGCATCAGGTCGACGAAATAGGCCGCCGGGCCGAAGATCGACCGGCAATGCGCGCAGCTGCAATAGTCGAGCGGGCCGAACAATTCGATGTAATTGGGCAGGCTCTCGAAATAGCCGGCGACCGCATCCGGCAGGGGCAGCGAGCGGATGGCGCGGGCGTGTTTCGATGCGACGACGCCATGGATATTGGCCCAGAGATGGGTAACCTGGCCGCGCACGGTGCGGGCCTTGGCATGGGCCCGGCGCGCCTTTTCGGGCGAGCCGAACAGGTCGCCGTGCTCGGCCACGAAGCGGCTCTCGGGCAGGGCGGCGATATGCTGCGCCGAGTTGAAACCGCGGGCGACGAGGCCGCCGGCGACGCGGGTTTCCGGGTGAAGGCGAAGCAGGCGCTGATGGGTCATCAGCGTTTCCCGTGCGGCCCCCCGGTCCTCCGTGGCCGACCAGTCCAGGGCGGCGACCGCCTCGTCGTCGAGGAAGTCGAAGGTCAGCAGGTCGACATGGGCATTGGCTTGGAAAAAGCCCTTGAATGCCCGCGTCTTCAGGTGGTGGTGGCGAGACGATGGGGAGGTCATAAGAATCGTCCTGATTGTTTTGAATGGTTTGGACGTCTTGAAAGTATATTTATGGTTATTGATAATCCCATTGATTGCAATCGTTATACGCGCATTTAATCGCGAAAAAGTTGTTGCACCACGGCAGGCGCGCGAAGGCGCCCCGGGGTGCCGTCCGGGTGAGCGCAAAGAAGGGATCGGGAGCAGGGGCCGGCGGCCGGCCGCGGATGAGCGCGCGCGGGGTGGGGCGGCCGGCGCTTTGCCCGCGGCCTGGCGGCGGGCGTGCCGGCGCCTTCCGGGCCGGGCTTCTGCCCCGCGGGATCGGCCCGCGGGGCGCTGTCGTGTTACTGCGCGGCCTGGGGCGCGCGGCGGCCGTCGAGCCAGGCGGCGGCGAGCGCGGCGGCGCGCTGGCCGGTGACGGCGCAGGCCTGGGTGCCGCCGTCGCCGTATTCCTTCACCGCATCGCCGACGTGCCAGAAATTGGCCAGCGGGGTTTCCTGCGGCATGTCGTAGCCGGCGCAGGAGCGCTGGGCCGGCCAGTCCCCGCGCATGACCCGGATCGACAGGATCCGGGCATCGGCGAAGCCGGGGAAATTCTCCCGCAGTTCCTGCAAGGCCGCCTCGGTTTCCGTCTGTTCGTCGAAATCGCCGAGCGCCGGGATCGGCACCGCATAGGCGACATGGAGATGCCAGCCGGGCGGCGCCATCTCGGGGCACATGGCGGACAGTTCCGCGATGTTGCACAGGCGCCGGGTGGCGCTGAAGGTGATCAGGCCCGGGACCTCGACCAGCCGTTCGCGGGTCGCGAAATTGATCACGATATTGGCCGCCGGGCGCGGCAGGCGGCGGGCGTCGCCGGCGTAACCGGCGCCGAACGCCTCGGCCCCGGCAAGATCGAGGGCGGCGCGCGGGCCCATGTTGCCGATGACCGCGCGGGTCGGGATCGTCAGCACCTCGCCGCCGCGCTCGACCTCGACCCCGGTGACGGCGCCGCCTTCGATGCGCAGGCCCTTGGCCCGGGTTTCCAGCCAGATCTCGCCGCCGTGGCGGCGGATGCCGGCACCGAGGTCGTCCCATAGGCCCTGGGTGCCGCGCGGGCAGAAGCCGAAGCGCTTGAAGGCGCCCTTCTGCGCGAAATAGACGAGGAAGGCGCGGGCCGGCAGTTCATCCGCATTGGCGGCGAAGATCGCGGCGCAGAGGTTGCGGAACAGGCCGTGCACCGTCTCGTTCCTGGTGTATTTCGCCAGCCATTCCTTGGTGCTCAGCTTGGCCTCGGGCAGGTCGCCGGCGCGGGCGTCGGCGAATTTCGCCCCGATCCGCGCCGCCTGCTTGGTCAGGCCGCCCAGCAGCATGCCCCAGCCGCCCTTGCTGATGTTCACGATTTTGCCGTCGATGCTGAAGACCGTGGCCGGCTGCGGCTCGCGCACGTCGAGCGGCACGCCGAGCAGGGCGAAAGTCTCCTCGAAGGTGCTGCCCTTCTCGATCGCGATGGCGCCGATATTCACGGTGAAGCCGTCGATCACCTCGCTGCCGGCGCGGCCGCCCAGGCGGTTCAGGCTGTCGATCAGCAGGACCTTGCGCCGGTCCGCGACCAGGCGGGCGGCGGCGCTCATGCCGCCGGCGCCGGCGCCGATCACGACCGCGTCAAAGGGGGGGCTTTCGATGGTGCTCATGCGCTCCTCGCTGGCAAGGGGATGGGGCGGGCAACGCCCCGACCCCTTCTTCATCCGGCTTCGGCCCGGCGGCGGGGCCGTACTTTGGACGGGGGCCGGGTCGCCGCGCCGGCATTCTTCTGGCCCCGGCAAGACGGAAGGGGAATGTCATGGCAAGCGCAATCGAGGCCGCGCCGGTGCCGATCGTGGCGGAAGGACCGGTCCTTGCCGGTCTCTACGACGACGGTGTCGCCCACCTGCGGCTGAACCGGCCGGCGGCGGCCAACGGCCTGAACCTCGAGATGCTGATGGCGCTGGAGGCGGCCCTGCTGCGCCTGCACGGCGACCGGCGGGTGCGCGCCGTGCTGTTGACCGGCGAGGGCCGGAATTTCTGCGCCGGCGGCGATGTCCACGTCTTCCTCGACCAGGGCGAGGCCCTGCCCGACCTGATCCGGGTCGCGACCGCCCGCCTGCAGACCGTGGCCGGCCTGCTGATCCGGCTGGAGGCGCCGGTCGTCGCCGCCGTGCAGGGCTATGCCGCGGGCGGCGGCGGCTTGGGGCTGGTCTGTTCGTCCGATCTCGTCGTCGCCGGCGAGGGCGCCAGCTTCATGGCCGGCGCGACCCGCGTCGCCATGGTGCCCGACGCCGGGGTGACGTCGAGCTTAACCCAGATCGTCGGCTTCCGCCGGGCGATGGAGATCGTCCTGCTGAACGAGCCGCTGACCGCGGCGGCGGCGCGGGATCTCGGGCTGATCAACCGGGTGGTGCCCGACGACCGCCTGCTCGATGAGGCGCTGGACCTTGCCCGCCGGCTGGCGCGCGGCGCCCCCGCCGCCCAGGCCGCGGCCAAGCGCCTGATGTGGAGCGGGATCGGCCAGGGCATCGAAGCGGTGATGCCGGTCGAAAACGCCACCCAGGCCCAATTGTCGGGCCTTGCGGATGCCCGGGAAGGCTTGCGCGCGGTGATCGAGAAACGCGCGCCCCGCTTCACGGGGCGGTGAGATGGTTGTGACCCAATCCCTTCAGGGGCGGCGGGCCCTGGTCACCGGCGGCGGCCAGGGCATCGGCGCGGCGGTCTGCCGCCAGCTTGCGGCACTCGGCGCCGCTGTCGTCGTTGCCGATATCGACGGCGCGGCGGCGGCGGCGGTGGCCGGGGCGACCGGCGGCAGCGCCGTCACCCTGGATGTTACCGATGCCGCGCGGGTGGCGGCGGCGGTCGCCGAAACCGGCCCCTTCGACATCCTGGTGAACAATGCCGGCAAGGACCAGCACGCCTTCTTCACCCAGACCACGGCAGCGGACTGGCAGCAATTGATGGCGGTCAACCTGTTCGCGGTCTTTGCCGCCACCCATGCGGTGCTGCCGGCGATGCAGGCGCGCGGCTTCGGCCGCATCGTCAACATCGCTTCCGAGGCGGGGCGCCTCGGCTCCCGCGGGGGGGCAGTCTATGCCGCCGCCAAGGGCGGGGTGATCGCCTTCACCAAATCGATCGCGCGGGAAAACGGCACCCGGGGCATTACCGCCAATGCCGTGCTGCCCGGGCCGGTGGACACGCCCCTGCTGCAAGCGGCGGTCGCCGCGGGCGGGGACAAACTGCTGCGGGCGATGACGGCGGCGACCCTGGTCGGGCGCCTGGGCACGCCGGCGGAAGTCGCCGCCCTGGTCGGCTTCCTGGCCGGCGAGGCGGCCGGCTTCATCACCGGCGAGACCATCGGCGTCTCGGGCGGCATGGGGTGCGGGGGATGACGGCAGCGAGCGATGGAACCCGGCCCGTCGATGCGGTGACCGCCCGGGTCAAGGCCGTCTACGGCGGCTGGCGGCGTTCGACCCCGGTCGCCCGCATGCGCGCGGATTGGGACGGCCTGTTCGGCCATACCCCGGCGGGGGTGGCGGTCGAGCCGGTCGCCGTCGGTCCCCTGGCGGCGGAATGGATGCGTGCCCCCGGCACGCGGCGCGACCGGGCCGTCCTCTACCTGCACGGCGGGGGATTTCAGGTCGGCTCGCCCCTGTCGCATCGGGAATTGATGGCGGCAATCTCGGCCGCCGCCGGCTGCGCCGTGCTCGGCCTCGCCTACCGGCTGGCGCCGGAGCACCGCTTTCCCGCCGCCCTCGAGGATGCGGTCGCGGCCTATGGCTGGCTGCGCGCGGCCGGCTTCGCGCCCGGGCGGCTGGCGTTCGCCGGGGATTCGGCGGGCGGCGGCCTTGCGCTTTCGACCTTGCTCGCCCTCCGGGGCAAGGGGCAGGCGCTGCCGGCGGCGGCGGCGCTGCTCTCGGTCTGGACCGACCTGACGGCATCGGGCGAGAGCTATCGGACCCGCAGCGCCGCCGATCCCATCCACCAGCGCCCGATGATCCAGGCCATGGCGGCGCAATATCTGGGCGAGGACGGCGATCCGATGGATCCTCTGGCCTCGCCCCTGTTCGCCGATCCGCGCGGCCTGCCGCCCCTGCTGTTGCAGGTCGGCGACCGCGAGACGGTGCTGAGCGATTCCGTCGCCTTCGCCGAACGGGCGCAGGCGGCGGGGGTGGCGGCCGAATTGCAGGTCTATCCCGACATGATCCATGTCTTCCAGCAATTCCCCCGCGACCTGCCCGAGGCGCGGGCGGCGATCGCGGCGATCGGCGATTTCCTGGCGGCCCATTTCGACAAGGACGAGGACTGAAGATGGTTGGGATCATTGCCTATGGGGGTTACATCCCGCGCCTGCGCCTGGAACGCCGCGCGGTGGCCGAGGCCAATGCCTGGTATGCCCCCAATCTGGCCGCCCGGGCCAAGGGCAGCCGGGCCCTGGCCAATTGGGATGAGGATAGTCTCACCATGGCGGTCGCCGCCGCCCGCGACTGCCTCGGCCCGGGCGAGGACCGGCGCCATGTCGGGGCGGTGTTCCTCGCCTCCTGCACGCTGCCCTTCGCCGAACGGCTGAATGCCGGCATCGTCTGCGAAGCCCTGACGCTGGCGCCCGAAACCGCGGCGACGGATATCGGCGGCACCCAGCGCGCCGGGCTGTCGGCCCTGGCCCAGGGCCTCGCCCGGGTGCGGGCGGAGGGCGGGCACGCCCTCGTCCTCGGCGCCGACGAGCGCCGGGCCACCGCCGCCAGCCCCCAGGAACTCGATTTCGGCGACGGGGCCGGGGCGCTGCTGCTCGGCGACGGCGACGTGCTGGCGGAATGCCTGGGGGCGGCGACGGTGACGGCCGATTTCGTCGACCATTTCCGCGAGGCCGGGCGCGAGACCGACTATGCCTGGGAAGAACGCTGGATCCGCGACGAGGGCATCGGCCAACTGGTGCCGCGGGCGGTGACGGCGGCCTTGGCCCGCGCCGGGGTCGCGGCCGCTGCCGTCGACCATTTCATCTTCCCGACCGTGTTCCGCAAGGCGGACGAACAGGTCGCGGCGCGCTGCGGCGTGCCGGCGGCGGCGGTGACCGACGCCCTGCTGGACCGGATCGGCGATACCGGCACCGGCCATGTCCTGCTGCTGCTCGCCCATGTCCTCGAACGGGCGAAGCCGGGTGCGGTGATCGTCGCCGCCCAGTTCGGCAGCGGCGCGGAAGCCGTGGTCTTCCGCGTGACCGAGGCGATCACGTCGTTCCGGCCGGTCCGGGGCGTCGCGGGCTGGCTGGCCCGGGGCGTCGCCGAGCGGAACTATACCAAATTCCTGTCCTTCAAGGGGCAATTGGCGCTGGAACGCGGGATGCGCGGGGAACAGGACCGGAAGACGGCGCTGACCACCGCCTATCGCCACCGCGCGGCCATCCTCGGCCTGGTCGGCGGGCGCTGCCGCGAGACCGGCCGGGTGCATTTCCCGCCCTCGCGCCTGACCCAGGGCCAGGGCGGCGCCCGCCTCGACACTCAGGAGCCGTACAAGCTGGCGGAGCGCCAGGGCACGGTGCTCAGTTGGTCGGCGGAATATCTGTCGTTCCACCGCTCGCCGCCGCACACCTACGGCCAGGTCGATTTCGACGGCGGCGGCCGCATATTGATGGAATTCACCGATGTCGCCAAGGGCGACATCGAGGCCGGCACCCGGGTCGAGATGGCGTTCCGGATCAAGGATATCGACGATCTGCGCGGTTACACCCGCTATTTCTGGAAGGCGGTGCCGGTGCAACCGCTCCAGCCCCTCGAACGACACGCTGCGGAGTAAGGCCATGGCCACAGGCATCAAGGATCGCGTCGCCATTCTCGGCATGGGCTGCAGCCGCTTCGGCGAGCGCTGGAACGCCAGCCCCGAGGACCTGATGGTCGAAGCCTATGGCGAGGCCCTGGCCGATGCCGGCGTCGCCCCGGAACAGATCGACGCCGCCTGGTTCTCGACCCATATGGACGACGTCGGCACCGGCCGGGGCGGCACGCCGCTGGCGATCGCCCTGCGCCTGCCGGATATCGGCGTCACCCGGGTGGAGAATTTCTGCGCCGGCGGTTCGGAGGCGATCCGCGCCGCGGTCTATGCCGTCGCCGCCGGGGCCTGCGACATCGCCCTTGCGGTCGGGGTCGAGAAGCTGAAGGACACGGGCTATGGCGGCCTGCCGGTCGCGACCGTCGGCACCTATATCCCGCAATGGTATCCGAACGCGGTGGCGCCGGCGAATTTCGCCCAGCTCGCCGCCGCCTACCGCAGCCGGCACCGCGTCGACGCCGCTCTGCTCAAGCGTGCGATCGCCCATGTCTCGGTCAAGAGCCACGCCAACGGCGCCCGCAACCCGAAGGCGCACCTGCGCAATGTGATCACCGAGGACCAGGTGCTGAAGGCGCCGATCATCGCCGAGCCGCTGGGCCTGTTCGATTGCTGCGGCGTCTCCGACGGCGCGGCGGCGGTGATCGTCACCCGGCCGGACCTCGCCCGGGCGCTGGGCAAGAC
The DNA here is from genome assembly GCF_003173055.1 of Zavarzinia compransoris. NCBI lineage: Bacteria > Pseudomonadati > Pseudomonadota > Alphaproteobacteria > Rhodospirillales > Zavarziniaceae > Zavarzinia > Zavarzinia compransoris. The sequence continues at coordinate 552,291 of NZ_QGLF01000002.1, forward strand.
CGATCTCGTCACCTTCAAGGCGTTGCAGGTCGTCGCCTCCAACGGCTGGGAGATGCAGGGCAGCGAATGGGACGGCAGCTATGTCCATACCGCCCGGGTCGCCGCCCGCCGCGCCTATGCCGAGGCCGGGATCGCCGACCCCCGCCGCGACATCAGCATGACCGAGGTGCACGATTGCTTCTCGATCACCGAACTGGTGACCATGGAAGACCTCGGCCTGTCGGAGCCGGGGCAGGCGGTGCGCGACGTTCTCGACGGGGTCTTCGATGCCGACGGCGCGGTGCCCTGCCAGATCGACGGCGGCCTGAAATGCTTCGGCCATCCGATCGGCGCCAGCGGCATCCGCATGCTCTATGAAATGTATCTCCAATTGCTGGGCCGGGCCGGGGCGCGGCAATTGCCCGGGCCCCGCATCGGCCTGACCCACAACCTGGGCGGCCAGCCGTCGCAGAATGTCTGCTCGGTCTCCATCGTCGGGCTGGAGGGGGCTTGACCGTGGCCGCGGCGGTGATCACCCTCGACCGGCCGGCGCCCCGGGTCGCGCGCCTGCTGATCAACCGGCCGGACAAGCGCAACGCCATCGATCACGCCGTGCGCCAGGCGATGACCGATGCGCTGCGGGAGCTTGCCGCCGATCCCGGGGTGCGCGCCCTGGTGCTCGGCGGCACCGGCGGCGTGTTCTCGGCCGGGGGCGACCTGCCCAGCATGGCCGGGCTGGACGAGGCGGCGGCGCGGGAACGCATGGCCCATATCCACAACCTCTGCCGCCTGATCGCCGAGGCGCCCTGCGCCGTGGTCAGCGCCATCGAGGGGGTCGGTGCCGGCGGCGCGATTGGCCTTGCCCTGCTCGGCGACGAGATCATCGTCGGGACGGGAACCCGCATCCTGTTCCCCTTCCTGAAACTGGGCCTGACGCCCGACTGGGGGCAGATGCTGACCCTGCCCCGGCGGGTCGGCCTGCCGGCGGCGCGGCGCCTGCTGACCGGCGGCGGGCCGCTCGACGGGGCCGAGGCCCACCGCCTGGGCCTGGCCGACGAGGTGACGGCGGACGATGCCGTGATGGCGCGGGCGATCGAGCGGGCGGCCGCCCTCGCCCAGCTGCCGCGCGACGCGCTTCGGCGCATGAACCGGCGGCTGGAAGCCCCGAGCGCCACCCTGGCCGCCGAACTGGTGCGCGAGGCCGACGATCAGGCCCGCTGCCTGACCGGGGCCGAATTCGCGGAAGGTTACGGTGCCTTCATGAACCGGCGGGCCGCCGATTTCACCGACCTCTGAGAGTGCGACCATGACAGTGCAGATTTTCCCGGCCATCGGTGTCGTCGGCGCCGGCACCATGGGGCGCGGCATCCTTCAGCTGTTCGCCCAGGCCGGTTTCCCCGTGCTCGCCTTCGATGCCGCCCCGGGCGCGGCGGCGGCGGCGGTGCAGGCGGTGACCGCGACCTTCGACCTGCTGCACGGCAAGGGCCGCCTGACCCGGGCGGCACGGGACCGGGCGGTGGCCGGCCTGGCGGCGGCGGACGACCTGGCGGCGCTGTCGCCCTGCGCCGTCGTCGTCGAGGCGGTGGTCGAAGACCTCGCGGTGAAACGCGACCTGTTCCGCGCGCTTGAAGGTGTGGTCGCGGACGATACGATCCTGGCGACCAATACCTCGTCCCTGACGGTGGCGGAGATCGCCGCCGCCTGCACCCGGCCCGAGCGGGTCGCCGGCCTGCATTTCTTCAATCCGGTCCCCCTGATGAAGGTGGTCGAGGTGATCGCGGCGGTGCGCACCGGGGCGGCGGCGGTCGAAAGGCTGCGCGCCCTGGTGGCGGCGACCGGCCATCGGGCGGTGGTCGCGGCGGACCAGCCCGGCTTTCTGGTCAATCACGCCGGCCGCGGCCTCTATACCGAAGGCTTGCGCATCGTCGAGGAGGGCGTGGCGACGCCGGCCGCGGTCGACCGGATCCTGCGCGAGGCCGCGGGCTTTCGCATGGGGCCCTTCGAATTGATGGACCTGACCGGTCTCGACGTCTCGGGCAAGGTCATGACCTCGATCTACGACCAGTTCCAGCAGGACCCGCGCTATCGCCCGTCGTCCCTGGTGCCGCCGCGGGTCGCCGCCGGTCTCTATGGCCGGAAGAGCGGCGAGGGCTGGTATCGCTACGACGGCGGCACGGCCCGGGTGCCGGAACCGGCGCCCCTGCCGCCCCTGCCCGGGCCGGTCGCGGTCTGGATCGATCCCGCGGCGGCGGACCACGGCGCCCTGGCCGCCCTGGTCGAGGCGGCCGGCGCAAGGATCGCCGAACGGGCGGCGGCGGCCGACCTTCAACTGATCCAGCCCTGGGGCGGGGAGGCGACGGCGGCCGCCCTTGCCCTCGGCCTCGATGCCGCGCGCTGTGTCGCCGTCGATCCGCTGCCCGGGCTCGACCGCCACCGGACCTTGATGCTGACCGCGGTCACCGGGGCCGGGGCGCGGGATGCGGCCCAGGCCCTGCTGGGGGCCGACGGCACCGGGGTGACGGTGATCAACGACAGCCCGGGCTTCGTCAGCCAGCGGGTGCTGGCGGCGATCGTCAATATCGCCTGCGCCATCGCCGGGCGCGGCATCGCCGCCGTCGCCGATATCGAGGATGCGGTGAAACTCGGCCTCGGCTATCCGGCCGGGCCGCTGGCCTGGGGCGACCGCATCGGCGCCGGGCGTATCCTGGACATTCTGCGCGGGATGCAGGCGGCGACCGGCGATCCCCGCTATCGCCCCAGCCCCTGGCTGGTCCGGCGCGCCGCCCTCGGCCTGTCGCTGCTGACCCCGGAGGCGGCGCGCTGACGGGGGTCAGGCCGGATCAGTCCCGTTGAAGCGGGGCCGGCGCTTTTCGAGGAAGGCGGCCATGCCCTCGCGCTGGTCGGGGGTGTCGAAGCTCAGCCAGAAACTCTTGCGTTCGAGGGCGAGGGCGGCATCGAGCGGCAGGTCGGCGGCCTGGAGCACAAGCTCCTTGACCAGGGCACAGGCGCCGGCCGGCAGGGCGGCGATGCGCGCCGCCAGCCGCAGGGCGGTGGCCAGGACCTCCTCGTCGGCGGCGAGATGGCTGGCGAGGCCCCAGTCGAAGGCCTCGCGGCCCGAGATCATCTCGCCCGAGAGCAGCAGGCGCATCGTCCGGGTGCGGCCGATCAGGCGGACCAGGCGCTGGGTCCCGCCCGCCCCCGGGATGATGCCGACCTTCAGTTCCGGCTGGCCGAATTTCGCCCCCTCGCCGGCCACGATCAGGTCCGCATGCATGGCCAGTTCGCAGCCGCCGCCCAGGGCGAAACCGTTGACCGCGGCGATCACCGGCTTCGGGAACTCGGCGATGCTGCGCCACAGCCGGTGCAGGCCCAGCGCCTCGACCTCGCGCGGGCTGCGGGTGGCGAGCATGGCGATGTCGGCGCCGGCGGCGAAGGCTTCGTCATTGCCGGTGACGACGACCGCGCGGGCGGCGGGATCATCGGCCAGCGCGTCGAATGCGGCGGCCAGGGCGCGGCGCAGCTCGAGATCGAGGGCGTTCCGCGCCGCCGGCCGGTTCAATTGCAGAAGGACGACGCCGTCCTCCGGCCGCGTGCTGATCAGGATCATGGCGCTCTTGCCTCCTCGTCTGCCCCGGTGGGCGTTCAGGAAGCAGGCGCAGCCACGCGAAGTCAAGATAAACCGACGCGTCGGACTGTAATTATAAGCGTTGTGAGCCTACCCCGGCGCGGCGGCCAGGAAGCCGGCGAGGAAGAGGCCGGAAATCCGGTCGCGCAGGTCGTCGGGCGGGATCCGGCCGGCCGGGTCGTACCAATAGTCGGTCCAGTTCAGCATGCCGAGCAGGAGCAGGGCATAGGGCTTGTAGAGATCGTCGCCGAGGCCGGGCTTCAGGGGGCGCAGCAGGGCGGCGACGCGGGCGACCACTTGGGCCTCGAGGTCATGGATCCGGGCCTGCAACGGCGCCGGCAGGAATTTCGCATCGTTCATGGCGCTGACGTGGCGCTGGCGCGATTCCGCCGACTTCCGGACATAGAGTTCGACGAAGCGGGTGAAGCGCCCTTCGGCCGGCCCCGCCGCGTCGAGCACGTCGTCGGCATCGGCGATCAGGCGTTCCAGATGCTCGCTGAGCAGGGCGAAGAGCAGGTCGTCCTTGGTCGCGAAATAGTGATAGAGCATCGATTTGGTTGCGCCGCAGACCTTGGCGATCTCCAGCATCTTCGCGTTCGGATAGCCGACGGCGGCAAACAGCGCGGCCGCATTGTCGAGAATGGCCCGCTGTTTCGCGTCGTAATCGTCGGCCCGGATGCGCGGCATCGATCCCCCTCGGCTGTTTTTCGCTAAGAGACCATTTGGAAACCCGGCCGGGTTTCCAAATGGTCTCCAAAGCCTGTCGCATGAACGACGCCGCCTTGTAAAGCGGCCCCGCCGTCGCCGACCGATCGCTTATTGACATAGACCGACGCGTCGGTCTATTAATTGCGGGCGCTGACAGAACCAAGGGTGCGCCAGGCACCCAGCCGGAGGACCGCATGAACAGCCATGTTGCCGCCCGCCCACCGGCCGTGCCGGCCGGGCCGATCGAAAGGCCGATCGACTGGGACGCCCTGATCGAGGCCGACCGCGTCCACGGCTCGCTCTATACCGATCCGGCGATCTATGCTTTGGAACTGGAGCGGATCTGGCGCCGGACCTGGGTCTATGTCGGCCATGAGAGCGAAGTGCCCAAGCCCTTCGATTATGTCATGAAGTCGGTCGGGCCCGAGCCCGTGCTGATGATCCGGGGCCGCGACGGCAAGGTCGGCCTGCTGCACAACCGCTGCCCGCACCGGGGCAACCATGTCTGCGTTTCGGAACGGGGCACGGCGCGCAGTTTCACCTGTCCCTATCACGGCTGGACCTTCAACGCCGACGGCAGCATGCGCGGCATGCCCTTCCCCTCGGGTTACGAGGGGGTGGACCGGGAGGGGCTCGGCCTCGGCCGGGTGGCGCGGGTCGAGGCTTATCGCGGCTTCGTCTTCGCCTCCATGGCGGCCGAGGGGCCGAGCCTGGACGAGCACCTGGGGGCCGCCAAGGGCATCATCGATGAGGTGTGCCGCAATTCGCCGACCGGCGAGGTGGAACTGACCTGCGGCTTCCTGAAGCACAAGGTGAAGGCGAACTGGAAATTCGTGGTCGAGAACGAGACCGACGGCTACCACCCCGGTTTCGTCCATTCCTCGATCTTCCAGGTCTCGGGCAGCCGCATCACCGAACTCTATGGCGACAAGTCCCTGTCGCTGGCGCGCTATCTCGGCAACGGCCATACCGAGATCGATCTCCGGCCCGAATTCCGCAAGCGCGCCGAACCCTTGAGCTGGTTCGGCACCACCCCGGCCCGCCTGCCCGACTATGTCGCCCGTATGAACGAGGCTTACGGCGAGGACAAGGCGCGCGAGATCATGATCGACGGCGTGCCCCACGTCATGATCTACCCCAATCTCTTCATCGCCGAGATCCAGCTGTTCTCGATCCAGCCGCTGGCGGTCGACCAGACCGTGCAGCATGTGACCGCGCTCCAGTTCAAGGGCGCGCCCGACATCAACCGCCGCCTGCGCCAGCAGACCATGGGCTCGGTCGGGCCGGCCGGCTTCCTGCTTGCCGACGATGCGGTGATGTACGAGGGGACGCAGATCGGCGTCGGCCTGTCCAATCCCGAATGGCTCTACATCGGGCGGGGCCGCCACCGCGAGCGCCAGGACGAACAGGGTTACCTCGTCGGCTGCGCCACCGACGAGACCACGACCCGCGGCATCTGGCGCCACTATCGTTCGCTGATGGAGGCCGCGTGATGCCGGTCGGGACCCAGGATTTCGCCTTGCTGCAGGATGTCGGCCAGTTCATCTACCGCGAGGCCCGCTTGCAGGACGAGCATCGTTACGCCGACTGGGAGGCGCTTTGGGCCGACGACGGCATCTATTGGGTGCCGGCCAACGGTGACGGCGGCAATCCCGAGATGGAAATGTCGATCCTTTACGACAACCGCTCGCGCATCGGCCTGCGCGTGCGCCAGCTCATGACCGGGCGGCGCTACAGCCAGACGCCGAAGTCGCGCCTGCGCCGGCTCATCTCCAATATCGAGATCCTGGAGACGGCGGGGGATACGGTCACCGCCGGCTGCAACGCCTTCATCTATGAATCGAACATCAAGGGCGAGACCCTGTGGGCCGCCCGCAACGACTATGTCCTGCGGCGGGAGGCGGACGGTTTCCGCATGGTCCTGAAGAAGGTCGTCCTGGTGAACAATGCGGAGCCCCTCTACAACCTCGCCTTCCTGGTCTGACCGGGGACGCGGGGCCGCCCGCCGTGTTAGGATGGCGGAAAAGCGGAGGATAACATGCAGCCCGAACCCCTCACCCGTTGGCTCGCCCTGTTCGAGGGCGGCGACATGGCCGCCCTCGACACCATCCTGGCGGAGGACGCGGTGTTCCAGTCGCCGGTCGTCCACACCCCCCAGGCGGGCAAGGCGATCACCACGAAATATCTGGCGACCGCGCATAAGGTGCTGGCGAATGGGAGTTTCACCTATCGGAACAGCTGGTGGAACGACGATTCGGCGGTGCTCGAATTCGAGACCGTGATCGACGGCATCACCATCAACGGCATCGACATGTTCCGCTGGAACGCCGAAGGCCGGATCACCGATTTCAAGGTGATGATCCGGCCCCTCAAGGCGATCAACCTGGTGCACGGCCTGATGCGCGACGCCCTGATGGCGGCGGCCTGAGCCTCAGGCGGCGGCGGCGATCATCGCCGCCGCCTTTTCCGCGATCATGATCACCGGCGCATTGGTATTGCCGGAAATCAGGGTCGGCATGATCGAGGCATCGACGACGCGCAGCCCGCCGATACCGCGGACCTTCAGGTCGGGATCGACCACGGCATCGGGATCGCTGCCCATGCGGGCGGTGCCGACCGGGTGATAGGCGCTTTCCGCCCGGGCCCGGATGTAATCGGCCAGCGCCGCCCGGCCGCTGACCTCGGCGCCGGGGCGGATTTCCCGCCCGCGATAGCCGTCGAAGGCCCGGGCGGCGAAAATATCCCGGGCGATGCGGATGCTTTCGATCATGCAGTCCAGGTCTTCCGCCGCCTCCAGGTAATTCGGCTGGAGCAGGGGCGCGGCCAGGGGATCGGCCGAGCGCAGGGCCAGATACCCGCGCGAGGCCGGCCGGGTCGGGTAGAAGTCGATCTGCGAGCCCTTGGCCCCCAGGTGCTGGCGGCCGTGGTCGACGGCAAGGCTGGACAGGTGGAAGCACTGGAGGTCCGGCGCCTCCAGGCCGGGGCGCGAGGCGGCATAGCCGCCCGCCTCGAAGCCGTGGCTCGCCCCCGGTCCCTTGCGGCGAAGGATATAGCGCGCCAGCGTCATGACCTGGCCCCAGGGGCCGAGCAATTCGTCATAGGAAAGGCCGGCCGGGCAATCGCAATAGACGCCGATGCCGAGGTGATCCTGCAGGTTCCGGCCGACCCCCGGCAGGTCGTGCGCGACGGCGATGCCGTGGCGGCGCAAGTCGTCGGCCGGGCCGATGCCGGAGAGCAGCAGCAGCTGGGGCGAATTGATCGCCCCGCCGGCCAGCAGGACTTCCCGTGACGCGCGGATGGTCTCGCGCCGGCGCCCGCGCGCCACCTCGACGCCGGTGGCGCGGCCGCCCTCGATCAGCACCCTGGTCGCCTGGGCGCGGGTGATGACGGTCAGGTTGGGGCGCGCCTGCGCCGGGGCCAGGAAGGCGCGGGCGGTCGACCAGCGGCGGTTGTCCTTGCAGGTGCGCTGATAGGGGCCGAGGCCGAGCAGGTGGTCGCCGTCGTTGAAATCCGGGCTGCGCGGCAGGCCGGCCTCTTCGCCCGCGGCGAAGAAGATCTCGGTCAGCGGGTTGGGCTCGGCGTAATCCTGGACGTTCAAGGGGCCGCCCAGGCCGTGGGCGTCGCTGGCGCCGCGCTCGTTGTGTTCGGAGCGTTTGAAATAGGGCAGCACCTCGTCCCACGACCAGCCGCGGCAGCCGGCCTGGGCCCAGCTGTCGTAATCGGCGCGGTGGCCGCGGATATAGACCATGCCGTTGATCGAGGAGGAGCCGCCAAGCACCTTGCCGCGCGGCCAGAACAGGCGCCGGCCGCCGAGATGGGCCTGGGGCTCGGTCTCGTAATGCCAGTTGACCGAGCGGCCGCCGACCAGCTTGAACGTGCCGGACGGCATGTGGATCAGGGGATTCCAGTCCCGCCCGCCGGCTTCGAGCAGGGCCACCTTGACCGTGGGGTCGGCCGACAGGCGGTTGGCGAGAACGCAGCCGGCGGAACCCGCGCCGACGATCACATAATCGAACATGAACTGACCGGCCTCCCGGACCGGTGGTCCGCCGCGGGCGGCCACGCTTGTGCTTATGGTTGGTATGTCCGGCCAGTCTACGCCGGCACGGATCGCGACCATACCCATCCTTGGACGGGGGCCCGGCGGCGCGGGGCCCGGATGATCGGTCCAGGATGCGGCCCGAACCAAAGGCGGGGCCGCTTTTCGCGCGGGCCGCTAGCGTCCGCCCGACGGCACAGATCTCCAACGGCACTAAGGGGGAGGAACATGAACCAGGCAGTTGCACAGCAGGCGGCGGACCCGCGGATCCCGGCGGATGTCGCCAGGGCCCTGGTCGATCACGCGGCCTATGCCGACCACCGGCTGCACGACACCTATCGCTGGCTGCGCGCCCATCAGCCGCTTGGCCTTGCCGAGATCGACGGCTTCGATCCCTTCTGGGTGGTCACCCGCCACGCCGACATTCAGGACATCGGCAAGCGCGCCGCCGTCTTCCCCTACGGCAGCCGCTCCTCGACCATGGTCGACCGGTTCTGCGACGCCCAGATCCGCGAAATGACCGGGGGCAGCCCGCAATTCCTGCGCACCCTGGTGCATATGGACGAGCCGGATCACCTGAAGTACCGGCTGCTGACCCAATCGTGGTTCATGCCCCCGAACCTGCGCAAGCTGGAGGAGCGGATCCGCATCATCGCCCGGGCCGCGGTCGACAAGCTGGCGGCGCGCGGTGGGCGCTGCGACTTCGTCGCCGATTTCGCGCTCTCCTATCCGCTGCATGTGGTGATGGAGATCCTGGGCGTGCCGGAACACGACGAGCCCCGCATGCTGCGCCTGACGCAGGAAATCTTCGCGCCCCAGGACCCGGACACCGCCCGCGCGCAATTGAGCGACCCGGCCGCCTATGTCCAGTCGCTGACCGCGGTCGCCGCCGATTTCAACGCCTATTTCGGCGCCCTGTCCGCCGACCGCCGGGCCAACCCGCGCGACGACCTGGCGAGCGTGATCGCCAATGCCCAGGTCGACGGCCAGCCGATCTCCGATTTCGAGGCGATGAGCTATTACATCATCGTCGCCTCCGCCGGCCATGACACCACCTCGTCCTCGACCGCGGGCGGCGTCTGGGCGCTGTGCGAGAACCCCGACCAATGGGCCAGGCTGAAGGCGGATCCCGCCCTGATCCCGAGCTTCGTCGACGAGGCGATCCGCTGGACCACGCCGGTGAAGCATTTCATGCGCTCGGCCGCCGAGGATACGGACCTGGGCGGGCGGCAGATCGCGGCGGGCGACTGGCTCATGCTCTGCTACGCCTCGGGCAACCGCGACGAGACCGTGTTCGAAGATCCGGACCAGTTCAAGGTCGACCGCAAGCCGAACCGCCATGTCGCCTTCGGTTACGGTCCCCACCTCTGCCTCGGCCAGCACCTGGCCAAGATGGAGATGCGCATCCTGTTCGAGGAATTGCTGCCGCGGGTGAAAGCCGTCGCCTTCGACGGCGAACCCACCATGTCCCAGTCCTGGTTCGTCAACGGGCCGAAGACCTTGCCGCTGCACATCGATTTCGCCTGACACGGCCGATCCCGCGCACCCCGAGCCCTCCACCGGACCGGTGCGCCAACTCACCCCGGGGCGCCATGACGCGCCCCGGGGCTTCTTTGTGCCCGCCCGCCTGCGAGATCACACCGCGTTCCAGGGCGTGATCGCCACACCCCCATCCGGGAGACGATCCGACCGATGCCGAAGAAAATCTCGATGCCGCCCTTCGATGCGGCCTGGTTCTTTGCCGAAACGCCCGAGGCGCATGCCCATTTCGGCCCCCTGGCCATTCTTTCGCCGCCCGCCGGCGCGCCGCCGAGCTTCGTCGGCGATTTCGTCGCGCAATGGCGCGCAAGCCGGGATTTCGCGCCGCCCTTCAACTACCGGCTCCGGCGCTGGCCGCTGCCCCATTGGGAGGAGCTGGAGGCATCCGCGATCGACCTCGACTACCATCTGCGCCATTCGGCGCTGCCGGCGCCCGGCGGCGAGCGGGAATTGGGCATCCTGGTCTCGCGCCTGCATTCGCACCGCCTGGACCAGCACCGGCCGCTGTGGGAATGCCATGTCATCGAAGGCCTCGAAGGCGGCCGCTTCGCCATCTACATGAAGCTGCACCACGGCCAGCTGGACGGGGTGGGCGCCGCGCGCCTGATGGCCCGCACCTTCTCCCCCGCGGCCGAGGCGCGGGACATGCAGCCGCCCTGGGCGGTCGGCATGCTGCATGCCCGTGACCGGGTACGGCCGCGCGCCAAGGGCGGCGGCCTCGCCCGCTGGTTGAACGCCATGCCGGCGATGGCGGGCGGCATGGTCGATTTCGCCGTCGGCGCCTATCTGAAGGGGGACGATGCCTCGACCGCGCCCTATCAGGCGCCGGCGACCCTGTTCAACGGCCGGATCGGCGCCCAGCGCCGCTTCGCCACCCAGCATTATCCCCTGTCGCGCTTCAAGGCGGTGGCGCGGGCGACCGGCGCCAGCGTGAACGACATCTTCCTCACCCTCTGCGGCGGGGCGATCCGGCGCTATCTGGCGGAGGTGGGGCTGCTGCCGGCGCGTTCCCTGGTCGCCCAGGTGCCGGTGAACGTCAGGGCGGCGGGCGACGCCAGCGTCGGCAACGCCATCGGTTTCATCTACGCCCGGCTCCATACCGAGATCGCCGAGCCCCTGGCCCGGCTCGACGCCGTCCGGCGCTCGGCCGAGGCGGGCAAGGCCCGGCACGAGGCGGTGCCCGCCGCCGCTCTCGGCACCTATACGCTGCTGGTGCAGGCGCCGGGCATGGCCCAGATCATCCTCGGCCTCGGCGGGCGGACACCGCCGGCGGCCAATCTCGTCATCTCCAACGTGCCCGGGCCGCGGGAACGCCTCTATTTCAACGGCGCGCGGGTCGACCAGCTTTACGGCCCCTCGGTGCTGTTCCACGGCCAGGCCCTGAACATCACCCTGTCGAGCTATGCCGACGAGGTGAACATCGGCTTCACCGGCTGCCGCGACACCCTGCCCAGCATGCAGCGCCTCGCAGTCTTCACCGGCGAGATGCTGGACGAACTCGAAGCCGCGGTCGCCGCCGGGGGTGCGCCCCCGCCTTAGGTTGGGGGCAGGGCGGCGCCGGTGCTCTACGAGCGGATGGAGCAGGCGCCCCCGCCGGCGCCGATGCCGACGACCGGCAAGGAGACCTTGAGATGCCCGTTCCGCCCCGCCCCTGGATGAATGCCGAACTCGAAGCCCTGCGCGACACCGTGGTGCGCTTCATCGGCGCCGAGATCACGCCGAAGATCAAGGCATGGTCCGACCAGGGGCATATCGACCGCGACCTCTGGCGCCGCGCGGGCGACCTCGGCCTTCTCTGCACCGATGTCGCGGAGGAACACGGCGGCATCGGCGGCGACATCACCCATGAGGCGCTGATCTCGATGGAACTGGTGCGCGGCGGCGGCAATTGCTTTCGCGCCTGCCGCTCGATCCATGTGATCGCCGCCCATTACGTCGAAGCCTATGGCACGGCGGAGCAGAAGGCGCGCTGGCTGCCCGGGCTCTGTTCCGGCGAACTGATCGCCGGCATGGGCATGACCGAGCCGGGCGGTGGCTCCGATCTGCAGAATACCAGGACCAAGGCAGTCCGCTGCCAGGGCGGCTATCTGGTCAACGGCTCGAAGACTTTCATCACCAACGGTTCGACCGCCGATCTTCTCGTCCTCGCGGTGAAGACCGACCCGAAGGAACGGGCCAAGGGCATGTCCCTGATCCTGTTCGACACCAAGACCGCGGGTTTCCGCGTCGGCCAGCGGCTGGACAAGGTCGGGCTGCATTATTCCGACACCTGCGAATTGTTCTTCGACGATTGCGAAGTGCCGGAAGACGCGCTGCTCGGCGGCGTCGAGGGGCGGGGCTTCTACCAGATGATGGAGCAACTGCCCTACGAGCGGGCGATGATCGCCGTCGCCGGCGCCGCCAATGTCCAATACGCCTATGATCTCACCCTCGACTACACCAGGGAACGGGAAGCCTTCGGCAAGCGCATCATCGAGTTCCAGAACACCCGCTTCGAACTGGCCGAGATCAAGACCGATGCGCTGGTCAGCCGCCTGCTCGCCGATCACGTCATCGAGCGCATGAGGGACGGCACCGCCGACGCCGAGGTTCTGTGCATGGCCAAGTTCTGGCTGACCGACAAGCAAAGCGAGGTGGTCGACCGCTGCCTCCAGCTCTTCGGCGGCTATGGCTACATGATGGATTACCCGATCGGCCGCCTCTATGCCGACGGCCGCATCGAGCGGATCTACGGCGGCACCAACGAGATCATGAAGGAACTGATCGGCCGCTCGCTCTGAGCGCCCGGCCGAAAGTCGGGGGCAGGGGCCGGGGGCGGCGCGGACATTGGGGCGACGGATCATCAGGAAGAGTGCCATGACAGCCACGGCCTATATCTACGACGCCCTTCGCACGCCGCGGGGCAAGGGCAAGCAGGACGGCGCCCTGCATTCGGTGAAGCCGGTGCGCCTGCTGGCCGATCTGCTGGAAGCGCTGCGCCTGCGCCACGATCTCGATACCGCGCTGGTCGAGGACGTGGTCATGGGCTGCGCCTCGGCAACCGGCGAACAGGGCGCCGCCATCGGCAAGGCGGCGGCGCTGATGGCGGGCTGGGACGACGGCGTGCCCGGTTTCCAGCTCGACCGGTTCTGCGCCTCGGGCCTGGAGGCGGTGAACATCGCCTTCGCCAAGGTCGCGAGCGGGATGGAGGATCTCGTCGTCGCGGGCGGGGTCGAATCCATGTCGCGGGTGCCCATGGGGGCGGCGGGCGGCGCCTATGCCCTGGACCCTGAGCTGATGGGCGCCACCTCCTATGTCTCGCAAGGGGTGGCGGCGGACCTGATCGCCACCCTCGGCGGCTACGACCGCGAGGCGGTCGACGCCTATGCGCTCCGCTCGCAGCAGCGCGCCGCGGCGGCCCGGCAGGCGGGCCATTTCGAGCGCAGCGTGGTCCCCGTGCGCGACCGCTTCGGCGAGACCATCCTGGCGCGCGACGAATTCATCAAGCCGAACACCACCCTCGACGGGCTGGCCGCCCTGAAGCCCTCCTTCGCCAGGATGGGCGACATGGGCATGGATGCGGTGGCGATCGCCCGCTATCCGCAGATCGACCGCATCGACCATGTCCATACCGCCGGCAATTCCTCGGGCGTGGTCGACGGCGCCAGCGCGGTCCTGATCGGTTCCGCGGCGGCGGGCAAGGCGATCGGCAAGGCGCCGCGCGGCCGCATCGTCGCCACTGCCGTGGTCTCGACCGAACGCACCATCATGCTGACCGGCCCCGCGCCGGCGACCCGGAAGGCGCTGGCCAAGGCCGGGCTGACGGTCGACGACATCGACCTGTTCGAGGTGAACGAAGCCTTCGCCTCGGTCGTGCTGCGCTTCATGGACGACCTCAAGGTGCCGGAAGACAAGGTCAACGTGAACGGCGGCGCCATCGCCCTCGGCCATCCGATCGCGGCGACCGGCGGCATGCTGATCGGCACGGTGCTGGACGAATTGGAACGCCGCGGGCTGAAGCGCGGCCTGTGCACCCTCTGCGTCGGCGGCGGCATGGGCATTGCCGCCATCGTCGAGCGCGTCTGACGGAAAGGATCGATCATGCGCGACGCTACCTACGACCTCGGCACCGACGGCATCGCCACGGTGAGCTTCGACATGGCCGGCCGGCCGGTCAATGTCATGAACGACGATTTCTCGGCCGCGCTGGACGAGATCCTGGCCCGGCTCGAGGCCGACAGGGCGGCACTGAAGGGCGTTATCGTCACCTCGGCGAAGGCGACCTTCGTCGCCGGCGGCGACATCGAGAAACTGCTGGCGTTGCGCCACCAGGGCTATCATGCCGCCCGGCAGTTCTTCGACGGCCTGAAGGCGCGCCTGCGCCGGCTCGAAACCCTGGGCGTGCCCGTGGTCGCGGCGCTGAACGGCTCGGCACTGGGCGGCGGCCTCGAACTGGCGCTCGCCTGCCATCGCCGCATCGCCGTCGACGACCGCAAGATCCAGTTCGCCTTTCCCGAGGTCACCCTCGGCATCCTGCCCGGCGCCGGCGGCGTGGTCCGCAGCGTCCGCATGCTCGGCCTGCTGAAGGCGCTGCCGCTGCTGACCGAGGGCCGCCGCCTGGACCCGCGCGAAGCCTTGGCGCAGGGCCTGGTCGACGAACTGGCGGCCGATCCCGCCGATCTTCTCGCCCGCGCCCGGGCCTGGCTCGCGACCGGCCCGGAGGCGGCGCAGCCCTGGGAGCGAAAGGGTTACGCCATTCCCGGCGGCTCGATGTTCTCGGGCGAGAATGCGCCCATGCTGTCGGTCTTCCCGGCGATGATCTTCAAGAAGACCCGGGGCCTGCTGCCGGCGGCCGAGCGCATCCTGGCGGTGGCCGCGGAATCGACCCAGATCGGCTTCGACGCCGCCATGGCGGTGGAGACGCGGGGCTTCCTCGACCTGCTGCTGAACCCGGTGACCGAGAACCTGATCACCAGCATGTTCTTCCAGATGAACGAGATCAACGGCGGCGCCAGCCGGCCCAAGGGCCCGGGCAAGGCCAAGGTCGCGCGCATCGGCGTGCTCGGCGCGGGCATGATGGGGCGCGGCATCGCCTTTGCCGCCGCCACCGCCGGCATCGAAGTGGTGCTGCGCGACGTCACCGAGGCGGCGGCGGAAGCGGGCAAGGCCTATAGCGCCGATATCCTGGCCCGGCGCGTCGCCAAGGGCAGCCTGACCGGGGCGGCGCGGGACGAGACGCTGGCCCGCATCAGGCCGACCGCGGCGATCGCCGACATGGCCGGCTGCGACCTCGTGATCGAGGCGGTGTTCGAGGATGTCGCCCTCAAGCAATCGGTGCTGCGCGAGGCGGAAGCCGTGCTCGGCCCCGAGGCGGTGGTGGCGACCAATACTTCGACCCTGCCCATCACCCTGCTGGCGGCGGGGGTGGCGCGGCCGGCGAATTTCATCGGCCTGCATTTCTTCTCGCCGGTCGACAAGATGAACATCGTCGAGATCATCTGCGGCACGGCGACCGGCGACGAATGCCTGGCCCGCGCCTTCGACTTCGTGCAGCAGATCCGGAAGACGCCGATCGTGGTCCGTGACAGCCGCGGTTTCTATACCTCGCGCGTGTTCAGCGTCTTCGCCGACGAGGGCGACATCCTGCTGAAGGAAGGCGTCGCCCCCATCCTGATCGAGAATCTGGCGAAACAGGCCGGCATGCCGGTCGGTCCCCTGTCGGTCCAGGACGAGGTGATGATGTCCATGCTGCTGCGGGCGCAGCGCACCAACCAGGACCTCGACGCCCAGCTCGGCGACGATTACGCGAAGAGTTTCGGCGTCTGCGGCGAACTATGCGCCCTGATGTGCGACCAGGGCCGTCCCGGCCGGCTGGAGGGGGCGGGCTTCTACGACTATTTCCCCGACGGCAGCAAGCGGATCTGGCCGGGCCTGCGCGAGCTTTTCGGCGGCGACAACCCGATGCCGCATCGCGACGTGCAGGACCGCCTGATGTTCCGCATGGTGATCGAAGCCCTGAAATGCCTGGACGAAGGCGTGGTCACCAGCCTGCGCGACGGCAATATCGGCTCGATCCTCGCCTTCGGCTTCCCGGTCCATACCGGCGGCGTGTTCCAATATGCGATTTCGCGCGGCATCGGGGCCTTCCTCGAACGGGCGCGGGAACTGGCCGCGCTCTACGGCGAGCGCTTCCTGCCGCCGGCAGGGATCGAGGCCCGGTTGCAGCCGGACGATGCGTCGCGCCGGGTGGCGTGACGCTGCCGGTTCCGGCGACGACGACAGATCGGGAGGAAAACACGCCATGACCGCCTTGACGCGATTGTCCGACGTCTATCGCCTGCGCGATCCGGCCTGGGCCGAGCGGCCGGCGGTGCGCCTCGGCGCCGGCGTGTTGAGTTTCGCCGCCCTCGACCGCCTGACCAACCGGATCGCGCAAGCCCTGATCCGTGACGGTATCGCGCCCGGCACGCGGGTGGCCATTCTCGACAAGAACGGCCTGCTCTACCCGGCCCTGGTCGGCGGCATCCTGAAGGCGGGCGCCGTGGTTCTGCCGGTGAATTTCCGCCTTGCGGCGGACGAGGTCGCCTTCACCCTCGACGACGGCGCGGCCGCCCTCGTCTTCGTCGGGCCAGAACATGGGGGGCCAGACCATGGTGCCCTGGCCGCCGGCCTGTCTTGCCGCGCCGTCGAGGTGGCGGGGCTGGATGCCTGGCTCGGCACCGTGCCGGACACGGACCCGGACCTGCCGGGCGCGGGTGACGGCGACGTCGTCCAGCTTTATACCAGCGGCACCACCGGCCGGCCCAAGGGCGTCTGCCACCTCGATCGCGCCTTCTGCGCCCTGATCGGGACCTTCGCCCGGCATGTCGCCCTGCCCGCGGCGGGGGAGGAGATGATGGTGCTCGTCCCCCTGTTCCACATGGCGGGCTTCGACCTGATGACCTTCGCCCTGGCACAGGGGATCGGCGTCGTCCTGCAACGGGATTTCGATGCGGCGGCGGCCTTGCAGGCGGTGGCCGGCGGCATCGGCGCCCTGGTCGCGGTACCGGCCATCATCCAGATGCTGGTCGAGGCGCAAGCGCGGGCGGGCGCCGATCTCAGCCCCCTGCGGCGCATCTTCTACGGTGCTTCCGCCATCCCGGAACCCTTGCTGGCGCGGGCGCTGGCGGTCATGGGCGGGGTCGAGTTCATCCAGTGCTACGGCATGAGCGAGACCAATATCATCACCGTCCTGCAACCGGCGGACCATGGCGAGCGCGGCCTGCTGGCCGCCTGCGGGCGGGTGCTGCCCGGCTGCGCCGTCCGCATCGCCGATGCCGCGGGCAACGAAGTGGCCCCGGGCGAGATCGGCGAGATCACGGTGCGGGCGCCCTGGCTCATGCATCGCTACTGGCGCCGGCCGGAAGCGACGGCGGAAACCTTCCGCGACGGCTGGCTGCTGACCGGCGATGCCGGCTCGGTCGACGGGCGGGGCTATCTCTTCATCCGTGACCGGCTGAAGGACCTGATCATCACCGGCGCCGAAAACGTCTACCCGGCGGAAGTGGAGCGCGTCCTGGTCGAGCATCCGGCGGTGGCCGAGGTCGCGGTCTTCGGCGTTCCCGACACGCGTTGGGGCGAGGCGGTGCGCGCCGCCGTCGTGCTGCGCCCGGCAGGGGCGGCGACGGAGGCGGAAATCCTGGACTTCATGGCCGGGCGGATCGCCCGCTACAAATTGCCGAAATCGGTCGCCTTCGTCGCCGCCCTGCCACGCAATGCCGCCGGCAAGGTGCTGAAGTTCCGCCTGCGCCAGGACTGGCTGGAGGCCAATTCCTAATCCGCGAGGGAAGCCCGGCCGAGGGCGAGGGCCGGGCCGCCCGCCCGCTCCAGGGCGGCAAGGGCAAGGCTGGCGGCGCGCCGGCCGTCCCGTTCCGTCCGCACCGCGGCCAGCAGGGGGCCGGCCGGGGCCGGGCGCAGGTAGTGGATCGACAGGCTGCGCAGGCGGCGGCCCCGGCCGGCGCGGGTCGCGGCTTCGAGCAGCAGCGCGCCGATGGCGCCGCCGTGCAGCGCCGGCAGGGGCGTCGCCCCGATCAGGTGCCGGCACGGCTGCAGGCGGTAGCCGTCCGCATCGTCCTCGATCCGGCACAGCGCGGGAAACAGCATGTCCGCCGGCGGCAGGGCGGCGGGCCCGCCCGGCTGCGCGAGGTCGTCCTCGGCCGCCGAGGTGCCGGGGAAATTGCCGATCATGAAGACCGCGGTCGACAGGGCGACCAGCCGCCCGTCCGCCTGCCGCGCCTCGGCCCGGACATGGGCGACGTCGCCGTCGAGGGCCAGGCATTCGGCGCCCGCGGTGATCTCGCCCGGGACATCCGGGGGCGCCATGAAATCGAGACGGAGGTCGAGGGTCGCGGTCGGGCGATAGCGGTCCAGGGCGGCGAAGACCGCGCAGCTCGACAGATGGTCCAGCAGGGCGACGACGGCGCCGGCATGGGGCGGCCCGTCCGCCGTGCCGCGCGTCGCCGCTACGGGCGGCATGGCCATGCTCGCCCGGCCCGGCCCCAGCGCCAGGAAGCGCAGGCCGAGCGCCGCGACCATCGGCACATGGCGAAGATGCTCCTCGGCCCGGCCGAAGGGAAAGCCACGCATATCGTTACCTCCGCTGTTCCTGTCCGGCCTAACACCCGGGCTTTCCATCCTGCCCCATCCATGGTCGGGGGCGCGAGAGGGGGCGGGCCGGATTCTGGGGGCCGGCATTGATGGAGCCCGCGAATGACCATTCTCTACGACCAGCCGGCGGCCGGCGTCGCCGTCATCACCCTGAACCGGCCGGACGCCCTGAATTCGCTGGACGGCAGCCTGCGCCGCGACCTGCAGGCGGCGCTGATGCGGGCCGGCCACGACAAGGCGGTGCGCGCGGTCGTCCTCACCGGGGCGGGGCGGGCCTTCTGCTCCGGCACCGACCTTCGCGAGGTGCACGAGGAGAAGACGATCGAGGATCTGGTCAATGTCGAATACGGCGGCCTGCTCGAGAGTATCGCGACCATGAACAAGCCGGTGATCGCCGCCGTCAACGGCCTCGCCACCGGGATCGGCGTCGCTTTCGCCCTGGTCTCCGACCTCGTGGTGATGGGCGAGGATGCCTATTTCTGTTCCGTCTTCTCCAATATCGGCCTGCTGCCGGACGGCGGGCTGTCGGTGCTCCTGGTGCGCCAGCTCGGCTATCACCGGGCCTATCAGCTGGCGATCGAGGCGGAGCGCATCCCGGCGGCGCGCTGCCTCGAGCTTGGCCTCGCCAACCGGATCGCGGCGCCCGACGCGGTGGCGGCCGAGGCGATCGCCTGGGCCGGGCGCCTGGCCGAACGGGCGCCGCTCGCCCTCGGCCTGACCAAGCAGAGCTTCCGGGCCGCGGCCCTGAACACCCTTCGCGAAGGGATCGCGCTCGAAGCCAAGCTCCAGGACCGGGCGGCGGCCAGCGCCGATTTCAAGGAGGGTGTGCGCGCCCTGTTCGAGAAGCGCCGCCCGGTGTTCACCGGTGCCTGAGCCGGCGCCGGCGCCGCCCGGCTTCGCGGCCTATGACCTGCCGGATTTCATGGCGCTGGTCGGCCCGCTCTACCGCCGGGTGGCGGACGGGCGGTTCCAGGTCGGCTTTCGCATCGCCCAGCGCCACTGCAACCCGGGCGGTATCTGCCACGGCGGCATGATCATGACCGTGATGGATGTCGCCCTCGGCGAACAGGTGCTGCTCGCGGCCGGCCGGGGCGCCGCCTTCACGCCCACGGTCACCCTGTCGACGGAATTCCTCGCCCCCGGCCGGCTCGGCGACTGGATCGAGAGCGAGGCGGTGCTGACCCATGTCGACGGCGGCATCGGCTTCGCCCAGGCGCGGCTGTGCGGGCCCCAGGGCCCGGTCGCCCAGGGGCGGGCGGTCTTTCGCGTCCGGGACTGAAAGACCGCGGCGCCGTCACAGCAGCTTGGCGATCTCGTCGAGCATGACGTGCGAGGCGCCGCCGCCCAGCGAATGGGGGCGGGTGTCGCGCCAGATCCGCTCGATCTCGGCCTCGCGCATGTAGCCGAGGCCGCCGTGCAGCTGCACGCAGCGATCGACGGCCGCTTTCAGCCGCTCGGGCGCCAGCGCCTTCACCATGGTCGATTCGAGGCGGGCGTCCTCGCCCCGGCTCTTGCGGGCCGCGGCGTGATAGACCAGCAGTTTCGCCGCCGCCAGGTCGGCGCTGATCGCCGCCATTTCATGGCGCACGGCCTGCAGGTCCCACAGGGTGCGGCGATAGGCCGGGCGCTCCTTCAGCCAGCGCAGCGTGATCTCGACCGCCCGTTCGGCCAGGCCGATGCATTGGCTGCCGATCGACAGGCGCTCGTGCTCGATCCCCTGCATCATCAGGTAGAAGCCGCGATGCTCCGGCCCCAGCAGGTTTTCCGCCGGCAGGCTGCAGTCGTCGAAGAACAGGTCGCTCATGTCGGAGCACAGCCAGCCGGTCTTGCGGAAGCCGGCGCCGATGGAGAAGCCGGGGGTTCCCTTCTCGACCAGGAACAGGGAAAAGCCGGCGGCGCCCTTCGCCTCCGGATCGGTGCGGGCCACGGTGACGAAGAGATCGGCGCTGAGCGCATTGGTGATGAAGGTCTTCTGGCCGTTCAGGATGTAATGGTCGCCATCGCGCCGGGCCACCGTCTTCATGGCGACGAGATCGGAACCGCCGCCCGGTTCGGTGACGCCGAGGCCCATCAGCCGGCGGCCGGCGATGACGTCGGGAAGATAGCGGGCCTTCTGTTCCGCCGTGCCGTTGCGGCGCAGGACCGGGGCGGCGATATCGGCATGGTCGGTGACCGCGGCGCCGAAGCCGCCGAAGCCGGACCGCCCCAGTTCCTCGCCGAAGACGACCGAGCCGAGGGTGTCGAAGCCGGCGCCGCCCAGTTCGGCCGGCATCGACAGGCCGAGAAAGCCAAGCTCGCCCATGCGCCGGAACACGTCCGGCGGGATGCGGCCCGCCTCTTCCCAGGCCGGGGCGGCGGGGCGCACCTCGGTCTCGATGAAGCGGCGCAATTGCTGGCGCAGCATGCGGTGTTCCTCGGAAAGATAGGCGGCATCGAGATCGATCATGGCGTTTCCCCGCGATTTGCTTCGGCCATTTCGGCAGCCGGGCGCCGGCTCACCCCCTTCTTTCGGTGGGGAAGGGCGGGGCTGATCGCACCGATCCTTGCCGGCGGTCACCTGGGGGAGTCGCGATGAACGTCCTGATCGTCTATGCGCATATGGAACCGCAATCGTTCAACGCCGCCCTGCTGGCCCGGGCGCGGGCGGTCTGCGCCGCCAGGGGCTGGCCGGTGGAGGTTTCCGACCTCTATGCGATGAATTTCGATCCGGTCGCCCGCCCGACGGATTTCACCGCCCGCCACGACCCGGATTTCATGCGCTACGACAAGGAACAGCGCGCGGCCCTGCCGGCCATGGGCTTTGCCCCCGACATCGCCGCCGAGATCGAGAAGCTGCGCCGCTGCGACCTGCTGATCCTGCAATTTCCGCTGTGGTGGTTTTCGGTGCCGGCGATCATGAAAGGCTGGATCGACCGGGTCTTCGCCCTCGATTTCGCCTATGGCGGCGGGCGCTGGTACGACAAGGGCGGCCTTGCCGGCAAGCGCGCCCTGATCGCGACCACGACCGCCGCCTTCGGCCAGATGCTGGCGCCGGACGGCATCAACGGCGATCTCGAGGTCAATCTCTGGCCGTTGCAGAACGGCGTCCTCGCCTTCTGCGGCTTCGACGTCATGCGGCCCTTCCTCGCCCATGCCGTGCCCTATGTCGACGATGCCGCCCGGCGCGACATGCTGGAGGCCTTCGCCGCCCGGCTGGACGGGATCGATGGCGAGACCCCCATGGCCTTCCACCGGCGCGACGATTTCGACCGCCAGTGGCGCCTGAAGCCCGAGGTGGAGCCCCGCACCGTCGGCCATTATTTCGCCCGGGTTCCGCCCGCGGTCCGGGCGAAACTCGGGCGCTGAGCGGGCTCAGCGGCCCTGGAAGGCCGGGCGGCGGCGGGCGAGGACGGCGGCGATGCCTTCCTGCACGTCGTCGCTGCGGCAGGCCTCGGCCAGGAGGCGCGCCTCCATTTCGAGATGGCCCTCGAAATCATTGCCATAGCTGGCCAGCAGCAAGTGCCGCAGCTTGCCATAGGCGACGGTCGGCCCCGCCGCGATCTGCCGGGCTAGCGCCAGGGCGCGGTCCTGCACCGTCTCGTCCGGCACGACCTCGGTGATCAGGCCGATCGCCTGGGCCTCGGCGGCGCCGAGGCGGCGGTTGGTCAGATAAAGTTCCTGGAACCGCCGCAGCCCGATCAGCCGGGGCAGGGTGTAGCTCATGCCGCCGTCGGTCGAAAAGCCGATGGCGCCATAGGCGGTGGTGAAATGGGCGGAGGCGCCGGCGACGACGAGATCGGCCAGCCCGACCAGGGAAACCCCGACCCCGGCCGCGGCCCCCTGCACGGCGACGATCAGGGGGCTGCGCATGCGCGCCAGTTTCGCCAGGGCGCCGTGGAAATCGAACACCATGTCCTGGACCGCGCGGGACAGGCTGCCGGCGGCGGCGAAAGTGTTGAGATCGCCGCCGACGCAGAAATTCCGCCCCTCGGCCTTGAGCAGGACGGCACGGATCGCCGGATCGCCGTCGCAGGTCAGGGCGATGTCGCGAAGCGCCCTGGCCATCTCGAAACCGAAGGGGTTGCCCCGCTCGCCCCGGTTCAGGGTGATGACGGCAAGGCCGGTGCCGTCGAGGTCGAGGCGGGCGGCGGGCGGTGTGTCGGTCATGGCGCGGGGCTTCCTTGCGGTGGCGGGCTGGTGGTGCCGGGCGGCCATTGTCGGCGGGCCGGGGCGGCGGCCCCCTGAACCAAGGATGGGGGGCGAAGCGCGCCGGCCGGCGAGACTGGGCGCCGGTCATCGGAGGCATCATGACAGCTCGGCTTGTACCAACGCGGTCCGGGACGGACGGCCGGCGCGAACCGCCGGGCGGGATCGGCATCTGGATCCTGCTCGCCGTCGATACGCTCGTCTTTCTCACCCTGTTCGGCAGTTTCGCCGCCGACAGGCTTGCGGCCCCGGTCGAATTCGCCGCGGCCCGCGGCCGCCTCGACCCGCTTCCCGGGCTGGTCAATACGCTGGTCCTGCTGACGAGTTCCTGGGCCATGGCCGCTGCCGTCCTCGAGGCGCGGGCCGGCCGCGCCGCGCGGGCCGCCCTGCTGCTGCGCGGGGCCATGGCCTGGGGGGCCCTGTTCATGGTCGTGAAGGGGTTCGAATACCGCCATTCGGCGGCGGCGGCCCTGGCCGTTCCCGGCGATTTCTTCGGCTATTATTTCGCGATCACGATATTGCACCTGTTCCATGTCGTCGCCGGGATCGTCGCGATCCATGTCTTCGCCGGCCGTCTCGCGAGATGCGGCCAGGCGCCCGGGCTCGAGGCCCTCGGCATCTACTGGCATGTCGTCGACGTGCTGTGGCTCGTCATCTTCCCCCTTCTCTATCTGATCTGAGGGCGTGTCGCATGAAGGAACTGGGCATCGTCTGGATCGTCCTCGCCGGCCTGACCGGCGGCACGGCCTGGCTGTTCGAGCACCCGGGCCTCGCCTGGTCCCTGCCGGCGATCGCCGGGGTCGCCGCGGTCAAGGCGGCGCTGGTCATGCATTACTTCATGGACTTGCGGCTTGCGCCCTGGGGCTTGCGCCTTGCCGCCGGCCTGTGGCTGGCCGCCGCCCTGGCCGTCATGCTCAGCGGGGGCGTGACCCTGTAGATCACGCCCCCGGGCGGGGTCAGTCCTCCCACTCGGCGAAACGGTCGACGCCGCGGATGACGTAGCAGGCGACCGGAATGATCCAGACGAAGAACATGATGTAGACGGCCCAGAAGGAAATCAGGCCGTTCCAGGCCAGGGGGCCGGTGGTGAAGAAGGGCACCATCGTGTCGGAGATATAGAGCGCGCCGACCGCGAAGGTGAGCCAGCACAGCCATGCCGGCACGATCGGCGCTGCCCGCCGGTCGCGCAGGAACAGGACGGCGAAGGGAATATACTGGAGCAGGGTGCAGGTGATCTGCACGTCGATGGTGATCCAGCCGAGATCGTTCAGGAGCATGATGTCCTGCGGCGTGCGCAGTTCGGGCCGGAACGCCGCCGTCAGCCACAGGAACAGGGCGACGACGATGATCACCCAGGTCAGCACCGCGCCGATCAGCTGCATGGTCGACAGTGCCGCCGACCGGCCCTCGGCCTTGCGCATCAATTGGGCGATGGCGACGGCGAACACGATGTAGAGGGGCTGGAACAGCAGGGTGATCACCATGCCGATGCGGATGCCCAGGCTGTTGGCGGTGTAGAAGTCCGCCACCGCCTGCGGCCCCCAATGGGCGGCGGGCGGCGGCATGAAGCCGGCGATCAGGGCAAAGCCGATCACCGAGCCGACGATATAGACCGGCCCCATCCAGGCGCAGAATTTCCACACCCGCGTATCCCACGACAGGCGCCGCGTCGCGCTGCCGCTCAAGGCTTCGATCGTAACCATTGAAATCCCTCCCCGGTCGGTCGCCGCCGCCTTCGGCCGGCCGGGCAAACCTTATCGCCGAAGCGGGCGGCGCGACCTCGACCAAGGATGGGGCTCAGGCCAGGATGCCGTTGGCCCGGGCCTTGGCGATGGCCGCGGTCCGGGTCTTCACCTCCCATTTGTTGAAGACATTGTGCAGGTGCCATTTGATCGTCGGCAGCGAGATCAGCATATGGGCTGCGATGTCGGCGTTCTTCAGGCCGCTGGCCGCCAGGGTCAGGACCTTGACCTCTGCGGGCGTCAGGGGTTCCGCCGGCGCGTCTTCCTCCGCGGCCGGCTCCGCCGCCGCGACGGCGATGCCGCAGGTATCAGCGATCGCCTCGGCAAGGGCGATGCAGGCGGGATCGACCCGCCCGGCAAGGCGCCGGGCATGGTCGGCCAGGGCCGGCGCCAGCAGGCGGAACAGGATCGCATTGTCGAGGAAGCACTGGTGCAGCCCCTCGGGCGCCGCGCGCTCGATCGCCGCCCACAGGCATTTGATGGCCAGGCCGCTGTCGCCTTCGGCGAGATGGGCGGCGGCGCGCAGGATCGAGGCTTCGGCATGGGCGCGGAAACGCCGGTTGGTCGCCGCCGGGCCCATGATCGTGCTGGTGATGGCGATGACCTGCCGCGTCTCGCCCTGGGCCAGGTGATGGCGGGCGAGGGCCAGGCGGATCTGTTCCGCGATCGAGGGGCAGTGGCGCACGCTCGCCTGGGCCAGCACGTCGAGATCGGCGAGGTGGCGCAGGCCGCTGCCCTCGCTGCGGCCGCCGCGGGGGCTGAGGGCGGCATCGATCCGCAGCAGCCGCAGCTGGTTGCGCGCCCGCGGGCCGAAACGCTGCTCGATGGTGTTCTCCAGGCCGTTGGCCAGGGCCAGGGCGGCGTCGATGCCCTCGCGGCGCAGCTTCGAGGCCATGGCGACGCGGATCCCGGCGATCGCGGTATCGGCGACGCCGTGGCGCAGCCCTGCGACCAGATAGCGGTCGATCAGCCGTTCCGCCGCCTCGACCGCGCCGCTGTCGAGAAGGGCGGCGGCCCGGACCAGTTCGATGGTGGGACGGATGGCGTTGCCGCGGTCGATGTCCGCCGGCACCGCGTCCAGGCGGCGCAGGGCTTCGAGCGGCAGGCCGCCGTCAAGCGCGTGCAGGGCGGCGACGATGGCGATCCAGGCGCGGAGATACTGGCTGTCGCCGCGGGCGGCCTCGGCCCGGGCGAGGTCGAGGGCCGCCGCCGCCCGGATCGGATCGAGCAGCGCCATGCCCGACATGGCCAGCGCGATGGCGATGGTGATGCGGTCGATCGGCGGCGCATCCGCGGCTTCGATCAGCCAGCGCGAGCCTTCCTGGCGCACGCGGTCGAATTCCTCGAAACCGAAGGCGACCAGGATCTGGATCAGGCGCATGCGCAGCGAATTGCCGCCGCCGAAGATCCGCTCGGGATCGGCGAGCAATTGCGCCACCCGGGGGAAATCGCCGTGGAAGACGACGCTGCGGCTGATCCAGAACAGGTTGTCCGGCGATTTCCGGATCGTCGGCGTCAGGTGTTCCAGCATGGGCATCAGCGCGTCGGACTTGCCTTCGCGGGCGAAGATATCGTCGGCGTGGCGGCACAGCAGGGCCGCCGCCTCGTCGCCCTGGCCGGCCTTCAGGCGGCAGGTGGCGGCCAGCACCCAATGGCGGCGCGCCTCGTGCCAGTCGGCCGCGGTCATCAGGACGAGCTTGACCAGGTCCGGGTCGCGTTCCCGGGCGACCGCGGTCAGATAGTCGCGGAACAGGGGGTGCAGGCGGAAGCCGGTGCTGCCGGTCGCGGTCACGAAGGGGCAGGCATCGACCGCCCGCATCAGCGCGAAGGCCGCGGGCCGGCCGGTCACCGCCTCGGCGAGATCGGCATTCAGCCCGTCCAAAGGCGCGAGAAGGAGCAGGAGTTCGGCGGTTTCCTGCGGCACCAGGGCGACCGCATCCTCGAAATAGGCGGTGAATTCGCGCAGCGTGCCCGAAAAATCGCGGGCGATCTGGGGCAGGCTTTCGCCGCGCGCCAGCCGGCGATGCACCACCGTCAGGGCGGCGGCCCAGCCATCGGCGCGCTGGATGATGGTGTCGAGCGCATTTTCCTCTTCGGGCGCGAGGGCAGCGGCGAAAAGGGCGCGGGCTTCCGACGGCGCATAGGCGAGGTCGGCGAGGCCGATCTCCTCCATCTTGCCGTCGATCAGCAAGCTGCCCATGCCGCAGCGGAAGCGATGGCGGGCGGTGGCCAGCACGCGAATGGCGCCATCGGCGCGGTGGAAACTCTCGACCACCAATTGCCGCTGGGGCTTGTGGTCGGCATGGTGGAAATCGTCGATCAGGAGATAGGCGGCCTCCTGCCCGGGTGCGGGGCGCAGGGCTTCGATCACCGCCTCGGGCGTGAGCGGGCCGTCCGCCGCCCCCACCGCCTGCCGCAGCCTTTCGGCGAAGACCGCGGGATCGGCGCAATCCGGCGTGCAGGACAGGAAGGCGACGGCGGCGTGCCGGGCGGCGAGGTCGGCCCGGGCGTCGGCCAGCGCGCGGGATTTGCCGCTGCCCGGCGGGGCGAAGATCGCGGTGACGATATTCCGCGCCAGACTGCCGGCAATGGCGCCGGCGACGCGCGGCCGGGCGAGGACGGCCCCGCGCCGCGCCGGCGGCATCGAATCGGTCTGGGTGGCTCCCATGGTCATTGTTTCCTCCCCGGCCGGTACTGGTCGCTTTGCCGTACCGTTTTCTTGTGCGCCCATCTTAAGGCAGGAGTTTCCCGGGCAGAATGTCCGGACGGGCCAATTTTCTTGATCGATTCCGCCAAATCGCGCCATCCTGCCCCGGCAGGTTGCGCAGCGGAGGAGCCGCATGCCCGGTGATGCGAAACGAAGGGGCGCGAGCCCTGCCGCCCCTGCCGGCGGCGGGCCGCGCTGGCAGGCCCTGGCCGGCGTGGAGCGGGCGGCGATGGCGTTCCAGGCCCGGCTCGGCCGGCCCTGGCCGGCGGCGGTCGGCCCCCTTGAACTGCCGGCGGAGGGGGCGCCCAGCCACCGCGACTTCGCCCGCGAATTGACCCGCTATGCCGTCCGCCTGAACGACGAGGGCCTGAAGCTGCTGGCGGAGCCGATCGCGCTCGGCTCGTTCCACCTTGCCGCCGATGCGGTGGTGGGCGAGCCGACCCTGTTCGACATCTGGCGGAAATGCGCCCGCTTCAACAATACGGTGACGCCGGCGCCGCCGCTCTCCGCCCGGATGCTGGGCGACCGCATCGCCCTGGTCTGGGCCGATGCCGGGCCGGAGCGCGCCCATCCGCTGTTTCCCTTCGTGCAACTGCTGTTCTTCCAGCGCCTCACGGTCTGGCTGACCGGGCAGCGAACCCTCGACGGCACGCTGCATGTTCCGGCCGCCGCCGCCCCCTTCGTCGACGATTGGGCCGGCATCCTGCGCGGGCGGGTGGAACGGGCGGAGGTCTTCGGCTTCTCCATTCCGGGCGAACTGGCCGCCCTGCCCAATATCCGCGATCACCGGGCGCTGGCGGAACTGGCCAGCCGGCCGACCGAATACATGCTGTTCGTCGACGACGAGCCGGGCCTGACCGAGCGGGTGCGCCGCATCCTGCGCGGCCGCCCGGGCGAGATCGTCGCGCTCGAGACGGTCAGTGACCTTTTGCATATCAGTTCGCGCAGCCTCAGCCGCCATCTCGCGGCCGAAGGGACGAATTTCTCCGACCTCCGCACCGAGATCATCTGCGAGGCGGCGGTGCGCCTGCTCGGCCGCAGCACGCTGCCGATCGCGGAAATCGCCCGCCACCTCGGCTTTGCCGAGGCGGCCAGCTTCAACCGCCTGTTCCGCCGCGGCACGGGCATGGCGCCCAGCGCCTGCCGCCGCACCCTGGCCTCGACCCGCATCGACGACCTGCCCTGACCGATACCCGTCCTTGGTATGGGACGGGGTCGGAAAGATGGGCCCAGATTGATCACAACGCTCGGGCTGCGGGCGTTGTGGTTGCGTTCGAACAAGCCGGATCAACGGCCGTCAAACGGCAAGAACGATCCGCCGGGAACTGCCCGGCGGACGACAGGGGGACTCATGTTCAGGAGTCAGGGAAAAGGCCGCATCGCCTTGGCGGCCTTGGCCGTCGGTGCCTTCGGCACCGCGGGCGGATCGCAGGCCGCGGAATTCAGGCTGGGCGATGCCGACATCACCTTCAACAATGTAATCAGCACGGGCATGTCGATCCGGGCCGAACGGCCCGATCCCGAATTCGCCGCGCCGGGCAATCTGCCCGGGGGCCAGGCCTCGTCCAATGCCTTCGACGACGGCTCGCTGAATTTCGGCAAGGGCGAGATCGTGTCGAGCACGGTGCGCCTGTTCTCCGAACTGAAGCTCGACTTCGGCGATTTCGGCGCCGTCGTCAGCGGCAAGGCGTGGTACGACCACGAGCTTTCCGAGGGCAAGCGGGACCACGGCAGTATCGCCGGCGGTTACGGGGCGGGGCGGCACCTGGATGATTCGGGCTTTGCCAACCTCGCCCGCTTCAGCGGCGTCGCCTTGCTCGACGCCTATGTCCGCGGCAGCCTCGATGTCGGCGACATGCCGCTCGAACTGCGGGCCGGGCGCCAGGTCGTCAGCTGGGGCGAAAGCACTTTCATCCCCGGCGGCATCAATGTGATCAACCCGGTCGACGTCAACGCCTTCCGCCGGCCCGGGGCGGAATTGAAGGAGGGCCTGCTGCCGGTCGGCATGGCCTATGGCAACCTGGGCCTGACCCCCGATCTCAGCCTCGAAGCCTTCTACCAGTTCGAATGGCTGCCGACCGAGATCGACGGCTGCGGCACGTTCTTCTCGACCGTCGATGCCCTGGCCAAGGGCTGCAACACTTTCACCCTGGGCACGGGCGGCGACGCGGCCACCATCGCCGGCGGCGTGACCGCGAAACGCGCCCCCGACCTGAAGCCCGAGGACACGGGGCAGTTCGGCTTCGCGTTGCGCTATTTCTGGCAGGATCTCGATGTCGAGCTGGGCGCCTATTTCCTCAACTATCACAGCCGCCTGCCCTTCATCAGCGCCTATAAGACGACGGCGGCCAATGGCGCCACCCCCTTCATCCCGGGCGATCCGCGGGGCGGCAACCCGCGCTATGTCGCCGAATATCCCGAGGATATCCAGCTCTACGGCGTCAGTTTCGCCACTGTGATCGGCGGCGTCTCGGTCTCGGGCGAGGTCAGCTACCGGCCGGAACAGCCGGTCCAATACAATGCCAGCGACATCATCGCCGCCGCGGTTTCGGGCGGGACGGCGGTGGATACGCCGATCTCGGCGGTCTGGCGGGGCATGGCGGCGGGCGAACTGCTGCACGGCTACGACAAGCTGCGCCAGACCCATGCCCAGGTCACCGCGTTCAAGACCTTGCCGCCGGCGCTCGGCGCCGCCGGCATTACCCTGATCGGCGAGGCCGGGCTCGAAGTGCTGGGCAATATGTCGGACACGATCCGCTACGGCCGCAGTTCAGTCTTCGGCATTGCCGCCTATGGCGGCGCCTGCCGCGAGACGACGGCGAAGAAATGCGCCAACGACGGCTATGTCAGCGATTTCTCCTGGGGCTATCGGGCGCGGGCGGTCTTCGACTATCCGGGCGTCTATGCCGGCATCAATGCCAAGCCCTTCGTCAGCTGGTCGCATGACGTCGACGGCTATTCCGCCGACGGCACCTTCGCCGAGGGGCGGATCGGCCTCGGCCTCGGCGTCGACCTTGACTATCAGGGTTACAGCGTCGGGGCGTCCTACACCACTTTCAGCGGCGGGGACTATACCTACGGCCACGACCGCGACTTCTTCGCGCTGAGCGCGACGGCCCGGTTCTGAGACCGGCCGGGGAGGATGACGTGAACAGATCTGCACTCCATGCGCTTTCGGCCATCGCCTGTCTCGCGCTGGCATCGCCCGCCGCCGCCCGCATGACGGAGGGCGAGGCTGCCCGCCTCGGCGCCGATCTCACCCCGACGGGGGCGGAACGGGCGGGCAATGCCGCCGGCACGATCCCCGCCTGGGACGGCGGCCTGGCGGTCCCCCTGCCGGGCATCGTGCCCGGCACCTCGCGGCCCGATCCCTATCCGGACGACAAGCCGCTGTTCCGCATTACGGCGGCCAATCTCGACCAGTATCGCGGCCAATTGTCGGACGGCCAGGCGGCCATGCTGAAACGCTATGCCGGCACCTATTACATGAATGTCTATCCGACCCGGCGCAGCGCCGCCCTGCCGCCCGCGATCTATGCGGCGATCAAGGCCCAGGCGAGCCGGACCGAACTGGCGGACGGCGGCAACGGCATCAATAACCTCGGCCAGTCGACCGTGCCCTTCCCGCAGCCGAAGACCGGCCAGGAAGCGATCTGGAACCATCTGGTGCGCTATCGCGGCGAGGCCATCGACCGCCGGGTGCTGCAGGCGGTGGTGCAGGGCAACGGTTCCTATGCCCCGGTCATCATCCGCGACATGATCTCCTTCCGGCCATCCTTCGCCGGCCGGCCCGACCTCGACAATACGCTGTTCATGGATGTCCAGCGGGTGCTGGCGCCGCAGCGCCTGGCCGGCACCGCGCTGCTCGCGATCGATGCCGTCAACCAGGTGCTGGAGGCGCGCCAGGCCTGGGTCTACAACGCCGGCATGCGCCGGGTCCTGCGCGCCCCCGAAGTCGCCTACGACAACCCGGGGACGGCGGCGGACGGCGCCCGCACCACCGACAATTACGACATGTACAACGGCGCCATCGACCGCTACGACTGGAAGCTGATCGGCAAGCGCGAAACCTATGTCCCCTATAACGCCAACCGTATCGATGCCCGCGCCCTCAAGTATGACGACATCATCCGCCCGGGCCATCTGAACCCGGAACACCTGCGTTACGAACTGCACCGGGTGTGGACGGTCGAGGCGACGCTGAAGGAAGGCCAGCGCCACATCTATGCCAAGCGCGTGTTCTATCTCGACGAGGATACCTGGTCGGCCCTCGCCATCGATCATTACGACGGGCGCGGCCAGCTCTGGCGCGTCGCCGAGGGGCACCTGCTGCAATATACCGAGGCGACGGTGCCGCTCTACGCCGTCGAAGTGCTCTACGACCTGAACGACGACCGCTATCTCGCCTTCGGCATGAACAACGAGGAACCCTACGAGTTGAACTTCGACTGGCGAGCGGAGGACGGCTTCTACACCCCGAGCAACCTGCGGCGTTTCTCGAACTGACGGCCACCCCCGACCAAGGTTCGGGGCCGGCCGGGCGGCCGCCGCCTATTGCTCGCGCGACGGCGGCCTGCGGAGCTTGCGGCCGTCGCGACCGAACCCGCCGGCTCAGGCGCTGTCGCCTGGCCCGCGGGGACGGTCGTCCTCGCGCGCTCCGCGCGTATCGGTTCTCCTCCACCCAACCGGTGCGCCAACTCGGCCCCGATGCGCCGGCTCATGCCCCGGCCGTCGGGGCCTTTTCTTTTAATGACGCCAGATTGGGGATTTCTGCGGGCCCATGCCCATCCTTAGGTGGGCCTGCCCGATCGGCCCCTTCCTACCTTGTCCGCCGTGCACGAATACAAAAACCTCGGCGTTGGCCGCGGGGAGGAAAGAGGCATGAAGCTCATCACGACACTCGCCGGCCTGCTGGCGCTCGGCTTCGCGGCGGCGCCCGCGCAGGCGAAAGTCCCGGAGGCCGAGGCCGCCCGTCTCGGCAAGGACCTGACCGCGGTCGGGGCGGTCCGCGCGGGCAATGCGGACGGTTCCATCCCGGCCTATGACGGCGGCATCCGGACGCCGCCCGCCGGCTACAAGCCCGGCATGCATTACGTCCACCCTTATGCCGGGGACCAGGTCCTGCACACGATCACCGGGGCGAATGCGGCCCAATATGCGGCCAAACTGACCGCCGGGCATCAGGCGATGCTGCGGCTCTATCCCGATTTCAAGCTGAAGGTCTATCAGAGCCGCCGCTCCTGCTCCCTGCCCGAGCGGGTGGAGGAGGCGAGCCGCCGCAACGCCGTCACGGCGACCATGACCGAGGACCAGAACGGCCTGAACAACGCCATCCTCGGCGTGCCTTTCCCGATCCCGCAGAACGGCGTCGAGGCGATCTGGAACCACCGGCTGCGCTATCGCGGCTTCAAGTTCCGGCGCTATTTCGCCTCGGCCGCGGTCAACCGCAGTGGCGACTACGCCCTGTTCAAGGCGCAGGACGAAGGCATCATGCATTATTCCGGCCCCGGCCTGGCCGAGATCGGCGACGTCACCGACATCGCGCAGCTGAAGAATATCGGCATCTCCTACCTGAACATCACCACGGCGCCGGCGCGCCTTGCCGGCTCGATCATCCTGGTGCTCGACACGATCAACGCCAAGGACCTGCCGCGCCAGGCCTGGCAGTACAACCCGGGCACGCGCCGCGTGCTGCGGGCGCCCGAGCTTGCCTATGACAATCCGCTCTACAACACGGACGGCCTCGCCACCACCGACCAGTTCGACATCTACAACGGCGCCACCGACCGCTACAGCTTCGAACTGAAGGGCGTGAAGGAGATGTACATCGGCTATAATGCCTATGATTACATGTCCGACCAGCGCGGCTACAAGGAACTGCTGACCGGCGGCACGGTCAATGCCGATCTCGGCCGCTACGAGCTGCACCGGGTCTTCGTCGTCGATTCGACGTTGAAGGAAGGTGTCCGCCACGTCTATTCCCGCCGCACCTACTATCTCGACGAGGACAGCTGGAACATCGCCGTGGTCGAGGCCTATGACACCCGCGGCGACCTGTGGCGGGTCCAGGACGGGCCGATCGCCAATTACTACGACATTCCGCTCTGCTCCTCCGCGATCGAGGCGACCTACGACATCCAGTCCGGCCGCTATGTCGTCTTCGGCCTGAAGAACGAGGAGAAGATGCTGAACTGGAGCGTGAACGACGTCGATCCGTCGAAGTTCACGCCGGATGCGATACGCCGCATGGGCAGCCGCTGATCACGCCATCGGGAAACAGGGGATGGGGGGCGAGCCGCCGGTACAGGCGGCCGCCCCCTGGAACGAAGGGGGAAATGCAATGAATGACGGGAAGCGCGGACGCCGGTCGTCCCGGCGGCTGGGCCTGATGGCCGCTTCGGCGGTCGCCCTCGCCGCGGCCACGGCCTCGGCCTATAATTTCGACCTGAGCGACGAGATCTCGGGCTCGATCATCGTCTCGCTGTCGACCGGCGCCCAGGTGCGCATGGCCGACCGCGACCCGCGGAACTACGGCTATTACTACGGCGGCGGCCTGATCTCGGCAGGCAACGACAACGGCAATTTCAATTTCGACAAATACGACGTATTCAGCCAGATCACCAACGTCCGCACCGAACTGAGCCTGAAGTGGCAGAACTACCTGTTCTATGTCCGCGGCAACGCCTTCTATGATTCGATCGCTTCCAACAACGATTTGGCCGATTTCGCGGCCGACGACCGCGTCTATACCAGCGGGCGTTACACCCCGAGCGCGAAGAAGAAGGCGGAATGGGGTGCCCAGCTCCTCGACTACTATATCCGCGGCGATTACACGCTGGCCGACCGGCCGCTGACCGTGACCGTGGGCAGCCAGATCCTGAACTGGGGTGAGGCGCTGTTCACCATCAACGGCATCTCGGTGATCAATCCGATCGACGTCGCCCGCATCCGCGTGCCCGGCGCCGAGCTGAAGGACGCGCTGATCCCGGTGCCGATGGTCTCGGCCAGCTACGGCATCACCGACCAGTTCTCGGTCGAAGCCTTCTACCAGCTCGATTTCGAGCCGTTCAAGCTCGATACCTGCGGCAGCTTCTTCTCCTTCACCGATAATTTCTGCAACGGCGCGAAATTCACCGAAACCTTCACCGACGGTCTCGACCGCAGAACCTATACCGCCGGCACCGGCCTCAACCCGACCGACTACGACAATCCCCAGCGGCAGATGCTGGCGGCCAACCTGCCGATCCACCAGGACGACGATCCGGACGTGAACGACTGGGGCGTGTCCCTGCGCTATTTCTCGCCCGAGCTGAACAATACCGAGTTCCAGCTTTACTACATGAATTACACCTCGCGGCTGCCGTCGTTCCGCTATACGTCGCCGCCGCAATTCGCCAATGGCACGGGCAACGTCAACCTGGGCGCGGCGCCGGTGCCCCTGGTGCAGGGGCTGCTGGACCAGCTCGGCGTCGACCAGCTGAATGCCCTGACCTCCGCCCTGTCGACCATCGTCGGCGGGCCGGTGAACGACCTGCTCGGCGCCCTGACCAACCCGCTCAGCGGCGCCCTGATCGATCCGCCCTTCGGCACCTCGCCGCGCTCGAAGGTGTTGGAGAATATCGAGAACGGCCGCCTCGAAATCTACTACCCGACCGGGTTGCAGATGATCGGCTTCGCCCTGAACACGACGTACGACCCCTTCCGTCTCGCGATCAATGCCGAGATTTCCTGGAAGCACAATGTGCCGATCTGGATCTCGGAGCCGGCCTTCCTCGCCACCGCCTATAATGCCAACGGCGGCGTGCCCATCGACCAGGTGACGCGCGACGCCGAGACGCCGATCTGCGTCGGCACCGTCTGCGTGCCGAATTTCGGCGTCGCGGCCACGGTCGATGCCCCCGGCGTCGCCTTCGACGACCGCTACATTCCCGGGCGCCAGTTCTATCTCGACGAAAGCCATGACGCCTGGCAGGCGGCGATCCGCTTCACCCAGATCTACGGCGGCACCGATTTCATCACCCGCCTGCTCGGCTGCAACCAGCTGATCGGCCTCGTCGAATTCGGCGCCATGTATTTCGACCTGGACGACGGCACGCAATATGCCGCCTATGGCCAGAACGGCTTCAGCGGCTTCAGCACCCGGCCCCTCAACGTCGGCCCGCTCGAAGTGGTGCCGTCCCTGCCGGCGACGGTGCTCGGCCCGGGCTTCCCCGCCACCGGGAAGACCCCGTCGAAATGGTCGGGCGGCGTGCAGGGCCTGTTCTTCTGGGATTACCCGAATGTGTTCGACGGCGTGACCCTGACGCCTTCGGTCGGCTTTTCCCACGGGCTGTTCGGCATCACGCCGGCGCCCAATCCCGGCTTCGTGAAAAGCGTGACCTCGATGAATTTCGGCCTCAAGGCCGAATACGGCGAGCATTGGGCGATGAACGTGAACTATTTCAAAAGCTGGGGCGGCGGCGGCGGCTCGGGCGGCTCGCGCAATCCCTATCTCGAC
Organism: Zavarzinia compransoris; assembly: GCF_003173055.1. NCBI lineage: Bacteria > Pseudomonadati > Pseudomonadota > Alphaproteobacteria > Rhodospirillales > Zavarziniaceae > Zavarzinia > Zavarzinia compransoris. Next base: position 587,937 of record NZ_QGLF01000002.1, read on the forward strand.
CGCGACTTCATCGGTTTCAACGTCTCCTATATCTTCTGAGCGCAAACGGGTGCGAGGCCGGCCCCGCCGATGGTTGGGGGCGGCCGTCGCGGCCGGTGCCAGGATCGCCGCAGCCCTGCATCTGCTCCGGAGCCGCGACATGCATCCCTCGATCCACGCCAGGACCAATCCCGACAAGCCGGCCTGCATCATGGCCGAGACCGGCGCGGTGACCACCTTCCGCGACCTGGACGAACGGTCGAACCGCGGCGCGCAATTCTTTCGCGCCCTCGGGCTGCAGGCGGGCGATACGATCGCCGTCTTCCTCGACAATACGCCGCGCTATTTCGACATCGCCTGGGCGGCCCAGCGCGCCGGCCTGTTCTTCACCTGCATCTCGTCCAAGCTGACGGCGCCGGAGGTCGACTATATCGTCCGCGATTCCGGCGCCCGGCTGCTGATCGCGGCCGCCGCCCTCGGCCCCGTGTTGGCCGAGGTCGCGGCGCTGCTGCCCGATCGCGCGCTCTATGCGCTGGGCGCGGCGCCGGCGCCGTTCATGGATTACGACGCGGCGGTGCAGGCCTTCCCCGCGACCCCGATCGCCGACGAGACGGCGGGCTCGGACATGCTCTATTCCTCCGGCACCACCGGGCGGCCCAAGGGCATCAAGGTCCCGCTCAGCGGCCAGCCGATCGACGCGGAAACGCCGATCAGCCTGCTGGTCAGCCGGGTCTTCGGCCTCGGGGCGGAGACGGTCTATCTCTCGCCGGCACCGCTCTATCATGCGGCGCCGCTGCGCTGGTGCATGACCATCCAGAAACTCGGCGGCACCGTCGTGGTGATGGAGAAATTCGACGCCGAGACCTGCCTCGCCCTGATCGAGAAATACCGCGTCAATGCCGCGCAATTCGTGCCCACCCATTTCGTGCGCATGCTGAAGCTGCCGCAAGCGGCGCGGCAGGCCCACGACCTGTCGTCGCTGAAATTCGCCGTCCATGCCGCCGCCCCCTGTCCCGTGCCGGTGAAGCGGCAGATGCTGGACTGGTGGGGGCCGATCGTCTTCGAATATTATGCCGGCACCGAAGGCAATGGGATGTGCATGATCTCGCCCGGCGACTGGCTGGCCCACCAGGGCTCGGTCGGGCGGGCGGTGCTCGGGGCGCTCCGCATCTGCGACGAGGCGGGCGAGCCGCTGCCGCTGGGGCAGGAGGGGCTGGTCTATTTCGAGGGCGGCCCCGGCTTCGTCTATCACAACGACCCGGAAAAGACTGCCGAAAGCCGCAACGCCCGCGGCTGGACCGCGATCGGCGACGTCGGCCGCATGGACGAGGACGGTTACCTCTACCTGACCGACCGCAAGAGTTTCATGATCATCTCGGGCGGCGTGAACATCTACCCGCAGGAAATCGAGAATCTCCTGATCACCCATCCGCGGGTCGCCGATGTCGCGGTGGTCGGCGCGCCGGACGAGGAAATGGGCGAGAGGGTGGTCGCCGTGGTCCAGACCGCGGACCCCGCCGAGGCCGGGCCCGCGCTCGCCGCCGAGCTGATCGCCTTCGCCCGGGCCAACCTGTCCCATGTCAAGGCGCCGCGCCAGGTCGATTTCATGGCCGAACTGCCGCGCCATCCGACCGGCAAGCTCTACAAGCGCCTGATCCGCGACGCCTATTGGGGCAAGACGGACAGCCGGATCGTGTGATCCCTGCCGCCGGCAAGGGGGGCGGCAGGGGGGAACAGGTCAGATCACGCTCGCGGTCGCCGCGGGGGCGGGATGGCTCAGGGCGTCGGCGATGAATTCCAGCGCCTGGCGCACCGCCTGCCGGTCGGCAAGGCCGCCGAGGCAGACGCGCACCGCTTCCGGCGGGGGGCCGGCGACGGTGAAGGCATCGCTGCCGACGACGCCGATGCCCGAATGGCGCATCTGGGCGGTGAAGCCGGCCCGGCTCCACGGCGGCGGCAGGGCGACCCAGAGGTGGAAGGCCTCGGGATCGGTCTGGTAACAGCCGGCGGGCAGAATCTCGCGCACCAGGGCCTGGCGGGCCTTCGATTCGATCCGCACCGCCTGCAGCATCTGTTCCGCCGTCCCTTCCTGGATCCAATGGGTGGCCAGCGCCACCGTGAGCGGCGAGGCCATGACCGTCGCCGCGCGCAGCGCGCTGGCCAGGGGCCAGACGCTGCGGGTGTCGGGCGCGACCAGATAGGCGACGCGCAGCCCCGCCCCCAGGCTCTTGGCCAGGCCCGAGATGTAATAGGTCACGTCGGGCGCCAGGGCGGCGAAGGCCGGCGGCGGCGATACCGGGATGCAGCCGTAGGCGTCGTCCTCGATGATCTTCACGCCGTGGCGCCTTGCGATGGCGATCAGGGCATGGCGCCGGCGCAGCGACATGGTCGCGGTGGTCGGGTTCAGCAGGGTCGGATTGCAATAGAGCGCCTTCGGCGCATGGTCGCGGCAGGCCTGTTCGAAGGCGTCCGGCAGGATGCCCTCGCCGTCGAGCGCGAGGCCGACCAGGTTGAGCCCGAGCTGGGCGCCGAGCGCCCTGGCGCCCGGATAGGTGATCGCCTCCGAGACCAGCGTGTCGCCGGCGCGGGCGATCGTGCTCATGACGGCAAGCAGCGCGCTATGGGCGCCCGGGCAGATCAGCAGGCGGTCGGGCGTCACCTCGACGCGGTGGCGGGCAAGCCAGACGACCGCGGCCTCCTTGTCGGCCGGGGTGCCGCCGAAGCCCTGGTAGCGCAGCAGGCCGGCCAGATCGACGCCGACCTCGGCCAGGCCCCGGCGCATGCGCTCGATCAAGGCGGGGTCCTGCGGCTCGGGCGGCAGGTTCATGGTCATGTCGGCGATTTCGAGCGGGCGGGCAGGCCGCGGCACCGCCACCGGTACGATGGTGCGCACGAAACTGCCGGCGCCGACCCTGGATTCGATCAGGCCGCGGCGCTGCGCCTCGACATAGGCGCGGGCGACGGTGGTGAAATTCAGCCCCAGCTGTTCGGCAAGCTGGCGCTGGGGCGGCAGGCGGTCGTTGGGCGCGAGGCGGCCCGCACGCATGTCGGTCTCGATGGCGTCGGCGATGGCGATATAATGCGGGCGGGCGGACTTCCCGATATGCGGGATCCAGCCGACGAGCTTGCGAGACATTCTCCAACCTGTCCGAAGTGAATGCAGTCAATGCAGCCGAACATATACAATTGACCGCATCCGGGAAGCGACTAAACCCTCCCGCCCGGCCCCGCCGGGGCCGGCGTCGACAGGAAAGTTCCCGACTATTAAACGCCGCCCGGGGCAAGGGTGCAAGCAATGCGGAACGGCGCCTGGGGCACCGGGAAAGGGCAGGATTTCTGTGGCTTCACGGGTTCGCCGGCGGCCTCGGCGGGGGCCGGTCGGGGATATTGCCGTGCTTGCGAGTGATTAAAATTTAAACTTCGCCATGCTCGAATCTGTAGCAGTGGTCAAAAAATCGGCAAAGGCGCAGGCGACAAAAGCGGGCGATTGAATGCATTCATTGACTGCATGAAGGCGATTCTGATCACGAATTGAGCAGAATCTTGACTGGCACGGCGCTTGCAATTTCTCCCTCCGGCCACCCAGCGGTGCCCGGTCTCACTCCAGGGGAGAATGGTAATGCCTGAAGTAACAAAACCCGCCCACCAGAAAGGCGACTTCCTCGTCAACTACGAAGAGAAGGTCTTCGAGGACGTGAAGGCCCAACCGGGCGAGAAGGCCCTGGTCACCTTCCACACCGTCGCCTTCGAGGGGTCGATCGGCCTCGTCAACCTGCTCCAGGCGACCCGCCTGCTGCGCAAGGGCTTCGAGACCTCGGTCCTGCTCTATGGCCCGGGTGTGACGCTCGGCGTGCAGCGCGGCTTCCCGACGCTGGGCGACGAAGCCTTCCCCGGCCACCTGGCCATGAACAACCAGATCGTGAAGTTCATGGGCGAGGGCGGCAAGGTCTATGCCTGCCGCTTCGCGCTCCAGGCGCTGTACGGCCATGGCGAACCCTCGCTGATCCCGGGGATCACGCCGATCAACCCGCTCGATGTGCTGGATCTCATCCTGCTGCATCGCCGCGACGGCGCCTTCATCCTCAACACCTGGACGCTCTGACCATGTCGGCGGCCGGCGTGGTGAGGGCGGCGGCGGTGCAGATCGCCCCCGATATCGAGCGGCCGGAAGGCACGCTCGAGCGGGTGTGCAATGCCATCGCCGAAGCGGGGGACAGGGGCGCGCAGATCGTCGTCTTCCCCGAGACCTTCGTGCCCTACTACCCCTATTTCTCCTTCGTCCAGCCGCCGGTGCTGGCCGGGCCGGACCACCTCCGCCTCTACGAGCATGCGGTGGCGGTGCCCGGTCCGGTAATCCAGGCGGTGGCGCGCGCCGCCGCCGCCCGGCGCATCGTGGTCGTGCTCGGCGTCAACGAGCGCGACCACGGCTCGCTCTACAATGCCCAATTGATCTTCGATGCCGACGGCAGCCTCGTCCTCAAGCGCCGCAAGATCACGCCGACCTACCACGAGCGCATGATCTGGGGCCAGGGTGACGGTGCCGGTCTCCGCGTCGTCGAGACGGCGGCGGGCCGGGTCGGCGCGCTCGCCTGCTGGGAACATTACAATCCTCTGGCGCGCTACAGCCTGATGGCCCAGCACGAGGAGATCCACGCCAGCCAGTTCCCGGGCTCGCTGGTCGGGCCGGTCTTCGCCGACCAGATGGAGGTGACGATCCGCCATCACGCGCTCGAAAGCGGCTGTTTCGTCGTCAATGCCACGGGCTGGCTGACCGACGAGCAGGTGAATGCGATCTCCGGCGATCCGAAGCTCCAGAAGGGCCTGCGCGGCGGTTGCTTCACCGCCATCGTCTCGCCCGAGGGCAGGCATGTGGTGCCGCCCCTGACCGCGGGCGAGGGCATCCTGGTCGCCGATCTCGACCTCGGCCTGATCACCAAGCGGAAGCGCATGATGGATTCGGTCGGCCATTACGCCCGGCCGGAGCTTCTCAGCCTTCATCTCGACAACCGTCCGGCGCAGGCCCTGCGGGCCGCCGCCGAATTCCCGCCCCTGCCTGTCGCCAACCCCGTAGCGAGGAGTGCCAGCGATGAAGCCGATGCCGCAACAGGACCTGATCACCGAATTGCAGTCCTTCGGGGTTCGGCTGGCTGATCCGATCGCCGGCGCGCCCAGCCGAAGGGGCGGCGCCGGGCCTTCGGACCACAAGGCGATGACGGTCGAGGGCCGCACCGTGATGGTGCCGGTCCATACCGCCGGTGCCTTCGCCTCGCCCTATGTCGCCTCGCGCCCGGACGCGGCAGGTCTCTCGACCGTCCACCGCGACGGGGTGGCGGTGGGCACGGTCAGCTTCCCGTTCCAGCCGCGCTTCTATGCCCTGCAGACGCTGGACGGCATTCCCTATTCGAAGATCGCCACCCTGCACGGGCGCGACGTGCTCGCCACCACCATCCTGCAGACCTGCATCCGCTACCAGAGCCGGACCAAGACCTGCCAGTTCTGCGCGATCGGCCAGTCCCTGGCGGCGGGGCGCACCATCGCCCACAAGACGCCGGAGCAATTGGCCGAGGTCGCCCGCGCCGCCGTCCTGCTCGACGGCGTGAAGCACATGGTGATGACCACCGGCACGCCCAATGTTACCGACCGGGGCGCCGCGGTCCTGTGCGACAGCGCCTTCGCGGTCAAGGCCGCGATCGACCTGCCGATCCAGGGTCAATGCGAGCCGCCGGACGACGACCAGTGGTTCCACCGCATGAAGGCCGCGGGCGTCGATGCCCTCGGCATGCATCTCGAAGTGGTGACGCCCGAATTGCGCCGCCGGATCATGCCGGGCAAGGCCGGCGTGCCCATCGCCCGCTATCTCGATGCTTTCGCCGCCGCCGTGCCGGTGTTCGGCCGCGGCCAGGTCTCGACCTATATCCTGGCCGGCCTCGGCGACAGCCGGGAGGCGATCCTGTCGATGGCGGAAACGCTGGTCGGGCTCGGCGTCTATCCCTTCGTCGTGCCCTTCGTGCCGATCTCGGGCACGCCGCTCGAAGACCACCCGGCGCCCAGCCCCCAGTTCATGCGCGAGATCCTGGCGCCACTGGGCGCCATGCTGAAGGCGGCGGGGCTGAAGTCCGGCGACATCAAGGCCGGCTGCGGCAAATGCGGCGCCTGTTCGGCGCTGGCCAGCTTCGAGGATTGAGCCATGTTGTTCGAACCCGTCCTGCCCTATGTCGCCGGCGAGGCCCGGGTGAAATTCGCCACCGCGCCTTGGGAACGGGACGGCGCCCTTGCCCTGCGCCGCCAGGTGTTCTGCCGGGAACAGCGGCTTTTCGAGCGTGACGACAGGGATGACACCGATTCAAGGGCCATCGCCCTGGTCGCCCTGGCGCCGATCTTCGGCGTGCCCGATCAGGTGGTCGGCACGGTGCGCATCCACGAGGATGCGCCCGGGCTCTGGGGCGGTTCGCGCCTGGCGGTGGAGCCGGCGTGGCGCCGCCTGGGCGCGCTCGGCAGCGGCTTGATCCGGCTGGCGGTTTCGTCCGCGACGGCCAGGGGCTGCCGGCGCTTCCTGGCCCATGTCCAGGCGCAGAATGCGCCGCTGTTCCACCGGCTGCACTGGCAAACCCTCGATGTCGTCGACCTGCACGGGTGCGACCATCACCTGATGGAGGCGGATCTCGCCCATTACCCGCCCTTTCCGGCGGGCGAGGCCGGTTTCGCCGTGCTGATCGGGCGGGGGCGCTGATGGCGATCGGGGATCTGGCCCGCCACCTGGTCGAGGCCCGGGGCCTTGGCCACAAGCGCGACATCGGCGCGGTGATGGCGGCGCTCGGCCTCGGCGGGACAACACCCGTCGCGGTCGGCGACGATTGCGCCGCGATCCCGGACGGGGACGGTTACCTGCTGTTCGCGATCGAGGGCTTTCTCAACGAATTCGTCGCGGCCGAGCCCTGGTTTTCCGGCTATTGCGGCGTGATGGTCAATGTTTCCGACATTGCCGCCATGGGCGGGCGGCCGCTGGCCGTGGTCGATGCCCTGTGGAGCCGGGACGGCGACCATGCCGGTCCCATCCTCAAGGGGCTGGCGGCGGGCAGTGCCGCCTATGGCGTGCCCATCGTCGGCGGCCATTCCAACACGCGGAATGCCGGCGGCGAGCAATTGTCGGTCGCCGTCCTCGGCCGGGCGCGCAGGCTGCTGACCAGTTTCGATGCCGCCGCCGGGGACCGGCTGCTGATGGCGATCGACCTGCGCGGGCGCTATCGCGAGCCCTATCCCTATTGGGATTGCAGCAGCTGGGGCACGCCGCCCCGCCTGCGCGCCGAGATCGAGCTTCTGCCCGCGATCGCCGAGGCCGGCCTCGCCAGCGCCGCCAAGGATATCAGCATGGCGGGCGCGGTCGGCACCGCCTTGATGCTGCTCGAATGTTCCGGCCTTGGTGCCACCATCGACGTTACCCGCATTCCCCGGCCGGACGGCGTGGCGCTGGAACGCTGGCTCGTCTCCTTCCCCAGCTTCGGCTATGTGCTGGCGGCGCCCGCCCGCCATGCCGAGGCGGTCATCGCCCGTTTCGCGGCCCTCGGCATTGCTTGCGCCGATGTCGGTGAATGCGACGAAACGGGCCTCGTCTCCATCCGAGACGGGGCCGGCACGGCGCCGGTCTGGGATTTCCGGGCGCAGCCGCTGATCGGCTGCGGCCCCGGGGCCAGCGAGGAAAGGGTGCGTTCATGCCTGAAGTGATCTTCACCCTGCGCTGGCCCGACGGTGCCACGGAGCAATGCTATTCCCCTTCGACCGCCATCGCCGAGCATCTGAGCGCCGGCGCCACCTATCCCCTGGCCGAATTCCTCGTCCGCAGCCGGGCCGGGCTCGGCGCGGCGAGCGAGCGGGTGCGCGCCCGCTACGGCTTTCCCTGTTCAAGGGCGATGGGCCAATTGGCCCGCATCGAACAGGCCGCCAGCAGTTTCACCGCCTTGCCCGATGCGGCCGTCACCGTCGTCGCGCTGAAATCCTGAGGAACCCACCATGACCCATTATCCCGTGATCGTGATCGGCGGCGGCCAGGCCGGCCTGTCCATGAGCTATTACCTGCAACAGGCGGGGATCGGGCACCTGATCCTGGAAAAACACGCGCCGGGCCATGCCTGGCGGACCGAGCGCTGGGATAATTTCTGCCTGGTGACGCCGAACTGGCAGTGCCAGTTGCCGGGCTTTCCCTATCCGGGCGGCGATCCGTTCGGCTTCATGAAGAAGGACGAGATCCTCGGCTATATCGATGCCTATGTCGCCCTGATCGAGCCGCCGCTGCTGACCGGGGTCACGGTCACCGCGCTGCGCCGCGAGGGCGGGACCTATGTGGTCGAAAGCACGGCCGGGACCTATAGCGCCGATCAGGTGGTGGTCGCGGTCGGCGGCTATCACATTGCCAATATCCCGCGCGTGGGCGAACGCCTGCCGGAGACGGTGCTCCAGGTCCATTCGTCGCACTATCGCAATGCGGCGGCCCTGCCCGAGGGGGCGGTGCTGGTGGTCGGGTCCGGCCAGTCGGGCTGCCAGATCGCCGAGGACCTGCATCTCGAAGGCCGGCAGGTCCATCTCTGCGTCGGCAGCGCGCCGCGCTCGCCCCGGCGCTATCGCGGGCGCGATGCGGTCGAATGGCTGTGCGACATGGGCCATTACGACATGCCGGTGGACCGCCATCCCCTGGGCGAAAAGGTGCGCGGCAAGGCCAACCACTATCTGACCGGGCGCGACGGCGGACGCGAGATCGACCTGCGCCGCTTCGCGCTTCAGGGCATGAGGCTGCACGGCCGCCTGCGCGGGGTGGACAACGGCCGCCTGCTGCTGGGCGACGATCTCGCCGCCAATCTCGATGCGGCGGACGCCGCCTATATGCGCATCCGCGCCGGGATCGACGCCTATCTGGCCGAACAGGGCATCGCGGCACCGGAAGAGCCGCCCTATGTCCCGCCCTGGCAGCCGGAAGCGGTGGCGGCGGAGCTTGACCTTGCCGCGGCCGGCATCACCAGCGTGATCTGGGCGACGGGCTTTCGCTCCAACTTCACCTGGGTCGAGGTGCCGGTCTTCGACGGCAAGGGTTACCCGACCCATCGGCGCGGCGTCTCGGCGGTGCCGGGGCTTTATTTCCTGGGGCTGCCCTGGCTCTATACCTGGGGCTCGGGCCGGTTCTCGGGCGTTGCGCGCGATGCCGGCCATATCGCCGAAGTGATCGCGGGCGCTCTCGGCGCGCTCAGGCAGAGCGCCTGAGCGCAAGCGCGGCGAGGCCAAGGCCGATCAGGCCCAGCACGCCGGCCAGCAGGAAGGCGGCGCCCGGGAAATGCACCGGCGCCGCCGGCCCGATGAAATGGGCGAAGGTCCAGGTCCCGATCAGGGGGCCGAAGACGGCGGCAAGCCCGGTCACGCCGCTGATCGTGCCTTGCAGCAGGCCCTGTTCGTTTTCCCGCACCGCATTGGCGACCAGGGCCTGGGCCGCCGGCCCCGCCGCCATGGCGACGAGAAGGAGGGACAGGGCGGCATAGACCTGCCAGCCGGCCGCGGCGAAGGCGAGGGCGAAGCAGAACAGGCTCATGCCCGCGATGCCCGCCATCAGGGCGCGGCCGGGGCCGAGGCGGCGGATCAGCAGGGGCGCCATGCCCGCCTGGGCGATGATGGCGACGATGCCGAGCGCGCCCAGCGACAGCCCGACCTCGCGCGGGCCCCAGCCCAATTGCACGTCGGTGAACAGCACCCAACTGGCCTGGATGCCGGAATGGGCCAGCATGAACAGGAAGACCACCGCCATCAGCCCGCCGATCAGCGGATGCCGCCACCACGACAGCACCCCGCCCAGCGGGTTCAGCGCCCCGAGGTCGAGCGGGCGGCGCCGCTCCGCCGGCAGGCTTTCCGGCAGCACCAGAAGGCCATAGAGGGCGTTCAGCCCGGTCAGGGCGGCGGCGACATAGAAGGGCACGCGCGGCCCGAATTCGCCGAGAAAGCCGCCGAGCGCCGGTCCCGAGACGAAACCGATGCCGAACACCGTGCCCGCGATCGCGAAGGCCCGGCCCCGGTTCTCAGGGCTGGCGCTATCGGCGACATAGGCGGTGGCGGCGGCGCTGCTGGCGCCGCACACGCCGGCGAAAAAGCGCGCGGCGATGAGAAGGCCGATGGAACCCGCCAGGGCCGCGACCAGATGATCGATGGCGGCTCCCGCCATGGCCAGCAGCAGGACCGGCCGGCGGCCGAAACGGTCCGACAGGCGCCCGAGCAGGGGGGCGCAGACGAAGGTGGCGCCGGCATAGGCCGCCTGCATCACGCCGAAGGCGGCACTGCCGGCGGCCGCATCGCCGCCGGCCAGGCTGGCGACCAGATGGGGCACCACCGGCACGACGAGCCCGAAGCCGAGTGCATCGAGAAAGATGGTGAGCAGGATGAAACGCGCGGCGTGTCTGTTGTCGGCCATGATCTCACTCGGCCGGGAGGTCGGCGGGCAGCCAGCGCGAGCGGCGCCGCCCGCGCATCCGGTCGACCGCGATATAGACCACCGGGGTGGTATAGATGGTGACGAATTGCGCCGCGATCAGGCCGCCGACGATGGCGATGCCCAGCGGCTGGCGCAGTTCCGAGCCGATGCCGACCCCGATCGCCAGCGGCACGGCGCCGAAGACGGCGGCCATGGTGGTCATGGTGATCGGGCGGAAGCGCAGTTTCGCCGCGCGCACGATGGCGTCCCGGGGCGACAGGCCCAGTTCCCGCTCCGCCACCAGGGCGAAATCGACCATCATGATCGCATTCTTCATCACGATGCCGATCAGCAGGATCAGCGCGATGGCGGCGATGAAGGAGAATTCGGTGCCGGTGACCAGCAGGGCCAGCAGGGCCCCCACCCCGGACGACGGGATGGTGGAAAGAATGGTCAGGGGATGGGCATAGCTTTCGTACAGCATGCCGAGGACGAGATAGATGGCGACGATGGCACCCAGCAGCATCCACCCCTGGGCCCGGTTGGCATCGGCGGCGGCCTTGGCGTCGCCGGCGAAAAGGCCGGTGATGCCGGGCGGCGCATTGGCCTTGCCGGCGGCGGCCCGGATGGCATCCATGGCGGTGCCGAGCGCCACCCCCGGCCCCAGGTTGAAGCCGATGGTGATGGCCGGCAATTGCCCCATATGGTTGATCTGCACCGGCGACAGGCCGGTTTCCAGGCGGGTGACGGCGGCCAGCGGCACCTGCGCCCCGTCGCGCCCCGTCACATAGAGCCGGTTCAGGACGTCGAGCGTGCCCCGGTCCGAGGCCCGCACTTCCAGCACGACCTTGGCCTGGTCGAATTCCTTGTAGATCGTCGCCACCTGGCGCTGGCCGAAGGCATTGTAAAGGGCAATGTCGATCTCGGCCGTGCTGACGCCGAGGCGGGCGGCGCTTTCCCGGTCGATGGTCAGATGCGCGCTGCGGCCGTTGGCGTTCTGGTCGGTCGAGACGTCGGCGAGTTCGGGCATGCCGCGCATGATGTCGCGCATGGTCGAGACCCAGGTTTCGAGCTTGGCGAGGTCGGGGCCGGTCAGCGTGTATTGATAGGCGGCGCGCCCGGCCCGGCCGCCCACGGCGAAATCGTCGACCGGGGAGAGATAGGTGTCGATGCCGTAGACCCGGGCCAATTTCGGGCGCAGGCGCTCCACCACTTCGGCGGCGCTGAGGTCGCGCTCGCCGAAACCCTTCAGGTTCACGGTGATGCTGCCGTTGTTCATGGCGTTGAACAGGCCGACGCCGACGGCGGAACTGACGCTGGCGACGGCGGGATCGGCCAGGATCATGCGCACCACCTCGCCCTGGCGGTCGCGCATGGCTTCGAAGGAAATGTCGGGCGGGCCGTCGGTAATGCCCTTGATCACGCCGGTGTCCTGCTTGGGCAGGAAGCCCTGGGGCACCACGCCGAACAGCGACAGGCCGAGAACCATGGCGACGACGACGACCCCCAGCATGGTCCAGGGCCGGGTCAGCGCCGCATCCAGGCTGCGGCCATAGCCGTCGGTCAGGCGGGTGAAGAAACGCTCGATCGCGGCGCTGGTCCGGCCTTCCGGCTTTTCCCGGCCCCGGGGCGGCAGCAGGTGGCCGCACATCATGGGCGTGATCGTCAGCGAGATGAAGGCGGAGAGAACGATGGCCACCGCCAGCGTCACGCCGAATTCCTGGAAGAAGCGCCCCAGGATGCCGGGCATGAACAGGATCGGGACCAGCGCCGCCAAAAGCGAGGCGGTGAGCGAGACGACGGTGAAGGCGATCTGCCGTGCCCCCCGGGCGGCGGCGGCCATCGGCGTCTCGCCCTGTTCGATCAGGCGGAAGACATTCTCGATCATCACGATCGTATCGTCGACGATGAAGCCGATGGCCAGGATCAGCGCCATGATCGACAGGTTGTCGAGACTGTAGCCGAGCAGATACATGACGGCGAAAGTCCCCGCGACCGCGACCGGAATGGTGACCGAGGGGATGAAGGTCGCCCAGAACCGGCGCAGGAACAGGGCGATCACCATGATCACCAGGGCGGTCGAGAGCAGCAGGGTCAATTGCAGGTCGACGATGCCGGCGCGCAGGATCTTGGTGCGGTCGGCCACCACCTGGACCTCGATCGCCGGCGGGATCAGCGGGCGCACCTCGGCCAGTTTGGCGTGCACGGCATCGACCACGTCGATCGTATTGGCGCCCGGGCGCTTGCGCACCTCGACCAGCACCGCGCGCTTGCCGTTCAGCCACGAGCCGACCTTGGCGTTGGTCACATCGTCGGTCACCTCGGCGACGTCGCGAAGGCGGATCGCGCCATTGCCCCGCCAGGCGATGACCTGGGCGGCGAAGGCCGCGGCATCGGGCAATTGGTCGTTGGCGGCGATGGTCAGGCTTTTTTCCGGGCCGTCCAGGCTGCCTTTCGGGGCCATGGCGCTGACGGCGGACAGCGCCGACCGGACATCCTCGGTCGAGAGGCCGAGGGCGGCGAGGCGGACCGGATCGAGGGCCACGCGCACCGCCGTCTTGTCCGCACCGCTGACCGAAACCTGCGAGACGCCGGGGATCTGCGACAGTTTCTGGGTCAGGATCTGGTCCGCGATGTCATAGACGCTGGCCGCCGGCAGAATGTCGGAGGCGAGCGCCATGGTGATCACGGGAAAGATGTTGGGATTGGCCTTGATGTAGAAGGGCGGCGCCGGCAGGTCGGCGGGCAGGGTGGCGGCGGCGGCATTGATCGCCGCCTGGACGTCGCGGGCGACGCCGTCGATATCGCGGTCGATGTCGAACTGGGCGACGATGGTGGAACCGCCGACCGAATTGATCGAGGTGAGTTCGGTCAGGCCGCCGATGACGCCCAATTGCCGCTCCAGCGGCGTCGCCACCGCGGCGGCCATGGTTTCCGGGCTGGCGCCGGGCAGGCTGGCGCGTACCACCACGGTCGGCAGGTCCACGACCGGCATGGAGGCGACGGGCAGGTGGAAATAGGCGACGAAGCCGAGCAGCATCACCCCGATCATGACCAGGGTGCTTGCCACGGGGCGGCGGATGAAGGGATCGGAAATCATTCCGCCGCCGCCGGCTGCCCCGCTGCCGCGGCCTTGATGCGCCGTTGCAGGCGGTCGAAGGCGAGATAGATCACCGGCGTCGTATAAAGCGTGATGATCTGCGACAGGATCAGCCCGCCGACGATGGCGATGCCCAGGGGCTGGCGGATCTCCGCCCCCGTGCCGCCGGCGACGGCCAGGGGCACGGCGCCGAGAAGGGCGGCCATGGTCGTCATCATGATCGGGCGGAAGCGCAGCAGGCAGCCGCGATAGATCGCCTCGCGCGGGGATTTGCCGTGCTGGCGCTCCTCCTCCAGCGCGAAGTCGATCATCATGATCGCATTCTTCTTCACGATGCCGATCAGCAGGATGATGCCGATCAGCGAGATCACGTCCAACTGCTTGCCGAACATCATCAAGGCCAGCAGGGCGCCGATGCCGGCGGACGGCAGGGTGGAGAGGATGGTGATCGGGTGGATGTAACTCTCGTAGAGAATGCCGAGGACGATATAGACCGTGACCACGGCGGCCAGGATCAGCAGGGCCTCGGTCTCGCGCGAGCGGCCGAATTCGGCGGCATTGCCGACGAAACTGCCCGCGATCGCCTGGGGCATGCGGATCGCCGCCTCGGCCTCGTGGATCGCGTCCGTCGCCTCGCCCAGGGAATAGCCGGGGGCGAGGTTGAAGGAGAGCGTCACCGCTGGGAACAGGCCATGGTGCATCAGGGCCAGCGGGGTCGCCTGCTGTTCCATGCGGGTGAAGGTCGAAAGCGGCACCATCTCGCCGCTGGCCGACTTCACATAGGTGAAGCGGAAGGCCTCCGCATCCTCGCGGAAGCGCGGTGCGACCTCCAGGATCACCTGATACTGGTTGGTCTGGGTATAGATGGTGGCGATCTGGCGCTGGCCGAAGGCATTGTAGAGTGCGTCGTTGATCGCGCCGATCGAAATGCCGAGGCGGGCCGCCGCATCGCGGTCGATGGTCAGCGCCGCCTGCAAGCCGCCGGCCTGGGCATCCGAGGCGACGTCGGTCACCGCCGCCTGGCCGCGCAGTGCGTCGAGCAGGCGGGTGGACCAGCGGTTCAGCTCGGCCGCGTCGGTCCCTTGCAGGAGATATTGATACTGGGTGCGGGCGTTGTTGATGCCGACCGTTAATTCCTGGGCCGACTGCATGTAAAGGCTGATGCCGTGGACGCCGGCGGTCGCGGCCTTCAGGCGCCGCATCACCTCGTCGGCGGAAAAGCCCCGGCTGCCGTGGGGTTTCAGCGCGATGAAGAGACGCCCGGCATTCCCGGTGGTATTGATGGTGCCGGTGCCGACGAAGGCGGAGACGCCGGCGACGGCCGGGTCGCGGCGCACGATGTCGGCGATCTGCTGCTGCTTGGTCGCCATGGCGGCGAAGGAAATGTCGGGGGCGGAATCGGTCACGCCGATGATCAGGCCGGTGTCCTGCTGCGGCAGGAAACCCTTGGGCACCACGACATAAAGCCCGATGGTGCCGACCAGGGTGGCGACCGCCAGCCACAGCATCAGGGGCTGGCGGTCCAGGGTCCACCGCAGGGTGCGGTCGTAGAAGGCGAGGCTTTGGTCCAGCGCCCGCTCGCTCCACGCCGTCAGGCGGCCGGCGGTGCCGCCCTCCCGGTCCCGGCCGAGGAGATGGGCGCACATCATCGGCGTCAGGGTCAGGGAAACCACGGCGGAAATCGCGACGGCGGCGGACAGGGTGATGGCGAATTCGTGGAACAGCCGGCCGATCACCCCGTCCATCAGCAAGAGGGGAATGAACACCGCGATCAGCGAGACGGTGAGCGAGACGATGGTGAAGCCGATCTGCCGCGCGCCCTTGATCGCCGCGGGCAGGGGCTTCTCGCCATCCTCGATGTGACGGACGATGTTCTCGATCATGACGATGGCATCATCGACCACGAAGCCGGTGGCGACGGTCAGGGCCATCAGCGACAGGTTGTCCAGGCTGAAGCCGACCAGCGCCATGATCCCGAAAGTGGCGATCAGGGACACCGGCAGGGTGATCGAGGGGATGATCGTCGCCCACAGTTTCCGCAGGAACAGGAAGATCACCATGACCACGAGGGCGATCGACAAAAGCAGGGTGAACTGCACCTCGTGGATCGCGGCGCGGATCATGTCCGTGCGGTCGGTCAGCACGTCCAGCCGCACGGTCGGCGGCAGGCCGGCCTTCAGCCCGGGCAGCAGGGCGTGGATGGCATCCACCACCTCGATGATATTGGCGCCGGGCTGGCGCTGGATGTTCAGGAGCACGGCGGGCTTGCCGTCGAACCAGCCGGCCATGCGCTCGTTCTCGACGCTTTCGACCACGGTCGCGACATCGCCGAGGCGGATGGGCGCGCCGTTCCGCTCGGCGATGATCTGGCGGCGGTAACCCTCCGCATCCAGCAATTGGTCGTCGGCGCTGATCTGGAACGATTGCCGGGGCCCGTCGATGCCGCCCTTCGGGCTGTCGACGGTGGCGAGGCGGATGGCGCTGCGCACGTCTTCCAGCGACAGGCCGAGGCCGGCCAGCGCCACCGGGTTGACCTGGATGCGCACGGCCGCCTTCTGCCCGCCCTCGATGGTGACGAGGCCGACCCCCGGCACCTGGGACAGTTTCTGCGCGACCACCGTATCGGCGAAGTCATTGACCTGGCGCAGCGGCAATTCGGCAGAGGTCATGGCCAGGATGATCACCGGCGTATCGGCCGGGTTGACCTTGCTGTAGGTCGGCCGGCTGGGCATCAGGTCCAGGGGCAGCAGGCCGCTGGCGCCGTTGATCTGGGCCTGGACGTCCTGGGCGGCGGCGTCGATCGGCCGGGTCAGGTCGAATTGCAGGGTGATCTGGCTGGTCCCGAAGGACGAGACCGAGCGCATGGTGGTCAGGCCGGAAATCTGCCCGAGACTGTGTTCCAGCGGCGTCGTCACCAGGGAGGCCATGACCTCGGGCGAGGCGCCGGGCAGTTTCGCCGTCACCTGGATGGTCGGGAAATCGACCGTCGGCAGGGCGGTGACCGGCAGCAGCCGGTAGCCGAGCAGGCCGAGCAGCACGATACCGAGGGTCAGCAGCGTGGTCGCCACCGGCCGGAGGATGAAGGGCCGCGCGATGTCCATCAGCGCCGCTTCTCAGGCATCCGGCGCGGTGGAGCCGGCGATGGGCGCATCCGGCTGCGGGGCGGCGGGGGTGGTGGCGACGCCCGGCTGCAATTTGTACTGGCCGTCGATCACGATCTTCTGGCCGGCGGCAAGGCCGGTCGCGATCAGGGCGCGGCCGTCCTGCTGGCGGGTGACGACGACCGAGCGCATGCCGGCCTTGCCCTCGCCGTCGATGGTCCAGAGATAGGCGCCGTTCGGGCCCTGCTGGATCGCGGTGGCGGCAACGCTCAGCCCCTCGTAGATCGAGACGCGCAGCCGCGCATTGACGAATTGCCCCGGCCACAGGCGCTGGCCGTCGTTGGCGAAGGTCGCCTTCAGCTTCACCGTGCCGGTGGCCTGATCGATCTGGTTGTCGACGAGGTCGAGGCTGCCCTCGGCCAGCAGGGTCTTGTTGTCCTTGGCGAAGGCGGCGACCGGCAGGGCGCCGGCGGCCATGCCGTCCAGGATTTCCGGCAGCAGGTCGGCGTTCAGGGTGAAGACGACCGAAATCGGCTGCAACTGGGTGATGGTGACCAGCGGGTTGGCGTCGGCGGCATGAACGATATTGCCGATATCGACATTGCGGATGCCGGTGCGCCCGTCGATGGGCGCGCGGATCACGGTATCGTCCAGCTGTGCCCGGGCATGATCGACCGACGCCTTGCTGGCGGCGACCAGGGCTTCGTACTGGATGACCAGGGCGCGCTGGTTGTCGACCGACTTGCGGCTGGCGAATTCGCCGATCTCGGTCAGGCGGCGCAGGTTCGAGCGGGCGTCGGCCAGCTGGGCCTCGTCGCGGGCGAGATTGGCGACGGCCTGCTTGAAATTGGCTTCATAGGCCCGGGGGTCGATGCGGGCCAGCAGGTCGCCGGCCTTGACCTCCTGCCCCTCACGGAAGCCGATCTCCAGGATCTCGCCGTCGATCCGCGGGCGCACCTGCACCGTGTTCGAGGCCTGGACCGTGCCGATGCCGTCGAAGAAGACGGGCACCGGCACCCGTTCCACCGTGCCGACGACGACCGGCACCGCCTCGGCACCGAGATCGGCGAAGCCGCTGCCCCGGCCGGCGGCGCCGGCGACCAGCAGGCCGATCAGCACGCCGCCGCCGATGCCGCCCAGGATGATGCGGGTGCGCAGGTCGAGGCCCGCCCAATAACGGCGCAGGCCCTGCCAGAGGGCGGCGGCCCGGGCGCGAAGGCGAAGCTCAGGCAAGGGCATGGTCTTCCGCCGGTTGCGGGGCCGCGTTCGGCAGCAGGTTCCAGGCTTCCAGCTGGGCGATCGCCCGCTCGACGCCGTTCTCGGCGCGGATTTTCGTGCCCAGCGCCTCGGCCCGCGCCTTCATGGCGGGGTCCAGCAGGCGGGCAAGGCCGCGCTGGAAATCGCGGGCGGTGACGGTCTTGCGGTTCAGGCGCGGCGCGGCGATGCCCTTTTCCTCCAGCCGGGCCGACCAGAACGCCTGTTCGGTGATGAAGGGCATGATCAGCGACGGAATGCCGGCGCGGCAGGCGGCGGCCGTGGTGCCGGCGCCGCCGTGGTGGATGGCGGCGGCCATGCGCGGGAACAGCCAGTCGTGCGGCGCCGATTTCAGGACGAAGACATTGGGATCGGCCAGCGCCGGATCGGCGGCCAGCCCGCCCCAGCCGGTGGCGAGCACGGCGCGGCAGCCGGTTTCCTTCACCGCGGTCAGGACCTTGCGCGTCACGTCCTCTGCTTTCTGGGTCAACATGCTGCCGAATCCGATGTAAACCGGTTTGTCCCCTGCGGCGAGGAAGTTTGCAAGGTCTTCCGGCGGCGTCCAGGCATCGGCCTCGTCCAGGAACCAATAGCCGGTCACCTGGGCCATCGCCGTCCAGTCGCGCGACCGGGGCACCACCTGCTCGCTGTAGGCATAGAGCACGCGGCGCCGGTCCGGATTATCGTCGAAATAAAGTTCCGAATAGGTTACCGGCTTCAGCCCCAGGTCCTTGCGCACGACATCGTTGATCGCATCCTTGAACAATTGCCAGATGGTGAAGCGCAGGCCCTGGTAAAGCCCCATGTTCAGGAAGCCCGGCAGGCGGAACGGCATCGGCGGCAGCATGACCGGCGGAATGTCGCGGCAGGGCGTGATCGGCTGGAACTGCACCTGCACGGAGGGCACCTTCAGCGCCTCCGCCAGGGACAGGGCGAGCACGGTGCCCGAGCCCTGGCCGATGATCAGGTCCGTGTCCTTGCAGGCGGCCCGGCCTTCCTCCGCCCAGTGGGACGCCATGTCCATCAGCAGGCGGCGCATCAGCTTCGTGCCCTTGAACAGGTTGTTGCCGGCCTCGACCATCTCGGGCGAATTGCGCATCAGCTTTTCGTAATCCGCCGTCATGGGCGAAAAGCCGATGCCGGCGCCCCGGATCAGGCCCTCGAAGTTCCGGCCCGTGGTGATGGTGACTTCATGGCCGCGGGCTTGCAGGCCGTGGGACAGGGCGATGAAGGGGCGGACGTCGCCATGGGTGCCAACGGCAAGAATGGTGATGCGCATCAAATCTACCCTGTGATCGGGAACGGCGGGAGGACGGCGCGGGGCCGGTTCATGCCCGGCCGCCCGCGGCGAGGTCATGATAGCCCAATTGCATGATCCTGACCGGGCCGATCGGCCGGTCGGCGGCCAAGGCGACGGCATGGCCCACCGGCCCCGCCAGTGCGGCCAGCCAGAGCGGCGCCTCGCTTTGCCGGTGGTGCAGCAGGGCGGGCGGGCGGGCCGGGTCGGCCTCGACGTCGAAGCCGGCCAGCGGCAGCGACAGGCCCATGCCCCAGGCTTTCACGCAGGCTTCCTTCGAGACCCAGGCCTGGAAGAAGCCGGCGGCGAGCCGGTCCGGCGGCAGGCGGTCGAGAACCTCGTTCTCGGCGGCGGAAAAGAAGCTGCGGGCCAATTGCCGGCAGGGAAAGCCCGGCTCGACCGCCTCGATATCGATGCCGACCCGGCCGCCGCGGGCGATGGCGATGGTGGCATAATTGCCGCTGCGGGATGAATTGAAGTCGAAATGGCCGAGATCGGGGGCGAAGGGCCGGCCCTGGTCGTCGGCCGCCAGCACCAGCCCGGCGGGCGGGCGGCCCGCATAGGTTGACAGCACCCGCCGCAATGCCGCCCGCCCGCGCAGGAAGCGCCGGCGGTCCAGCGGCCGGCGCAGCCGCGCCGCCCGCTCCCTTTCCCACAAACTTGTAAGCAATTCAGTGTCTTCCAGGGTGCCGGCGGCCAATTCCAGGTCGATGATCCAGGCATGGACCTCGCCCGCCGCCAGCGCGGGCGCGGCGACGGGGGCGCGGGCGCCGTCTGTCTGAAAAGCAAGGCTCATCGGGTTGCACCCTGACCGTCCATGCCCCGCGATTGTGCGGCGCATCAAGGGCAGGGTAGGCAGTCCGGCAGCGGGACTCGCAGTGGAGATGCTTTCGTTTCGGATGCAATTGCAACCAATTACCCCAAATCCGAGGCTGACGCTTTAACGAGGCGCGACATGGCGCCCCGGCACGTCGCCGTGTATATGTTTATGCATATGCAAGGAGCCGCCATGTCCGCCCCTCGATCCAGCGACACGACCCCGCCCAGGGAGGCCAAACTCTTCCGCAACAACAAGAGCCAGGCCGTGCGCATCCCTGCCGATTTCGAACTGCCGGGCGACAGGGTCCTGATACACCGGGAAGGCAACCGGCTCATCATCGAGCCGGTTCCGCGGAAGAACCTGCTCGATATCCTTGCCGGCCTGGACCCCCTGCCGCCCGAAGACCAATTCCCCGACATCGACAGCATGTTGTTGCCCGCACCGGACATCGACCTTTGAGCCGGCTCTACATGCTCGACACCCATGTCGTGTCGGCGCTGGCGCGCAATCCCCGCGGCCCGGTCGCCGGTCGAATAGCCGAGGTCGGCGCCGATGCGATCTGCGTCAGCATCATCACCGCCGCCGAACTTCGCTATGGCTGCGCCCGGAAGGGATCGCCGAGATTGCTGGCGCAGATCGAAGCCATTCTTGGCGCCCTCCAGGTCATGGTGCTCGATCTGCCCGCCGACAGCGAATATGCCGGCATCCGCTCTGAACTGGAGAAGGCGAGGACCCCCATCGGTCCCAACGACTTGCTGATCGTCGCCCATGCCTCAGCACTTGGTGCGATTCTGGTGACAGCCAACACCCGCGAGTTCACGAGGGTCGGCGCGCTGCAGGTGGAAAACTGGGTGGGCTGATATTTGCCTCGCCCTGCGGCCAGGGGCGTCGTGGGGCGTTGGGGGGGAAGGTGCCTATAAGTCCCGTTCGGGCAGGGAAGCCATGGTTTCGGCGATCGCCTGCCGCAGCCAGTGGTTGGCGGGGTCGTTCTCGACATTGGCATGCCAATAGAGATAGGCGTCCAGCCCCGGGGCCGGCAGCGGGAAGGGCAGGATCTGGTTGGCGAAGGGCCGGTTGGTGATGCGGGCGTAATGTTCGGTCATGGTCAGGATCAGGTCGGTCTGGCTGACCACGCGGCAGCCGGCGAAATAATGCTGGCAGCGCAGGCGGACATGGCGGCTGTGGCCGAGGCGGGCGAGTTCGATATCTTCGAGCCCGGGCCCGGTGGTGCGGGCCGAGACCAGTACATGCTGCTGGGCGAGATAGGTGTCGAGATCGATCCGCCCCTTGATGGCCGGGTGTCCGCTCCGCGCGATGACGACGAAGCGGTCCTCCATCAACAGGCGGCGGTGAATCCGCTCGGGCAGGCCGAGCCAGATGTCGAGTGCGGCATCGACCCGGCCGGCGGCCAGTTCCGCTTCCAGCTCGCGGCGGTCGATATGGATGGCGGACAGGTCGATTCCCGGCGCTTCCGCCGTGATCCGGTGCAGCAGGGCGGGCAGGATGCGCGCCTCCAGCACGTCGCGGATGCCGAGGACGAAGCGGCGCCGGGTCGTCGCCGGGTCGAAATGGGCGGCTTCGGAGAGCGCGATCTCCAGGCCGCGCAGGCTGCCCCGGATCGGCTCGATCAGGCCGCGGGCGAAAGGCGTCGGGGTCAGGCTGCGCCCGGCGCGGACGAACAGGGGATCGCCCAGGACGTCGCGCAGCCGGGCCAGGGCATGGCTGACCGCCGGCTGGGTCAGGTTCAGCTTGGCCGCGGCCTGGGTGATGCCGCCCTCGGTGAAGATCGCGTCCAGCACCACCAGGAGATTCAGGTCCAATCTGCTGATATGCATGATATTTATGGATCCCGCTTAAAAACATTCATTAGACGCAGGGTATCCATCCGCTAGGCTGCAGGCAATCCAACGGCGACAAGACCGGCGGAAAAAAAGAAAAAAGCGGGGGAGAGTAGGGTGCAGGATCTGGCGAACAAGGTTGCCGTGATCACCGGGGCAGCCAGTGGCTTCGGTCGTGAATTGGCGATCCAATGCGCAGGTGCAGGCATGCGGCTTGCGCTGGCCGATCTGGACGAGGCGGGCATCGGGGCGACCATCGCCCTGCTGCCCGCCGGCACCGAAACGGTGACGCGGCGTTGCGACGTCTCGAAACCGAATGACGTCGAGGGCCTGGCCGAGGCGACCTATGCCCGCTTCGGCGCGGCCCATCTTCTGTTCAACAATGCGGGCGTCGCGGTCTCCGGGCCGACCTGGACCACCACGCTCGACGATTGGAAATGGGTGCTGGACGTGAACCTCATGGGGGTCGTCCACGGCATCCGCAGCTTCGTGCCGCGCATGCTGGCGCAAGGCGAGCCGGCCCATATCGTCAATACGGCGTCCGCCGCCGGCCTCGTCTCGCCGCCGGGATCGAGCGTCTATTGCGTCTCGAAGCACGGGGTGGTGACGCTGTCCGAGTGCCTGCACCACGAACTGGCGCTGGACGGCCTGCCGATCGGCGTCTCGGTGCTGTGCCCCGCCTTCGTGCAGACCGGCATCGGCCATTCCGAGCGGCACCGCCCGGCCGATCTCGCCGATGCCAATCCGCTGGGCGAAGCCTATGCCGAACAGATGCGCAAGGCGATCGCCGCCGGCCGCCTGACCGCGGCCGATATTGCACGGATTACATTGGAAGGGGTGAGGGAAGGGCGCTTCTACATCATCACCCATCCGACCATCAAACAGGCGATCGAGATCCGGATGCAGGACATCCTGGGCGACCGCCTGCCGACCAATACATTGCGCGCCAGCCGGCGCTGAAGGACCGCGATCATGGATTTCGAATATTCGGCCAAGACGAAGGACCTGATGGATCGGGTCTCCGCCTTCATGGACCAGCATGTCTATCCGAACGAACACCGTTTCGAGGCGGAAGTGGCGGACGGCGACCGCTGGCAGCCGACCAAAGTGATCGAGGAACTGAAGGCCAAGGCCAAGGAAGCGGGGCTCTGGAACCTGTTCCTGCCCGAATCCGCGCGCGGCGCCGGGCTCACCAACCTCGAATATGCGCCGCTCTGCGAGATCATGGGCCGCGTCGCCTGGGCGCCGGAAGTCTTCAACTGCTCGGCGCCCGACACCGGCAACATGGAAGTCCTGGAGCGTTACGGCACCGAGGAACATAAGAAGCAATGGCTGGCCCCGCTGCTCGCCGGCGAGATCCGCTCCTGCTTCGCCATGACCGAGCCGGATGTCGCTTCCTCGGACGCGACCAATATCGAAAGCTCGATCCGGCGTGACGGCGATCATTACGTCGTCAACGGCCGCAAGTGGTGGTCGTCGGGCGCCAACGACCCGCGCTGCAAGGTCTTCATCTTCATGGGCAAGACCGATCCGGGCAACCCGAACCGCCATGCCCAGCAATCGATGATCATCGTGCCGCGCGATGCGGCCGGTGTCACCGTGCTGCGCCACCTGCCGGTCTTCGGCTATGACGATGCGCCCCATGGCCACGGCGAGGTGCTGTTCGAGAATGTGCGCGTGCCGCTCTCGAACATGCTGCTGGGCGAGGGGCGGGGCTTCGAGATCGCCCAGGGCCGCCTGGGGCCGGGCCGCATCCACCATTGCATGCGCCTGATCGGCCTGGCCGAACGCGCGCTCGAGAAAATGTGCAAAAGGGTGAAGAGCCGCATCGCCTTCGGCAAGCCGGTGGCGCAGCAGACGGTGACCCTGGAGCGCATCGCCGAAGCCCGGATCATGATCGACCAGTGCCGTTTCCTGGTGCTGAACGCGGCCGACAAGATGGACCGCTACGGCAACAAGGTGGCGGCCAAGGAAATCGCCATGATCAAGGTGGCCGCCCCCAACATGGCCTGCAAGGTCATCGACTGGGCGATCCAGGCCCATGGCGGCGGCGGCGTCTCCAACGATTTCGGCCTCGCCTATGCCTATGCCGGCGCCCGCACGCTCCGCCTCGCCGACGGGCCGGACGAGGTTCACCGCAACCAGATCGGCAAGCTCGAACTCCAGCGCACCCAGTAACCCGGAGAGTAGCCATGAGCGTGAAGGCCCTGTTCGATCTCTCCGGCAAGGTGGCGCTGGTCACCGGCGGCTCGCGCGGCCTCGGCCTCCAGATGGCCGAGGCTTTGGGCGAGATGGGCGCCAAGGTCGCGATCGCGGCGCGGAAGCCGGCCGAACTGGCGGCGGCGGAAGCGGCGCTGGCGGCGGCGGGCATCGACGCCCTGTCGGTGCCGGCCGACCTCGGCGATCCGAGCGGGCAGTCGGCGGCGGCGCTGGTCGAGGCCGTGCTCGCCCGCTTCGGGCGGATCGACATCCTGGTCAATAATGCGGGGGCGACCTGGGGCGCCCCGGCGGAGGATTATCCCCCCGCCGCCTGGGACAAGGTGATGACCCTCAACATCGACAGCCTGTTCCGCCTGTCGCAGGAAGTGGGCAAGCGCGCCATGATCCCCCAGGGCGGCGGCAAGATCATCAACATCGCCTCGATCGCCGGGTTGGGCGGCAATCCGCCCGCGCTGTCCATGCATACGATCGCCTACAACACGTCGAAGGGCGCCGTGGTGAATTTCACCCGCGCGCTGGCGGCGGAATGGGGGCGCTACAACATCAACGTCAACGCCATCTGCCCGGGCTTCTTCCCCTCGAAGATGTCCCAGGGCCTGCTCGACCGCTTCGCCCAGCATGTGGTCGAGGCGACGCCGCTCGGCCGTCTCGGCGGCGAGGAAGACATGAAGGGCGCGGCGGTGTTTCTCGCTTCGGACGCCTCGCGTCACATCACCGGCCAGTTGCTGGCGGTCGACGGCGGCGTTTCCGCAACCTGATCCGACGGTAAAGAGGAGCGTAAGGCATGAAGCAACTCTTCTGGCTGAACGACGAAGCCTGGGAGAAGGTCGAACCCCTGCTGCCCAGCGGCGGGCGCGGCGCCCCGCGCGCCGACGACCGGCGCATCATCAGCGGCATCCTGCACATGCTGCATGCCGGCGGGCGCTGGCGCGACTGGCCGGCCAATCACTACGGCCCCTATGCCACGGTCTGCAACCGCTATGCCCGCTGGCGCAAGCAAGGCATCTGGCCGCGCATCCACGATGCGGTGGCCCCGGCCGTCGCCGGCCGCGGCGCCAAGGCGGCACACCACTGATCGACGTTCCGGGTTGCTTTGCGTTTCACGATTTCCCCCCCAGGAGACAGGCAACCCGATGCGCAGCACCGCCGCCGAACGTCCGCCCTCGCCCCTGCTGCTCGCCCTCGAACTGCGGGCGCTGCCGGAGCTTTGGGGCTATCTCGCCGCGAGGCCGATCCTCGACCGGGCCCCGGCCGGGGACGGCCACCCGGTCCTGGTCATGCCGGGGCTTGCCGCCGGCGACGGTTCCACCGTGCCGCTGCGCCGCTTCCTGCGCCGGCGCGGCTATCATGCCCATGGCTGGAAGGCGGGGCGGAACACGGGCCAGCCCGGCCTTCTCTTCGCCTTGCAGGAGCGCCTGGCCGACCTGCACGAGCGCCACGGCCGCAAGGTCAGCCTGATCGGCTGGAGCGCCGGCGGCCTCTACGCCCGGGAACTGGCGAAGCTCGCGCCCGAACGGGTGCGCCAGGTGATCACCTTAGGCAGTCCCTTCGCCGGCACGGCGGATGTCTCCAACGTGAAGCGCCTCTACCAGTTCCTCAGCGGCCGGCGGCAGGATGATCCGCAATTGCGCGCCCGCCTGCGCCAGACCCCGCCCCAGCCGGTCACCAGCATCTACACGAAATCCGACGGCATCGTGCCCTGGCAGCGCTGCATCGAGACCGCGGGCGAACGGGTGGAGAATATCGAGGTGCCGGGCAGCCATTCCGGCCTCGGCCATAATCCCGCCGTGCTGCTGGCGATCGCCGACCGCCTGGCCCAGCCCGAGGGGGCATGGACCCCCTTCGCGCGCAGCGGCTGGCGCCGCCTGGTCTATCCCGCGCCGGCGCGGGGGGAGGGCTGAGCCATGCAGCAATTGTCCGGCCTCGACACCACTTTCCTCAACCTCGAAACCAATACCTGCCCCATGCATGTGGGCGGCGTGGTCATCCTGGAACCGCCGGCGGGGCAGGCGCCGCAGGACAGCTATCGCGCCATTTTCGACCTGGTCGAAAGCCGGCTCGATCACATTCCACCCATGCGCCGGCGCCTGCTGATGACGCCCTTCGACCTCGACCATCCCTATTGGATCGAGGACCCGGATTTCGACCTCGTCCATCACCTCCGCCGCCGCGCCCTGCCGAGCCCGGGCGACCGGGCGGCGCTCGCGGCGCTCGTCTGCGAACTGGCGGCGACCCGCCTCGACCGCAACCTGCCGCTATGGGAACTTCATGTCGTCGAAGGGCTGGAGGGCGGCCGCCTTGCGGTGGTCACCAAGATGCACCATGCCGCGATCGACGGCGTCTCGGGCGCGGAGATCCTGTCGACCTTGCTCGACCTCTCGCCCGAGCCGGCGCGCCTGCCGCCGCCGGCGAAACCCTGGCAGCCGGACGACATTCCCTCGCTGACGCGGCGCCTGTTCACCACGGCGAAATCCCTGTCGCGCCGGCCGGCGGATTCCTTCCGCCTGCTGAAGACCACCATGCCGGCCCTGGCCAGCCTGGGACGCGAGGCGATCGACCGCGGCAAGATGATCCTCCAGGGCGAGGCGACGCGCAGCGTCATGGGCCTTGCCCCGCGCACCCGCTTCAACCGCCAGATCACCGCCCGCCGCTCCTATGCCTATGGCGGCTTTCCGCTGGCCGCGATCAAGGCCTTGCGGAAGGCGCTGGGCGTCACCTTGAACGATGTCGTGCTCGGCCTCTGCGCCGGGGCGCTCCGCCGCTATCTGGAGGAACGGCGGGAATTGCCGGATCATGCCCTGATCGCCGGCGTGCCCATGTCGACGCGGGCGGACGAGCAGAAGGGCACGGGCGGCAATCATGTCACCTTCCTGCGCGCTGCGCTGCATACCGACATCGCCGATCCCCTGCTGCGCCTGCGCCGGATCAGCGAGGACATGGGGGTGGCCAAGGAAAAGATGCGCGCCCTGCCGGCCGACCTCATGGGCGACTGGGCGCGCCTGCCGTCGCCCGCCCTGATGGCCCGGGCGGCCCGGCTCTACGAGAATTTCGGCATCCAGAGCTTTCACGCCCCGGCCTTCAACGTCGTGATCTCGAACGTGCCGGGGCCGCCCGTCCCGCTCTATTTCGCGGGCATGCGGGTGCGGGCGAACTACCCGGTCAGCATTCCGTTCCACGGCGTCGGGCTGAACATCACCCTGATGAGCTATTGCGACAGCATCGATTACGGCCTGACCGCCGACCACGACACGGTGCCCGACATCGATCATTTCGACGCCCTGCTGCAACAGGCCCTGAAGGACCTGCAACAAGCGGCAGGCATCGCCTGAGAGGGGAGACCGGCATGAGCGAGGCGGCGTCGGCGAAGGCCTGGAATTTCCTCGGATCCTATCCGCCGGGGGTGCGTTTCGACATGCCCCTGCCGGCGGGGCCGGTGCAGGACATCCTGTCCCGCACCGCGCGGGATCATCCCGATCGCGTGGCGCTGGAGTTCAATGGCGCCGCCATTTCCTATGGCGAATTGCAGGCGCTGGTATTGAAGGCGGCGACCGGGTTCCGCGCCCTCGGCGTCGGGCCCGGGGTCCATGTCGGGCTCTACCTGCCGAACTGCCCGCACTACGTCATCGCCTTCTTCGGCGTGCTGACGGCGGGCGGCACGGTGGTGAATTATTCGCCCCTCGATGCCGCCCGGGTACTGGAACACAAGGTCGAGGACAGCGAGACCGATATTCTCGTCACCCTCGACCTCAAGCTGCTCTACCCGCAGATGGCGGCGTTGCTCGGCCGGACGCGGCTGAAGCGCCTCGTGGTCGGCAATCTCGGCGATTTTTCGCCCGAGCCGGAAACCGTCGCCGCCTTTCTGAAGGCGGCGGGCCAGACGGCGGATGTGCCCGACGACGACCGGCACCTGCCGTTCCGCCGCCTGCTGGACAATGCGGGGAACCTCGTTCCCCATGCCGTGCCCGATCCGGCGGCGACCATCGCCGTCCTCCAATATACCGGCGGCACCACCGGCCTGCCCAAGGGCGCGATGCTGAGCCACGGCAACCTGACCGCGGCCCAGGCGCAATTGCTGGAACTCTGTTCCGGCGACGCGCCCCTGTTCGAGATCGGGGCGGAGCGGATCCTGGCGGTCCTGCCCCTGTTCCACATCTATGCCCTGTCGGTCAACATGCTGCTGGGCATTGCCATCGCGGCACGCCTGGTGTTGCAGCCGAAATTCGAGGCCGAGGCGGCCTTGCAGACCCTGACGGCGGCACGCATCACCTTCTTCCCCGGCGTGCCCACCATGTATGCCGGGCTGCTGAACCACCCGGCCATGGCCCGGGCCGATCTCACCAGCCTCAAGTTCTGCGGCACCGGCGGGGCGCCCCTGCCGGTGGAACTGGCCGACCGCTTTCAGCGCCTGACCGGCTGCCGCCTGACCGAGGGCTGGGGCATGACCGAGACCACGGCGACCGGCACTTTCACCCCCGCCCGGGGGCCGGTGAAGCCCGGTTCCTGCGGCGTGCCGGTGCCCCATGCCCGGCTGAAGTTCGTCGATGTCGCCGATCCCGGCCGCGAGGTCGGTTTCGGCGAGCGCGGTGAATTGTGCATCGCCGGGCCGAACGTCATGAAGGGCTATTGGAAGAAGCCGGCCGCCAATGCCGAAGCCTTCACCGCCGACGGCTATTTCCGCACCGGCGACGTCGCCTGGATGGACGGGGACGGTTACGTCCATATCGTCGACCGCACCAAGGACATGATCCTGTGCGGCGGCTTCAACGTCTATCCGAGGGTGATCGAGGAGGTGATCTACGAACACCCCGCCATCGCCGAGGTAACGGTGATCGGCATCCACGACGATTACCGCGGCCAGGCGCCCAAGGCTTTCGTCACCCTGAAGCCGGGGGCGGAAACGGTGACCCTGGCCGCGATGCAGGATTTCCTGAAATCCCGCCTCGGCAAGCACGAGATGATCGCCGCCCTCGAGGTTCGGGCCGAACTGCCGAAGACCCCGGTCGGCAAATTGTCCAAGAAGGAACTGGTCGAGGAAGAGGAGGCGCGGCGCCACCCTTAAGGGGCGCCGCGGCTGCGGCAGCGCGCCCCCACGGTCTCGACCAGGAAATCGACGAAGGCCCGGACCTTGGGGCTGAGGTGGCGCCCGGGCGGATAGATCACATAGATCGAATGGCCGGCCAGGCTGAAGCCGCCGAGATCGAGCGGCACCAGCTTTCCGGCCGCGACGTCGAGTTCGGCCAGGAAATCCGGCGTCCGCCAGATGCCGAGGCCGGCGACGGCGGCATTGCGCAGCACGTCGCCGTTGTTCGCGGACAGCCGGCCCCTGATGCGCACGCGCCGCTCCTCGCCCGCGCCGTTGCGGAAGAGCCAGTCGTCCCCGGTCGCCGACAGGGTGTAATGCAGGCAGTCATGGCCGGCGAGGTCTTCCGGGGTGCGCGGCGTGCCGCGCGCCGCCAGATAGGCGGGCGAGGCGCAGACCACCGGCAGCACGCCGCCGAGGCGCCGCCCGATCATGCTGGTATCGCCGAGGTCGGTGCGGATGCGGATGCCGACGTCGAAACCTTCCTCGACGAGGTCGACCAGCCGGTCGTTCATGATCAGTTCGACCGTGATCTCCGGATAGCGTTCGAGAAAGCGCGGCAGCACCGGGCCAAGGTCGGTCAGGCCGAAGGACATGGGCGCATTCACCCGCAGGCGGCCCCGGGGCTGGGCTTCCATCTGGCCGACCGCCTGTTCGAGATCGCCGACATCGTCGAGCAGGCGGACGCAGCGCTCGTAGACCGCCTGGCCGGTCTCGGTCAGCGACAGGCGCCGTGTCGTCCGGTGCAGCAATTGGGCGCCGAGGTGCTGTTCGAGCGCGGCGACATGCTTGCTGGTCGCGGCATTGGAAAGGTTGAGATCCCGCGCCGCGCCGGCGAAGGAACCGAGTTCCACCACCCGGCGGAACACGGTCATGGCGGCCAGCCGATCCATCACGCTCGCTCCACTGTTTCCAAAGCGTGAATGATTATGTTCCCTGCGGGCGGATTATCAAGGGTGTCGCCGGGGCCTACCTTCCGTTCACGAGTTTCGACGGAAGGAACGACGACAATGACCAAGGTTCTTGTGCTTTACCATTCCAGCTATGGCCATATCGAAACCCTGGCGGGCGCGGTCGCGGAAGGCGCTGCCGCGGTCGACGGGGTCGAGGTCACGGTGAAGCGCGTGCCCGAACTGATGGACGCGGACCTGATGAAGCAGTTCGGCATGAAGCCGGACCAGGCCGCCCCGGTGGCGAGCCCGGCCGAACTGGCGGATTACGACGCCATCGTCTTCGGCACGCCCACCCGCTTCGGCATGATGACGGCGCAGATGCGCAATTTCCTCGACCAGACCGGCGGGCTCTGGGCCAAGGGCGCGCTGATCGGCAAGGTCGGCAGCGTCTTCACCTCCAGCGCCACCCAGCACGCGGGCCAGGAATCGACCATCCTGTCGTTCCACACCACCCTGCTGCACCATGGCTTCGTGATCGTGGGCGTGCCCTTCGCCGAGCCGGGCCTCTCCAAGATCGACGAGATCACCGGCGGCTCGCCCTATGGCGCCTCGACCATCGCCGGCCCGGACGGCAGCCGCCAGCCCTCGGCCAACGAGTTGCAGATCGCCCGGTTCCAGGGCAAGCATGTGGCGACCATCGCCGCCAAGCTGAAGGCGTAACCGCGGCCCGCGCCGCAGACGGTGACCATGACCGATGTGCCGCGCCTGAAATCCCGCCTCGTCGTCCAGGCCTTGATCCGCCGGGCCGAGGTGGCGGGCCTTTCCGCCCTGGTCATGCGCAAGGGCGACGAGGATGCGGGCGGCATCATGCTGGTGGTCGATCGCTTCGCCGCCGGCAGCCGGCTGTTCGACCGGGTGCGGGACGGGGCGGGCCGCCTGGTCTGGGCGGCTGCCGATGGCGGTGCCCCGCTCGATCCGCCCGCCCTGGCCGAACGGCTGGAGCGGGCGGCCCGGCGCGACCCGGACCTCTGGCTGGTCGCGGTCGAGGACCCGCGCGGCCTATTCGATCCACTGGCGGCGGACTGACGCCGCCAGCGGCAGGGCGAAGAGCGCGAGGCAGGCCGCCCAATACCAAGCCTCCACATTGTCCGGGGTCTCGATCGCGATCAAGGCGACGGCCTGGGCGACGAACCCCGCCGCCGCCAGCCCGGCGACCCAGCCCCGCCCTTTCGGCCGGCCGGCCCGGACCGTGCCGAACACCCGCCCGAAGGCGAGGCGGTCGAGGAAACGGTCGCGCCCGGTCCAGGCCGCCAGCAGGGCGACCACCAGGGGCGCCAGGGCGGCCAGCCCGACATAGACCGTGGGAAAATCGCGATAGCGGCCGTCGACCGGCAGCAGGGGCCACAGCAGGCTGACCGTGCCCTGCGGCAGGATCGGCACCAGGATGTCGTCGGTCACCCCGACCACGAGCAGCAGGCCGAGCGCGAAGCCGAGCACGGTCGCCAGCAGCAGCAGCAATTGCCCGCCGACCACGGTCCAGCCCCCGGCGGGCAGGCGCGGGTCGTCGCTGAGCAGGCGGAAGCAGGTGGCGGCGAAGGTCAGGGCAAGGCCGATGGCGATCGCCGCCTTGACCGCGGCCCAGAGTTCCGGCCCCGGCATATAGGCGAAGAGCCAGGCTTCCAGCCCGGCCCGGCTGCCGGCATAGGCGGCCAGCGCCAGCAACGCGCCGCCGGCGATCAGGCGGGCAGGGGAATAGCCCGCGATCCGTTCCCGCCGCATGGCGGTGACGACGAGGATCAGCAGGGCGCCGGCGGCGAAGCCGAGCTTCCATTGCGGCAGTTCGACCACCGGGCCCGACAGGTCGAACTTCGGCTGCCAGTTCTCGTCGAACAGGCCCCAATTGGCCCCGACCGTGCCTTCCTGGCCGCTTTTCCACGGCTGGTCGAAGGCTTCGATCACATTGTAGCGGATGCCCTCCGCCCGGGCCTTGTTCAGGAAATTGGTGATGAAGGTGGCAAGCTGCACCCGGCCCGGCACCGCCTTCTCGCGGTCGCGGCCGTGGCTCGGCCAGCCGATCTCGCCGATCACCACCGGCTTGTCCGGGAAGGCCTTCCGCACCTCGTCCAGGATATGGGCGACATGGCCGTTGCCGACCTCGACGGGCAGGGGAAAATCCTCCCAATAGGGCAGGATGTGGATGGTGATGAAATCGACTTCCCCGGCCAGCTGGGGATTCCGCAGCCAGAATTCCCAGACGTCGGCATAGGTCACGGGCTGTTTCACCGCCGCCTTCACCGTCCGGATATGCTCGATCAGTTTCTCGACCGGCAGGTCTTTCCGCAGCAGGACCTCGTTGCCGACCAGCACCCGCTCGATCGTGCCGGGGAAGCGGTTGGCAAGGTCGATCAGGCTGGCGATCTCGTTCTGGTTGACCCGGGGCAGGGGGCCGAGCCAGGCGCCGGCGAAAACCTTCAGCCCGCGCGCCTTGGCCAGTTCCGGCACCGCCTGCATGCCTTCGAGGGCGGTATAGGTCCTGACCCCCGCCGCCTTGCCGATCAGGGCGTCCAGCGCCGTCGCGATATCGGCTTCCGAGGGGAAATTGCCGGTCAGCGGGCTCTGGGTGCCGCGGAAGGGGGCGAAGGACACGCTCTCGATCACGCCGTCGTAAGGGTTGGGCAGGGCGACCGGCCGGTTCGGCCACCACCAGGCGGCAAATGTGAGCAGAAGGGCAAGCAGGGCAACGGCGGCAGGCTTCAGGACAGAGCGATGCATCATCGGATCTCGCGGACGGCGGGCAGACATGCTTACACCAAGCCCCGCGCCGGCGAAACGCGGCGGAATCGGATTTCGCGACTTGAGGCGCGCGGGCCACGCCCATAAACTCGCGCGACAACAAGAAAGTGCGACGCGGCGGCAAGCCGCGGCTCGGGGAGAAGACAATGGCTTACTATCCGGACATCCAGACTCTGGCCGATGTGCCGCGCCTGCACGCCCGCCTGCGGGGCGACAAGGTCGCGCTGATCGAGGGCGACCGCAAGATCACCTATGCCGAGCTGGACCACGCCGCGACCGCCTGCGCCGCCGCCCTCGAGGCCGAGGGCGTGAAGGCGGGCGGCCGCGTCGGCGTGCTCGACAAGAATGCCGCCGATTATTTCGCCCTGCTGTTCGGCACGGCCAAGATCGGCGCCGTCCTGGTGCCGGTGAACTGGCGCCTGGCCGCGCCCGAGATCACCTTCATCCTGAACGATGCCGAGGCGGAGGTCCTGTTCGTCGGCCCGGATTTCGTCGAGGCGCTGCGCTATTTCGGCACCGAGCTGAAGACGGTGCGGAAAATCGTGGTCATGGGCCCCGCCGCCGGCGACTGGCCGGGCTTCGCCGATTTCCTCGCCCCCTTCGACACGGCCGCCGACCCGAGGCGGGAAACGGGGCCGAAGGGCACGGTCCTGCAGATGTATACCTCGGGCACCACGGGCCATCCGAAGGGCGTGATGCTCACCCATTATAATTTCCTCGGCAATGTTCCCCTGCGCGAGGAATCGGCCGAAGCCTGGGCGACCTGGAGTGCCGAGGACGTGGGGCAGGTGGCCATGCCGCTGTTCCATATCGGCGGCACCGGCTCGGCCTTCCTCGGCATCTATGCCGGCGCCACCATGGTGATCACGCGGGACTTCGATCCCGGCCTCGTCCTCAGGCAGATCGAGGAATACCGGATCGCCAAGGTCTTCTATGTCCCCGCCGTGCTGCTGTTCCTCCTGCAGCATCCGGCGGCGGCGACCACCGATTTCTCGTCGCTGCAATATATCCTCTACGGTGCCTCGCCCATCCCGCTCGACCTGCTGCGGAAGGCGCTGGCGGTGTTCAAATGCGGCTTCGTGCAGCTTTACGGCATGACCGAAAATTGCGGTCTCTGCACCTATCTGCCGGCCGAGGACCACGACCCCGCGGGCAACGAGCGCATGCGCAGCGCCGGCAAGCCCCAGGTCGGGGTCGAGGTCAAGGTGATCGACGCCGACGGCAACGCCCTGCCGCCGCGCCAGGTGGGCGAGATCTGCGCCCGCTCGCGCGCGACCATGGCCGGCTACTGGAAGCGCGACGATGCGACCGCCAAGACGATCGACGCCGACGGCTGGCTGCACACCGGCGACGCCGGCTATCTGGACGAGGACGGTTACGTCTATATCTACGACCGGGTGAAGGACATGATCGTCTCGGGCGGCGAGAATATCTACCCGGCCGAGATCGAAAGCGCGCTGTTCGGCCATCCGGATGTCGCCGACGTCGCCGTCATCGGCGTGCCCGACGACAAATGGGGCGAGGCGGTGAAGGCGGTGGTGGTGCCGAAGCCCGACAGCCGCCCCGACGCCGACGAGATCATCGCCTTCGCCCGCACCCGGATCGCCGGCTACAAGGTGCCGCGCTCGGTCGATTTCGTCGAATACCTGCCGCGCAACGCCTCGGGCAAGCTCTTGAAGCGGGAATTGCGCGAACCCTATTGGGTGGGCCGCGAACGCCGCGTCAATTAGGCCATGTTGACACAGTGTTGGGGCGAATGCGGCATTGGAGCCGGGGGATGCCGTGGCAACGCTCAGGATTTACGATCTGAGAGAGCGAGTACTGGCGCTTGATCTCAGGGATTTGCTGCATCTGTTTGCGCCTCGGTCTTTGGACGCAACTTGGACTGTCACGACAGTCAAGTCGTCCGAGCCTGGGCGCGAATGGTTTGAAGCTACAGGCGAAGGTGGCGAACAGCTTGAAATATTGGCGCAAAGAAACGCCGCAATTTCGGGCGCCGATTTAACCGCCTTGGCCGAAAATACGCGGCAGGTGATTTGGGGGGAGTTCGTCGGCTCGGCACCTACGCAATCAAACAAGGCGTGGGTGATCATCCGGGCAATCGACAGCACGTTCTATGAGATCGACACGGACGACGAAACCGTGCTGAGCAAAATAAGATGGACTTACAAGGACGTCCGCTCTGGGGTGGTTTAGATCGTCCCGGCGACGGCCTCTCACTCCCCACATTCGTCCATCTTAAACACCCCCTGGTCACTTGGTACAAACTCAACAACCCAATGCCTGGAAAGGGGTCCCACCACCCTTTGAACAAACTCTGCCGTCTGTTCCCTTTCCGCGTCACCAGAAAAACCAATCGCAATTTGGTATTTCAACAGCCCTAAATTGGTCGCGCTCAGGCTGATCCCATTCCCCTGCATCCCGACATTGATAATTCCGCCATTGATGAAATTATACTTTCCGTCAGGATTTATGATCTTTAATTCCTTGTCGGTTCTCGCGCTTCCATCGACGAATTCCATTCCTTCCGAAGCGGCGATCTCTCTCATCACATGTTTAAAAGTGGAAACACCGTCATCATTGACCACGCACATATGCACCATCGCATACGGCCGCTTTCCTTCCCCGCATCCTGCCCCCATCAAAGAGACGCAGATCAGCATTAGTCTCAACGGGTGCTTCAATACATCGATGCGCATATCCCCCTCCCCCGGAGACCGTTTGCCGCCCTCGGTGCCCCTGGGGCAGACATTCCAGGTCCTTTCAGCCTTTCAAGCGCACCATCAGCAGTACATAGAGTGTCGGGACTTACGAAATATCTATACGGCGGACGGTCGAGGCCGAAAAGTTCAGGCTCAATCCAACCCATCCAATGCCGGGACCAAACGCCTAGCCTTTGCGTCCCGCCAGACGGGCGCGGGCTTCTTCTTTCAGGGCGTCGAAATCAATCTCGCCAGCGTCGCCGCTATCGAGACCCTCTCTCCAGGCCGCCCGCAAAAGCGCCAGCTTTTCCGCCTCCTGCCGCTCCGTCTTTTCCATGAGGCGCAGCGCTTCGCGTACCACTTCACTGGATGAGCTGTAGCGACCGGCGGCGACCTTGGATTTGACGAATTTTACCAGTTCGTCCGTCAGGGAAACGTTCAGGTTCACGATAGCCTCCGCCTGCTCGCCATGGCCGATGGCATAAAATAGCAAAATTTGTCATTCATGTCCTTCGGCGGTCGAGGTCCCCTCGACGTGCCGGACGAACGGATCTGCCAGGCCGCCACGCCAGGTGCGAGGATTCCGAGAATCTATCCCTCCCTGGAAACACTCTGTTCTTCGGGGTCCCGGGGCGTCGTCCAGCCTTGCGGGGCTCGGCCGCCGACTTCATATAGGTCGGACCGTATCACGGCCGGGCCACAACCGGCGGGCGGCGAGGGGAAACCAGGAACAGGACGGGACGATGGACGGGGGGATCTTTTCCGGCTCCACCGCGGTGATGGACGGCATCATCCGCACGGTTGGCGATATTCCGCGCTACCACGCGCAGCACCGGCCGGCGGTCGCCGCCCTGGTCTTCGAGGGGCGCCGCTCCACCTATGCCCGCTGGAACGAGCGCTGTTCCCAGGTGGCGAATGCCCTGATCCGCGACGGCGCCGGCCCCGGCGCCCGCGTCGTCTTCCTCGCCAAGAATTCCGACTATTACTACGAGGCCTACGTCGGCGCGACCAAGGCCAATGCGGTCCTGGTCGCCGTCAACTGGCGCCTGGCCGGGCCCGAGGTCGTCTATATCGTCAACGACAGCGAGGCGGAGGTGCTGTTCGTCGGCAGCGATTTCGCGGGCCTGATCGAACAGATACTGCCCGAGATGCCGCGCATCCGCCGCATCGTCGTGCTCGACGAGGGCCGGGGCGACTGGATCGGTTACGAGGACTGGCTTGCCGGCGTGCCCGCCACCGATCCGAACCTGCCGACCGCGGCCGACGACGTGGCAATCCAGCTCTATACCTCGGGCACCACCGGGCACCCGAAGGGCGTGATGCTGACCAACGCCAATGTCCTCGAAGCCATGAAGGCGGCGGAACAGGGGCATTACGGTGCCTGGACGCCGGGCGTCGACCAATTGCTCATGTGCATGCCGAATTTCCATGTCGCCGGCTCGAACTGGGGCATGTTCGGCCTTTCCGTCGGCACCACGATCCATGTGGTGCGCGAGGTCGATCCCGTCCGCATCCTGGATACCATCCAGCGCGAAAGGATCGACCGCGCGCTGTTCGTGCCGGCGGTCGTGATGCTTCTCGTCCAGCACCCGAAGGCCAAGGACACCGACTTCGGCAGCCTGAAGACGATCCTCTACGGCGCCTCGCCCATCCCCCTCGACCTGCTGCGGGCGGGCATGCAGACCTTCGCCTGCGACTTCGTCCAGGGCTATGGCCTGACCGAAACCTGCGGCGCCGCCATCTGCCTGGCGCCTGCCGACCATGATCCCGAGGGCAGCCCGCGCATGCGCAGCTGCGGCCGGCCGCTGCCCGGCGTCGAGGTCCGCATCGTCGATCCGGCCGGCCGCGACCTGCCGCCGGGCGAGGTGGGCGAGATCGTCATCCGCTCGGGCCTCAACATGATCGGCTATTGGGGCCGGCCGGCGGACACGGAAAAGACGATCCGCGACGGCTGGCTGCATACCGGCGACGCCGGCTACCGGGATGCGGACGGCTATGTCTATATCCACGACCGGGTGAAGGACATGATCGTCTCGGGCGCCGAGAACATCTATCCGGCCGAAGTGGAAAGCGCGCTCTTCGGCCATCCGGCCATCGCCGATGTCGCCGTGATCGGCGTTCCCGACGAGAAATGGGGCGAGGCGGTGAAGGCGGTGGTCGTGCTGAAGCCCGGCGCCGCGGCCGACGCGGCCGAGATCGTCGCCTTCGCCCGCACCCGCATCGCCGCCTACAAGGCGCCGAAGACGGTCGATTTCGTCGATGTCCTGCCGCGCAATCCCTCGGGCAAGCTGCTGAAGCGCGAATTGCGCAAGCCCTATTGGGAAGGGCGCGACCGCCAGGTGAACTGACGCCCGTTCAGCCGAGGACGGTGGTGATCACCAGTTCGAGGCCGTCGCCGGCCAGGCGGAGCTGCTTCTGGGAGGCCGCGGGCAGCGGCACCCGGCGGCTGAGGCAATAGAACAGCAGCGCCGCCGCCAGCACTTCGCTGTCCAGCGTCACGGCTTGCGGCCGGTCGTCGTGCCGGGTCTCGATCGACAGCAGGCCGCGGATGTCCGGCGGCTCGCTGAAGGTGATGCGGGCGATCCGGCCCTGCGGCAGCGGAAAGCGCCGGCGCAGGTGGAAGTCGACCAGGGCGGCGGCGACCTCGGCGCCGGTGAAGGCGATGGTGCGTGTCTCTATCGGCATGATGGTGACGGCTTGGGCCCGTTGCCCTTGTCCTGCCGTCTCCTATCAGGGAAGCGCCTTCCTGTCGTCGGGCTTTTTCGTGTGCCGGCCGGCATTGACCCGGCTGTCATTGACAATGTGTCAGCACTGCCCCCAAATGCCGCTATGGTTGATATTGCCGACGATCGGGCAGCGGGCGCGCGAGGCGCGCGCCGCCGCCAGGAAAGCCGCCGCCGCCTGCTGGCCGCCGCCCGCAAGCTCTTTGTCGAGCGCGGCTATCATGCCACCCGCCCGCAGGACATCGCCCGCGAGGCGGAAGTGGGCAACGGCACCTTCTATCTTCACTTCGCCGACAAGCGGGACATTTTCCTCGCCTTCGCCGAGGAAGCCTGCGCCGAGATCGAAGCCTCGATCATCGGGCCGCTGACCGGGCCCGACCCCTGGGACATCCGCATCCTGAACACGCTGAAGGCGGCACTGGCCTTCGAGGAGGCGGACCGCCGCGTGATCGCCGCCGCCCTGATGGATATTTCGATCATCGATCCCGGCGCCGCCGAGCCGGAAACCCGCCCGCGCGACCGGCTGGCCAAGCTGACCGCCGCCTCGCTGCAGGAAGGCATCGACAAGGGCGACATCCGCCCCGACATCAATACCGAACTGATCGCCCATTCCCTGCTCGGCATGGTCGAGCAGGCGGCCTATCACGCCGAGCGCAACAAGCTGGCGGGCGAGGACGTGCTCGCCACCCTGGTCGGCTTCGTCACCGCCGGCCTCGCCCGGCGATAGCGCCGCTCGCCAGCATCACCCCGGCGGTGCCGAGGGCGACGCCCGCCGCCTCGATCGCGGTCGGCCATTCGCCCAGCACCGGAATGGCCAGCACACTCGCCCCCGCCGGTACCAGGGCGGTCAGGGCGGCGGTGGTCGAGGCGCCGATCAGGCGGATCGCCACGGTGAAGGCCAGCAGCGACACGATCGACGTGACGATGCCCTGATAGACGACCTGGGTCGCGATCTGGCCGGCGCTCATGGCGGCGATGCCGGGCGACAGGAACAGGCCGTAGACCGGCAGGTAGAAGACCGCCGACAGCACGGCGACGATCGCCGTCGCATGCAGCGGCTCCAGGCCGAAATGCCGGGCCATGATCGTATAGCCGGCCCAGAGCAGGGCGCCGGCGACGAACATGCCGTCGCCGACCAGCACCCTGTCGCCCAGCGCCTCGCTGCCGCCGAGCGCTGCTTCCGCCATCAGGACGACCGCGGCGGCCAGGATCAGGCTATAGCCGAGCTTCCGCGCCGTCGAGAACCGCTCGCCCAGCAGCAGGCGCGACATCATGGCGGCGGCCAGCGGCACGCCGCAGCAGATCAGCACGCCCGAATGGGTGGCGGGGGCAAAGGCATGGCCGCCGCCGGCGACCAGCACATAGGGGGCGCCGGCACAGGCCGCCATGCCGAACAGCCCGGCCGGGCCCAGCCGGCGCAAGGGCAGGCCCCGGCGGATCAGCACCGGCAGCAGGATCAGCCCGGCGGTCGCGAAGCGCAGCGCGACCAGATCGGTGATGGCGACCGAGCCGCGCAGGTCGAAGCGGGTCAGCACGATCCAGCCGGCCCAGATCGCCACCCCCAGCAGGCCGAAGCCGTAGCCGCGCCAGCGTCCGGCGGCGGGGCCCAAGGTCGCGGGGCCCAAGGTCGGGTCGGCGGCGGCGGACATGATCGGGCTCCTTGGTTCGGGCGGCGATCTTTGCCCATGCGGAAAGGCCGGCCAATATCGCAGAATGACGGTGTGCCATGACGCCCCCTCATGACGGGGTTGAAGCCGGCGGCCGCAGGCGCAACCATGCCGGGGGCGCAACGAGCCCGGAGAATCGGGGCCCGGAGAATCGGGGAGGGAGGGGCAGCGATGGCGATCTGGATCGGGGCCCTTGTCCTGGCGCTGCTGGCCCTCGGGCTGGCGGGCCTCGTGCTGCGGGCGCAATGGCTCTACCGCCGCCGGCGCGCCTGGCCGACCACCACCGGCAAGGTCGCCCTGACCGGCCTCGACAGCGAACGGCGGATCCACCGCCATGCCGCGCGGCTGGTCCATCTGCCGACCGTCGCCTATCGCTATCAGGCGGGCGGGCGGAACCATATCGGCAGCCGCCTCGCCACCCGCGAGATCGTCTTCGAACAGGAAGCGGCGGCGACCGCCTTCCTCGCCCGCTTCCCCGCGGGCGCGCCGGTCACGGTCCATTACGATCCCGCCAGCCCCAATCAGGCCGTGCTCGAGGTCCGCCCGCCCGCGGTCGCCGTGCCGCTGGCCGTGGCCGGGCTGGCCGCCGTCGGCGCCGTGCTGCTCGTCTCCCTGGGGGGCGCATGAGCCGGGCCCCGGTCGATCACGAGACGGCGCTCGCCCGTCTCGCCCGGAAGTGCCGGCACATGCGCCGGGCCCTGGCCGAGGCCGGCAGCCCCCCGCCCCGGGTGCGCCGGCCGGGCTTTGCCGCGCTTGCCCGCATCATCGTCGAACAGCAGGTCTCGGTCGCGGCCGGCGCCGCCATCTGGGCGAAATTCGAGGCCGGCGTCGGCGGCAGCGCGACGCCGGCGGCCGTCCTCGCCTTCGACGAGGAGGAGCTTCGCCCCTTCGGCCTCAGCCGGCCCAAGGCGCGCTATATCCGGGCGCTCGCCGAGTCGGTGGCATCGGGCACGCTCGACCTCGACCGGGTCGACGGCCTGCCCGATGCCGAGGCCATCGCCGAACTGACCGCGGTCAAGGGCATCGGCCGCTGGACGGCGGAAATCTACCTGATGTTCGCCCTCGGCCGGATGGATCTCTGGCCCGCCCTCGACCTTGCCCTGGCCGAGGGGGCCTATCGCCTGATGGGGCTCGACGGGCGGCCCGATCCGAAGACGCTGGACGAGATCGGCCGGCGCTGGTCGCCGCACCGCTCGACTGCGGCCCTGGTGATCTGGCGCTATTACGCCTACAGCCGGCAGAAGCCCGCCTCTTGACCCCGCCGCCCGTCTCTTCCTATGGTCCGGCGCGCCTGACGGGCGCGGGAAAAGGACGAGCATGCGAAGCTGGTGGCTGAAGACGAAACTGCGCCTCTATCGTGCCCTGCTGCGCGTGCAGTGGGGGATCGAGGCGGCGGCGATCTTCCTCGTCCTCGGGCTGTGCAAGCTGCTCGGGCCCGACCGGGCCTCGGCGCTCGGCGGTTTCGTCGCCAGCCGCCTGGGGCCCAGGATCGGCGTCTCCAGGACCGCCCGGCGCCAGCTCGAAACGGTCTTTCCCGGCCTCGGCGAGGCCGAGCGCGAGCGCATCGTGCGCGGCGTCTGGGACAATCTGGGGCGCTATTTCACCGAATACGCCCATCTCCGCACCCTCTGGCCCCAGGATTTCGACGTCGACCTGACCCGGCCGGGCGCCCGGGTGGAGGTCGCGCCCGAGGTGGTGGAGCGCTTCCTCAAGATCCGCGACGACGGCCTGCCGGCGATCATCTTCACCGGCCATCTCGGCAATTGGGAAGTGCTGGGGGCCGGCGCCGCCCATTACGACCTGCGCATGGCCGCCATGTTCCGGGCGCCGAACAATCCGATCGCGGAAAAGGTCCTGTTGAACATCCGCGGCGCCGCCATGGGCAAGCTGATCCCGACCGGCTTCCAGGCCGCCCTGCTGGCCGCCCGCGAATTGGAGGCCGGCGGCCATCTCGGCATGCTGGTCGACCAGCATTTCAGCCGCGGCGTCGCCATCCCCTTCCTGGGGCGCGAGGCCCGGACCTCGACCACCCTGGCCAAGCTGGCGCGGAAGTTCAAATGCCCGGTCTACGGCGCCTGGGCCGAACGGCTGGACGGCTGCCGCTTCCGCATCCACATGACGGAAGAATTCGACTTCGCCGAGGAATACGAGATGGCCGACGCCAAGGCGGCGGAAACCGCGATCATGGCCCGGGTGACGGCGGAAATCGAAACCTGGGTGCGGGCCCGGCCCGACCAGTGGAACTGGCTGCACCGGCGCTGGCGCTGAACTGCCCCTTGCCAAAGCGGGCGGCCCGTCCTAGATAGGGATCGACATCAAGAGTTGGGGTGACGCCCAACGCCAACCTGCTTTCCGGGCAAGGTGGTGCTCCCGCGTGGGAGGATGTGGCCGAACCGGCAACCAAACGGATCAAGCCACGGGCGTCGTCTCCGCAGAGAGCCAGGACGACGCAGCCATGCCGATCAAGATACCGGACGATCTCCCCGCCAGCCGCGTGCTCGAGGAAGAGGGCGTCATGGTCATGCGCGAGACGGATGCGGTCCGGCAGGACATCCGTCCCTTGCGCATCGGCCTGCTCAACCTGATGCCCAACAAGATCAAGACCGAGACGCAGCTGGCGCGCCTGATCGGCTCGACCCCGCTCCAGGTCGAACTGACCCTGGTGCGGCTGACCGACCATGTCTCGCGCCACACCTCCGCCGACCATATGGCGGCCTTCTACCGCCCCTGGGACGAGGTGCGGGCCGAGCGTTTCGACGGCTTCATCATCACCGGCGCCCCGGTCGAGCGGCTGGCCTATGCCGAGGTCACCTATTGGGACGAGCTTTGTCGCATCCTCGACTGGTCGCAGACCCATGTCCACCGCAGCTTCAACATCTGCTGGGCGGCCCAGGCGGCCCTGTTCCACCACTACGGCATCGAGAAATACGAACTGCCGGAAAAGGCGTCGGGCGTCTTCCCGCACCAGAATCTGGCGCCGAATTCACCCTTCATGAAAGGGTTCTCGGACGATATCGCCATCCCGGTCTCGCGCTGGACCGAGCTTCGGCGCGAAGACATCCTGCGCGCCGGCGGGCTGGAGATCCTGGCCGAGAGCGAGGTGACCGGGCCCTGCCTCGTGCATGACCCGAGGCATCACGCCCTGCACATGTTCAACCACCTCGAATATGACACCAAGACCCTGGCGGACGAATATTTCCGCGACAGCCAGGCGCCGGGCGGTGCCAAGCTGCCGTTCAATTACTTCCCCGGCGACGACCCGGCGCGGAAGCCGGCCAATGTCTGGCG
Source organism: Zavarzinia compransoris (assembly GCF_003173055.1). Lineage (NCBI taxonomy): Bacteria > Pseudomonadati > Pseudomonadota > Alphaproteobacteria > Rhodospirillales > Zavarziniaceae > Zavarzinia > Zavarzinia compransoris. Next base: position 631,133 of record NZ_QGLF01000002.1, read on the forward strand.
CAGCCACGGCCACCTGCTGTTCGGCAATTGGGTGAACGAGATGTATCAGACCACCCCCTATGACATCGACGAGATCGGCCGGGCCTGATCCCCGATGCCGGAGGAGATGCGCCGCCCCGTCGCTGCCGTGATCGCCGTGGTGATCCGCGGCGGCTGCGCGCTTCTGGTGCGGCGGCGCAACCCGCCGGACCAGGGGCGCTGGGGCTTTCCCGGCGGCAAGGTCGATTTCGGCGAGACCCTGGGCGCCGCCGCCTTGCGCGAATTGTTCGAGGAAACGGGCATCGAGGCGACGGCGGGGCCGGTGATCACGGCCGTCGATGTCATCGGGGCGGACCATCACTATGTCCTGGTCGCCGTGCCGTGCCACTGGCGCGGGGGCGAGCCCCGGGCCGGCGACGATGCGGAAGCCGCCGCCTGGTTCGCCCTCGATGCCTTGGAGGGGGGCGACCTGCCCCTGAGCGCCGGGGTCGCCCGGCTGGCGCGGCGGGCCGCGGCCCTGCTTGCGGGAGAAACCTCATGACCGACCGGCGCGATCCTGCCACCCTGGCCCTGCATGGTGCGGGCGGCGAGCGGAGGGCGGGCAGTCCCGTCTCGCCCTCGATCACGGTTGCGACCAGTTTCCATGCCGATCCGGCCGGGATCGGCTTTTCCGCCAACGACCTCGCGGGCACGCCGCCGCCCTTCTATACCCGCTGGGGCAACCCGACCGTGGCCGAACTGGAAAGCCGCCTGGCCCTGCTCGAAGGCGGGGCGGGGGCTGTCGCCTTCGCCAGCGGCATGGCGGCGATCTCGGGCCTGTTCCTGTCGGTGCTGGGGGCCGGTGACCACCTCGTGCTGTCGGACGTCTGCTATGCCGGGGTGGCGGAACTGGCGCAGGACATCCTGCCCCGCTACGGGATCGAGGTAACCCTGGTCGATACCGGCGATACCGCCGCGGTGGCGGCGGCGATCCGGCCCGGGATCACCCGCCTCGTCCATGCCGAGACGCCGGCCAACCCGATCCTGCGCCTGTCCGACATCGCGGCCCTGGCCGGGGTGGCCCATGCGGCGGGGGCGCTGCTGTCGGTGGATTCGACCATCGCGACGCCGATCGCGACCCGGCCGCTGGCCCTTGGCGCCGATTTCGTCGTCCATTCCCTGACCAAATATATCTGCGGCCATGGCGATGCGCTGGGCGGCATCGTCGTCGCCGCGCGGGCTGGGGACCTGACGGAGATCCGCAACGGCGCGCTGATCCATCACGGCGCGGCCCTGTCGCCCTTCGCCGCCTGGGCGATCCTGCGCGGGCTGGAAACCCTGGTGCCGCGCCTGCGCCTGCACGAGGAGAATGCCCGCGCCGTGGCGAATTTCCTCGAAAACCATCCGGCCGTCGGGCATGTGCTCTGGCCCGGCCTCGACAGTCATCCCCAGGCCGCCCTGGCCCGGCGCCAGATGGCCAATTTCTCGGGCCTGCTGTCCTTCACGGTGACGGGGGACGGGCGGGCCCTTGCGGCGCGGATGGCGGCGGACCTGCGGGTGGCTTCCTATGCCGTTTCGCTCGGCAAGACCAAGAGCCTGATCTTCTACATCCCGACCGAGGACATCCTGCGCTCCTCGTTCCGGCTTGCCGGCCGGGCGGCGGACAATTACCGCGCCGCGGCCGGGGACGGGGTGTTCCGGCTTTCGGTCGGGCTCGAGGGGGCGGCGGACCTGATCGCCGATCTCGACCGCGTCCTGCGGTAGGCACCGCCGGACCGCGGGGGCCCGGCGGCGGCGATCAGCCGCGCAGCGCGGCCAGCAGTTTCCAGGCCCCGGGCAGCATGACGGCGGCCAGCGCGATCTTGAACAGGTCGCCGGGCACGAAGGGCAGCAGGCCGGCCTGCACCAGCGCCTCGCCATAGCCGAGATAGGTGCCGAGCCAGGCCAGGCCGCAGGCATAGATGGCCAGATTGCCCAGCACCATGGCCGCCGCCGTGGTCAGCGCCCTGCGATCCCAGCCGCGCTCGCCAAGGCTGCCCAGGATGCCGGCGGCAAGGACCATGCCCAGCAGGTAGCCCCCGGTCGGCCCCATCATATAGGCAAGGCCGATACCCTTTTCCGGCGTGCCGGCAAAGACCGGCAGGCCCAGCGCGCCTTCGAGCAGGTAGAGCCCGACCGTCGCCAGCGCCAGATTGCGCCCCGCCGCCATGGCGAAGCCCAGCACCACCAGGGTCTGCATGGTGATCGGCACCGGCAGGAAGGGCACCTGCACCTTGGCCGACGCCCAAAGCGCCAGCGAACCCGCGACGACGATCAGGGCCTTGCGAATCAGGCTGCCCTCCCCGGCGATCAGGGTGGGCGACAGGGGTTGGGACGCGATCATCGGGGTGACTCCGAAAGATGAACCGAAGTCCGATCAGAAGCACAATCGCCGGCCCCTGTACAGGCGCGGGCGGCGCAGGTCAGGTTTCACCCCGCGCATCGGCGATCGCCTTTTCAAGGGCGGCCACCTCCGCGTCCGTCAGTTCGGGGAAGTCGGCGCGCTTCGCCTTGGACAGTACGCCCGCATTCTGCATGCAGAGCTTGAAGAACAGATGCAGGCGCCGGTCCGGCATGTCCACGATCTCGCGCATGGCAGCGGTCGCCTTGTCGAAGACCGCCAGGAAGCCCAGTTCCTGGCGGAAATCATTGGCGATCGTATCGATTACCCGGTCGTAGAGGAATTCCGCCTGTGCGGTGGCGTCGAAGTATCGGTAGAGGGGGCCGGTGTCGTGATGGACACGCATCTCCCCGCCCTTGAGGCTCCAATCGATCACGCCGAACAGCGGTGCGGAAAAACGCTCCAGCACACGGTCGTAGTCGTGCTTCTGGCGCAGAATAGCGGCGGAAACCGGAAAGATCAGGCCCTTCGGTGTAATGTCATGGGTGGCCAATGTATTGTGAATCAGGAAACGGTGAATGCGGCCATTGCCGTCCTCGAAGGGGTGGATGAAGACGAAGGCGAAGGAAATGACGGCCGCTGCAATGACCGGATCAATCTCGTGCTCCAGAAAAAGCAGGCTATAGGCGAGTTTTTGCCAACCCAGCATCAGCCGGCTGACATCTTCCGGCCGTGGGCAGATGTAGTGAATGCGCTCGGCGAAATCCGTTGTCGTCTCGCCGACGAAATTCTGAAAATCGCGCCAGTCCGTGGCCGCATAGCGCGGATCGACGATCTGGCCCTGAAGCCAGATCAACTGTGCCTTGTCCGTCGGGTCAAAGGCAGCGGCCTCGCGCAGGATGGCCGTGAAACGCGCCGCTCGCTGCGCGGTCGGGCGTTCCCCCTCGATGGCGAAGGAGGATCGGGTTTCTTTCGTATAGAGAAAGTTGACCGCCCGTGTGACGAGATCGGGGTCATAGTCGCGGGCCAGTTCGCGCACGGCCCCGGCGATATCGACGGCCATCAGGCTTTCCAGCCGGGCGGTCCGCCGGACGATGATCGCCAGATCGCGGTTGCCGAGAAGGTTGTTCTGAACCCGGTGGCGTGGGGAGTTGAGGCGCTTCCCCGTTATGTGCCGCTGCGGATCGAGCGCCGGGACATAGGTGCCGACCTTGATGTCCGGTAGGTCGAGGCGCGTGCCGGTGAAATACTCATAGAGGAACCAGATCTGCCGGCTGTATTTGCTGGTCGGGGCCGTCCTGACCCAGGCGCATAGTTCTGCCGGGGGCAGGCGGTGGAGCGTTGCGACGATGATCCGAAGGTCCAGCGGTTCATGTTTCAGGCTGAACTTCAGGTGATCGAATGCTGTTTCACCCGGCCAATAGCGGGCGGGATAGAATTCGGTGCAGCGATCGCCGTCATGGACAGTCCGGCGGCTGCCGGGGCTGCAGAAACTCTCCATGGCGGACGGGGGGACGGCGATGTCGAAACGCTGGCGCAGCCATGCCTGCCCGATGGCGAAATATTCTTTCTCCGTTCCGGCTTGCCCTGCCATTTCAATTCCGCGCCTGGTAAAACGATTACATTATGCACGATTGCTGGAAAAACGATAACAAAGATCCCCTGGATCGTTATCAAAGATCCCCTGGATCGTTATCGAAGCCATCGGCGCTGGCGAAACGATAACTGGCGTGGCGAAATGATTCGAAATCGGCGGTTTGGTGGAAAAACGATAATTTCGGCGATCCGGCCATGAAAAAGGCCGGGGCGTTGCCGCCCCGGCCTTGTCCGACAGGCTTGCGGGCGGATCAGGCCGCCAGCAGGCCGCGCAGCACATATTGCAGAATGCCGCCGTTCTTGAAGTATTCGACTTCATCGACGGTATCGATGCGCAGCAGCAGCGGAATCTCCGTCACGGTGCCGTCCGCCTTGGTGATGCGGCAGGTGACATCCATGCGCGGGGTCAGGTTCTCGGCGAAGCCGACGAGGTCGATCACGTCGGTGCCTTCGAAGCCGATCGACTTGCGGTCCGCGCCGTCCTTGAAGACGAGCGGGAGCACGCCCATGCCGACGAGGTTCGAGCGGTGGATGCGCTCGAAGCTCTCGGCGATCACGGCCTTCACGCCCAGCAGGTTGGTGCCCTTCGCCGCCCAGTCGCGCGACGAGCCGGTGCCGTATTCCTTGCCGGCGACGACGATCAGGGGCACGCCGGCCTTCTGATACTTCATCGAGGCGTCGTAGATGGCTTCGGTCTTCGGCTCTTCGAGAGTCTCGCCCGGTTTGCCGAAATACTTGGTCACGCCGCCCTCGGTGCCCGGCACCAGTTCGTTCTTGATGCGGATGTTGGCGAAGGTGCCGCGCATCATGACTTCATGGTTGCCGCGCCGCGCCCCGTACTGGTTGAAGTCGGCGACGTCGACCTTGTTCTTCACCAGATACTTGCCGGCCGGGCTTTCCTTCTTGATGTTGCCGGCGGGCGAGATGTGGTCGGTCGTGATCGAGTCCGCGAAGATCGCCAGGATGCGGGCGCCGGTCACCTCGGACACCGCCTTGGGGGCGGCGGGCATCTTGTCGAAATAGGGCGGGTTCTGGATGTAGGTCGAGGTGTTGTCCCAGGCATAGGTCTGGGATTCCGTGGTCTTGACCTTCTTCCAGTGGCTGTCGCCGCCGAAGACGTCCTTGTACTGGGTGCGGAACTGGGCCGCGGTCACGCACTTGCGGACGGTTTCGGTGATTTCCTCGTTCGAGGGCCAGATGTCCTTGAGGTAGACCGGCTTGCCGCCCTTGCCGGTGCCGATCGGTTCCTTGGTCAGGTCGATCTTCAGCGAGCCGGCGATGGCATAGGCGACGACCAGCATGGGCGAGGCGAGGTAGTTCGCCTTGACCAGCGGGTTCACGCGGCCTTCGAAGTTGCGGTTGCCCGAGATCACGGCGCCGGCGACGAGGTCGCCCTTGGTCACGGCCTCGGCCACTTCCTCGGGCAGGGGGCCCGAGTTGCCGATACAGGTGGTGCAGCCGTAGCCGACCAGGTTGAAGCCGAGCTTGTCGAGCGCCTTGTCGACGCCGGCCTTGGCCAGGTAATCGGTCACGACCTTGGAACCGGGCGCGAGCGAGGTCTTCACCCAGGGCTTCACCTTCAGGCCGGCGGCGACGGCGTTGCGCGCCAGAAGGCCGGCGCCCAGCATCACGCTCGGGTTCGAGGTGTTGGTGCAGGAGGTGATGGCGGCGATGGTCACATGGCCGTGGTCGACCTCATATTTGCCCGAGGCCACCTTCACCGGCTGGCTTTCCTTGCCCGCCTTGTCGAAGCCGGGCTTCGGCTTCACCAGTTCGGACAGGAAGTTCTCGGCGATGCCCGACAGCGGCACCCGGTCCTGCGGCCGGCGCGGGCCGGCCAGCGAGGGCTCGACCGAGGAAATGTCGAGTTCGAGGGTCGAGGTGAACACCGGGTCCTTGCTGCGCGCGGTGCGCCACAAGCCGTTGGCCTTGGCATATTCCTCGACCAGGGCGACGCGGCCGGGCTTGCGGCCGGTCGACTTCAGGAAGGCGATGGTCTCGGCGTCGATCGGGAAGAAGCCGCAGGTCGCGCCGTATTCCGGCGCCATGTTGGCGATGGTCGCGCGGTCGGCCAGCGACAGCTGATCGAGGCCCGGGCCGTAGAATTCGACGAACTTGCCGACCACGCCGTGCTTACGCAGCATCTGGGTGACGGTCAGCACGAGGTCGGTCGCGGTGGTGCCTTCCTTCAGCTTGCCGCGCAGCTTGAAGCCGACGACTTCCGGGATCAGCATGGAGATCGGCTGGCCCAGCATGGCCGCCTCGGCCTCGATGCCGCCGACGCCCCAGCCGAGGACGGCGAGGCCGTTCACCATGGTGGTGTGGCTGTCGGTGCCGACCAGCGTGTCCGGATAGGCGACGTTGACCCGGCCTTCCTTGGCGGTCCAGACCGTCTGCGCCAGATATTCGAGGTTCACCTGGTGGCAGATGCCGGTGCCCGGGGGCACGACGCGGAAATTGTTGAACGCCTGCTGGCCCCAGCGCAGGAAGCCGTAACGCTCGGCGTTGCGCTCGTATTCCAGCTTCACGTTGTCCTTGAACGCGGCCTTGGAGCCGAACTCGTCGACGATCACGGAATGGTCGATGACGAGGTCGACGGGCGAGAGCGGGTTGATCCGGTTCGGGTCGCCGCCCATGGCGGCCATGGCGTCGCGCATCGCGGCAAGGTCGACGACGGCGGGCACGCCGGTGAAGTCCTGCATCAGCACGCGCGCCGGACGGAAGGCGATCTCACGGTCGGACTTCTTGTCCTTCAGCCATTCGGCGACGGCCTTGATGTCGTCGACGGAGACGGTGGTGCCGTTCTCGTTGCGCAGCAGATTTTCGAGCAGGACCTTGAGCGAGACGGGGAGCAGCGACAGATCGCCGAGAGTCTTCTCCGCAGCCTTGAGGCTGAAATAGTCGTAGGAGGATTTGCCTACGGTCAGTTTCTTTCGGGTTTTCAGGCTGTCGAGCGAGGGCACGGAGCAACTCCATGAATGAACTTGTCAAATGACGACACGGGGGCCGGCGCCGATGATGCGAAGGCACGGGGGTGGCGATCAGCCGCGTGGATCGATTCGAGCATAGAGAGACCCGCCGCGAAGGTGAAGTCCCGACGATGGTCGTGCCCCTTGGTTTCGCGCGATTTTTGTGGTCTGGGCCCCGGCCTTGCCTATGATGCGCGCGAAGACGAATGCCTGGGAGGCCTGCCATGGCGGTACATGTCGAGACCCGCGGCCCGGTGACCACGATCATCCTGTCGCGCCCGCACGCGCGGAATGCCGTCGACCGGCCGACCGCGGAAGCGCTGGCCGACGCCTTCCGCGCCTTCGATGCCGACGAGGAGGCGAAGGTCGCCGTGCTCTGGGGCGACCACGGCACCTTCTGCGCCGGCGCCGATCTCAAGGCCCTGGCCGCGGGCGAGAACGTCAACCGTGCCGAGCCGGACGGCGACGGCCCCATGGGGCCCACCCGTCTCGACCTGTCGAAGCCGGTGATCGCGGCGATCGCCGGCCATGCGGTCGCCGGCGGTCTCGAACTATCGCTCTGGGCCGATCTCCGAGTCGCGGAGGAGGATGCGATCCTCGGCGTCTTCTGCCGGCGCTTCGGCGTGCCCCTGATCGACGGCGGCACCGTGCGCCTGCCGCGCATCATCGGCCAGGGCCGGGCGCTCGACCTCATCCTCACCGGGCGCGCGGTCGGCGCGGCCGAGGCGCTGGCGCTCGGCCTCGTCAACCGCGTGGTGCCGAAGGGCGAGGCGCGGGCCGCGGCGGAAGCGCTGGCGGCCGAGATCGCGGGCTTCCCCGAGGTCTGCATGCGGTCCGACCGGCGCTCCGTCTACGAGCAATGGAACCTCTCGCTCGACAGCGCGCTTCAGAACGAATTCTACCTCGGCTCGGCGGCGCTGGAGAGTGCCGCCGCCGGCGCCGCCCGTTTCGTCGAGGGGGCGGGCCGGGGCGGCGGCAAGGTCGGCTGACCATCATGCTGGCGGCATCCGGCCTCGGCATCATCCGGGGCGAGCGGGCGGTCTTCGCCGGTCTCGATCTCTTCGTCGCCCCCGGCGAGGCGGTGGTCCTCCGCGGGCCGAACGGGGCGGGCAAGTCCACCCTGCTGCGCCTCCTTGCCGGCCTGCTGGCGCCGACCGCCGGGCGGGTAACCTGGGACGGTGCCGCGATCGACGACGACCGCGAGGGCCACGGCCGCCGCCTGCGCTATGCCGGCCACGGCGACGCGCTGAAATTCGCCCTCACCGTTTTCGACAATCTCGCCTTCTGGGCCCGTTTCGAGCGGACGCCGGCTGCCGCCGTCGAGGCCGCGCTCGACCGGCTCGGCCTCGGCGCCCTGGCGGACCTGCCGGCGGGGGTCCTGTCGGCGGGGCAGAAGCGGCGCCTGGGGCTGGCCCGGCTGGCGCTCGCGCCCCGCGCGCTCTGGCTGCTCGACGAGCCGACGGTCTCGCTCGATGCCGCCTCGGTCGAGAAACTCTCGGGCCTGATCTGGGATCACCGCGCCGCCGGCGGCATGGTCGTGGTCGCCACCCACGACGGCCTGAACCTGCCCGCGGCCCGCACCTTCACGCTGGAGAAGGCGGCATGAGCGGCGGCGGCGCTTTTCCCCTCACCCCGGCCCTCTCCCCGGAGGGGCGAAGGAGGACGCGGCATCGACTCCCTCGCCCCCCTGGGGAGAGGGCCGGGGTGAGGGGAAAGGCCTGATCCCATGAGCGCCTTTTCCGCCCTGCTGCGCCGCGACCTGCGGCTGGCCTTCTCGCACGGGGGCTCGGTCGGCCTCGTCGTCGGCTTCTTCGTCATCGCCGCGACCCTGTTCCCGCTGGCGGCGGGGCCGGAGCGGCAGGAACTGGCGCGGGTGGCGCCGGCGGTGATCTGGATCGGGGCGCTGCTCGCGACCCTGCTCTCCCTCGACCGGCTGTTCCAGGCCGATCTCGAGGACGGCAGCCTGGACCTGCTGCTGGCCGGGGGGGCGCCGGTGTCGCTGGTGGTCCTGGCCAAATGCCTGGCCCATTGGCTGTCGACAGGCTTGCCGCTGGTGGTCGTCTCGCCGCTGCTGTCGCTGCTGCTCGGCCTCGATCCGCCGGGGATGGCCATGCTCGGCCTCACCCTGCTGCTGGGCACGCCCACCCTCTCCCTGATCGGGGCGGTCGGCGCCGGGCTGACGGTCGGGGTGCGCCGGGCCGGGATCCTGATCGCCGTCCTGGTGCTGCCGCTCTATGTCCCGGTGCTGATCTTCGGGGCGGGGGCGGTCGATCTCGCCCTGCTCGGCCTCGATACCGGGCCGAGCCTTGCCCTGCTCGGCGCGATCCTGCTGGTCAGCCTGCCGGTCGGTACCCTGGGCACGGCGGCGGCGCTGCGCCTCGCTGTACTTTAAGATGATCTGGATCATGTTGTTGTCGGGCGCGGTCGGGGATAAACAATCACCATGTTCACGCGCCTCGCCAATCCGACCCGCTTCATCCGCCTTGCCGACCGGCTGCTGCCCTGGCTTGGCGGGCTGACCCTGATCGCCTTTGCCGTCGGCCTCGCCTGGGGTCTCGGGTTCGCGCCGCCGGACTATCAGCAGGGCGATACGGTGCGGATCATGTTCGTCCATGTCCCGGCGGCCTGGCTGTCCATGTTCGCCTATAGCTTCATGGCGGCGGCGAGTTTCGTCGCCTTGGTCTGGAAGCATCCGCTGGCCGATGTCGCGGCCAAGGCGGCGGCGCCGCTCGGGGCCGGCTTCTGCCTTGTCGCCCTCGTTACCGGCTCGCTCTGGGGGCAGCCGATGTGGGGGACGTGGTGGGTCTGGGATGCCCGGCTCACCTCCATGCTGGTGCTGTTCTTCCTTTATGTCGGCTATATCGCCCTCTGGTCCGCGATCGACGAACCGGAGCGGGCGGCGCGGGCGGCCGCCATCCTGGCGCTGGTCGGCGCGGTCAATGTGCCGATCGTCAAATTCTCGGTCGACTGGTGGTCGACCCTGCACCAGCCGGCCAGCGTCATCCGCATGGACGGGCCGACCATCGATGCCTCGATCCTGTGGCCGCTGGCGATCTGCGCCCTGGCGTTCCAGCTTTATTTCGTCACCGTGCTGCTGTGGCGGATGAAGGCGGAACTGCTCAACCGCCGGATCCGGGCCCTGACCCTCGGCCTTGCCGCGCGGGAGGCGTGAAGCCATGGACGCGCTGCTCGCCTTTCTCGCCATGGGCGGTTATGCCGCATTTGTCTGGCCCGCCTTCATCCTCACCTTCGCGGTCGTGATCGGCCTTGCCGTCGGCAGCTGGCGCAGCCTCAAGCGCGCCGAAGCCCGGCTGGCCCTGCTCGAACAAGCCCGCCCGCCGCGGCGGGGCCGCCAGAGGACCGCCGCATGACCCCGCGCAAGCGCCGCCGCCTGATGATCGGCATCGCCGGCCTGGCCTGCCTGGGCGCCGCCGCCGGCCTCGTGCTGTCGTCGCTGGGCGACCAATTGGTATTCTTCCTGTCGCCGACCGAAATCGTCGCCAAGGCGCCACCGCCGACCCAGCGCATCCGCATCGGCGGCCTGGTCGAACAGGGCTCGGTCAAGCGGAGCGCGGATGGCGTCGAGGTCAGCTTCCGCATCACCGACCTCACCACCAGCGTGCCCGTCACCTATCGCGGCCTGCTGCCCGCCCTGTTCCGCGAGGGCCAGGGCGTGGTCGCCGAGGGCCACCGCCAGCCCGACGGCTCGGTCCTTGCCGCCGAGGTCCTGGCCAAGCACGACGAGACCTATATGCCGAAGGAAGTGGTCGAGGCGCTGAAGGCCTCGGGCCGCTGGCAGGAGGGCGATCCCCTGCCCACCGGGCCCCATCCCGGCACCGAAGGCGCGGTGACCCAATGATCGCCGAACTCGGCCATTTCGCCCTGATTCTCGCCTTCGTCATCGCCCTGGTGCAGGGCACGGTGCCCCTGGTCGGTGCGGCGCGCGGCCACCTGCCCGCGGTCCGGCTGGCGGATACGGCGGCGGTGCTGCAATTCACCCTGGTCGCCGGGGCCTTCGCCGCCCTGACCCATGCCTATGTCACCTCGGACTTCTCCCTGGTCAATGTGGTGGCCAATTCCCATTCGCAGAAGCCGATGCTCTACAAGGTCACCGGCGTCTGGGGCAATCACGAGGGTTCGCTGCTGCTCTGGGCCCTGATGCTCACCCTGTTCGGGGCCCTGGTCGCCCTGTTCGGCCGCAACCTGCCCGATACGTTCCGGGCCCGGGTGCTGGCGGTGCAGGGGCTGGTCGGGGTCGGCTTCATCGCCTTCATGATCTTCACCTCGAACCCCTTCGAGCGGATCGATCCCGCCCCCCTCGAGGGCAACGGCCTGAACCCGATCCTGCAGGACCCGGGCCTCGCCTTTCATCCGCCCTTCCTTTATGCCGGCTATGTCGGCATTTCGATCGCCTTCTCCTTTGCCGTCGCCGCCCTGATCGAGGGGCGGGTGCCGCCGTCCTGGGCGCGCTGGGTGCGGCCCTGGACCCTGGCGGCCTGGTCGATGCTGACCATCGGCATCACCGGCGGCTCCTATTGGGCCTATTACGAATTGGGCTGGGGCGGCTTCTGGTTCTGGGATCCGGTGGAAAACGCCTCGCTCATGCCCTGGCTGGCGGCGACCGCCCTGCTGCATTCCGCGATCGTGGTCGAGAAGCGCGACACGCTGAAAAGCTGGACCATCCTGCTCGCCATTCTCGCCTTCTCGCTGTCCCTGCTCGGCACCTTCCTGGTGCGCTCGGGCGTGCTGACCTCGGTCCATGCCTTCGCCTCCGATCCGACCCGCGGCTTCTTCATCCTGGTCTTCCTGCTGGCGGTGACCGGGGGGGCGCTCACCCTCTATGCCCTGCGCGCCCCGGCGCTGAAGGCCGGCGGCATGTTCCAGACCGTCAGCCGGGAAGGGGCGCTGGTCCTCAACAACCTGCTGCTGGCGACCGCGACCGCGACCGTCCTGATCGGCACCCTCTATCCCCTGATCCTGGATTGGACCGGCGGGGCCAAGGTCTCGGTCGGGCCGCCCTATTTCAATGCCACCTTCCTGCCCCTGCTGGGGCCCCTGATGGCGGCGCTGGCGGTGGGGCCGCTGCTGCCGTGGAAACGCGGCGACCTGGGCGCCGTGGTCGGCCGGCTCAAAATCGTCGCCGGGATCGCGTTCGCCGGTGCCCTTGCCGTCTTCTGGGCGGTGGGGCAGGGGCCGGTGCTCGCGCTCGTCGCCTTCGGCTTCGCCTTCTTCCTCGGCGGTGCCGTCATCGTCGAACTGCTGGAGCGGGCGCAATGGCGGAAGCTCGGCGCCGGCGGGGCGCTGCGGCGCCTCGTGCACCTGCCGCGCGGCGCGGTCGGCATGACCCTGGCCCACCTCGGCCTCGCGGTCTCGGTCTTCGGCGTTGCCGCCGCGACCGGTTTCGCGACCGAGCACCAGGGCATCATGAAGCCGGGCGACAAGGTCGAGATCGGCGGCTACAGCCTGACCTTCAAGGGCGTGACCGAGGTGCCGGGGCCGAACTACACCGCCCGGCGCGGCATGTTCGAGGTGGCGGGCGTCGGCGTCATGACGCCGGAAACCCGCCGCTTCCAGAGCCCGCCCCAGGAAACCACCGAGGCGGCGATCCACCCGACCGTGGCCGGCGATCTCTATGTCGTCGTCGGCGAGCCGACCGGGCCCGGCTATGCCGTCCGCCTCTATTGGAAACCCTTCGTCCTGTGGATCTGGGCCGGCGGCCTGCTGATGGCGGCGGGCGGCTTCGTCTCCCTCAGCGACCGGCGGCTGCGGGTCGGCGCGCCGCTGCGCCGGGCCCAGGCTGTGCCCCAGGCGGCGGAATAGGCCATGGCCCGCACCCGCTTCCTGGTCGCGGCCCTGCCGCTCGCCATCGTCATCGGCCTGGGCGGCATCTTCTACGGCCGGCTGGGCAAGAACCCGTCCGAACTGCCCTCCGCGCTGATCGGCAAGCCGGTGCCCGCCTTCACCCTGCCGGGCCTCGATCCGCAAGGGCCGGGGCTGGCCGATGCCGACCTCAGGGCGGGGTCGGTCACGGTGGTCAATGTCTTCGCCTCGTGGTGCGCGCCCTGCCGGATCGAGCACCCGCTGCTGACCGCCCTGGCCAAGGTGCCGGGCCTCCGCGTCGTCGGCATCGCCTATAAGGACAAGGTCGAGGCGACGGTGAAATTCCTCGACGAATTGGGCAATCCCTTCGCCCTGGTCGGCGCCGACGTCAGCGGCCGGGTGGCGATCGACTGGGGCGTCTACGGCGTGCCCGAGACTTATCTGGTGACCAAGAGCGGCGAGATCGCCTGGAAGCATGTCGGCCCCCTGACCGAGGATGTGATCCGCGGCCAGATGCTGCCGCTGGCCGAGAAACTGATGAAATGAGACGGCTGCTGATCGGCGCCCTGTTCGCGCTTCTCGCCCTGCCGGCGCTGGCGATCGGCGTCGACGAGCCCCTGCCCGACCCCGCCCTCGAAGCCCGGGCGCGGGAGATCGCCAAGGGCCTGCGCTGCCTCGTCTGCCAGAACCAGTCGATCGAGGATTCCAACGCGCCGCTGGCCGCGGACCTGCGCCGCATCGTGCGCGAAAGGGTCAGCGCCGGCGACGACGAGGCGGCGGTCCAGGCCTATCTGGTCGAACGCTATGGCGAATGGGTGCTGCTGCGGCCGCCGTTCGAGCCGGCGACCTGGGCGCTCTGGCTCGGGCCCTTCGTCATTCTGGCGGCGGGCGCCGGGCTGATCCTGCTGCGCCGGCGCCGGCCCGCCGCGGCCGAGCCGGCGGCTCCCCTCAGCGCCGAGGAGCGCGCCCGTCTCGATGCCCTGCTGCTGCGCGACGAGGATGCGCCATGATGTTCGCGATCTTCGGCCTGGTCGCGGCGGCGGTCGCCATCGCCCTGCTGCGCCCCCTGCTCAAGGCCGGCGCCGGCCATGACGCGGCCGCTTCGGAACGGGCCGTCTACCGGGCGCAATTGCGCGAACTGGCGGCGGAACAGGTGGCCGGTGCGGTCGCCCCGGCGGAGGCCGAGGCCGCCCGCCTGGAAATCGAGCGCCGCCTGCTGAGGGTCGGCGCCGGGGCCGCGGTCTCGGCCCGGCCGTCCCTGGTGTTGGCGCTGGTGGTCGCGATTGGGGTGCCGGCGGCGGCGGCCCTGCTGTACGACCGTCTGGGTGCTGCCGGCCTTGCCGACCAGCCGCTGTCCGCCCGCCTGACCGAAGCCGGCCAGGAAGCGGAGACCGCCAAGCTGATCGCCGCCCTCGAAGCCCGCATGGCCGAGGTGCCGGACGATCCCCGGGGCTGGGAATTGCTGGCCCGGGCGCGCGCCGCCGAGGGCCGCCTGATCCCGGCGGCGGAAGCCTATGAACGGATCGTCGCCCTGGTCCCGGACCAGGTGCAGGCGCGGCTGGCCGCTGCCGAACTGCGCATCGCCGCTGCCGGCGGCGCCGTCCCGCCCGAGGCCGCGGCCCTGGTCGCGCAGGCGCTGGAACAGGCGCCGGCCGACCCCGCCGTCCGCCATTTCGCCGCCTTCGTCCGCTTGGCCGGGGGCGACAAGGCAGGGGCGGCAGCGGATTGGCAAGCCCTGCTGAAGGACTTGCCGGCCGATCATCCCCTGCGCCCGGCGGTGGTCGCCGGCCTTGCCGCCACCGACGGGCCGGCGGCGCCCGGCCCCGATGCCGGCGACGTCGCCGCCGCCGCGGACCTGCCGCCCGACGAACGCCAGAACATGATCGAGGGCATGGTGCAGCGCCTGGCCGAGCGGCTGAAGGATGAGCCGGGCGACCTCGATGGCTGGCTGCGCCTGGCCCGCGCCTATGACGTGCTCGGCCGCCTGCCCGAGGCGGCGGCGGCCTGGGAAAAGGCGGCCGCCCTGAAGCCGGACGATCCGGCGATCGCGGACGGGCTTGCCGCCGCCCGCGCCCGCCTGCCCGTTACCCGCCTGCCCGTTAAATGATCGTTAAGCCTTGATCGGCGAGAGTGCTGTCATGGAAATCCGCCCGAGCAACGCCATCCTTTCTGCGCTTGCCTCCCTCCAGCAGGGGGGGACGGGCGCGCGTCCGCCGGCAGCCCAGGGCAATACCGGGGTCCAGACGGTGGAAGCCGTGCCCCGCGTCGCCCCCGGAGTCGACATCAAGATCGGCGGCGAGGCGGAGCGCCGCGGCAGCGGCCAGCGCGAAGCGCCGGGTGCCAATACCCGCCCGCTGCAACCCGGGCTCGGCCGGATCATCGATCTCTCGGTCTGATCCCGGAACACGCATCGGGGACCCGCATCGGGCTTGCCGCGCGCCCGGCCGCGGCCGACAATCCGCGCCATGAGCACGCTCTACGACCTGCCCGCCGACCGCGGCGCCTGCCATGATTTCCACCACGTCGTGCCCGATGGGGACGATCGCGTCCGCCGGGTGTGCCGGACCTGCGGCTTCATCGACTACGTCAATCCCCTGATCATCGTCGGCACGGTGATCAGCCATGACGACCGCATCCTTCTGGTGCGCCGGGCGATCGAGCCGCGCCGCGGCTTCTGGACCATTCCCGCCGGCTATATGGAGGAGGGCGAATCGGTCGCCGAAGGTGCTGCCCGCGAAGCCTGGGAAGAGGCGCTGGCCCGGATCGAGATCGATGCCCTGCTCGCGGTCTATTCCATCCCGCGGATTTCCCAGGTCCAGCTGATCCACCGCGCCGCCCTGCCGACGCCCGACTTCGGCATCGGCCCGGAAAGCCTGGAGGCCAGGCTCTTCGCCTTCGACGAGATCCCCTGGGACGACCTCGCCTTCCCCTCGGTCCATTGGGCGCTGCGCCACTGGCACGAGGTCCGGGGCAGAAGCGGTTTCGCCCCCTTCGCCAACCCGCCCGGCTTCTGACCGCGGCCATCCCTCTGTAAGGGAAGTTTCATCGCCCTGACGCTTTCGCGGCGCATAAGTCGCCGCGATCGATTTTTCGTGTCAGGGGGGATTAAATGTCTTCGATGGGCTTTGGCGGCGCCTGTGCCGTCGCCGCACTGCTTGCCGGCATGGCGCCGGCCTTCGGCGCTTCCGTTCAATATACCACGACCCATGCGATCGCGACCGATGCCCCGGTCAGCCTGACCATGAACGGCGAGACCTTCATCAACCAGGGCCTGGTCGGCATGGGCCGCCTCTCCGCCACCCTGAAGGATTTCATGGGCACCTCGCTCGGGTCCTTCTCGGGCATGGCGATCGATCCGACGACTTGGCGCAAGGCCGGCAACGGCTATGCCGCCACCCTCTATTCCCTGCCGGACCGGGGCTATAACACCGGCGATCTCTATTCCGACTACCAGGGCCGGCTGGTCCGCTTCGACCTCAGCTTCACGCCCTATACCGGCGCCGGCCTGCCGGCCGCGACCACGTCGCAGAGCCAGATCACGCTGACCCCGACCGGCGACGGCATCAAGCTCACCGATTTCAACGGCACCGCCACCACCGGCCTCGATCCCGCCGCCGGGACCACGGCCCAGAACGGTTACACCCTGCCCAGCCCGACGGGCACCGGCACCCGCCGCGTCGCCCTCGACGCCGAGGCGGTGGCCTTCCTCCCCGACGGCAGCTTCTATGTCGGCGACGAATATACCGCCGGCATCTATCTGTTCGACAAGTCGGGCAAGATGATCGGCTATATCGCCCCGCCGGCCGCCTTGCAGCCGATGACCGGCGGCCAGCTGAACTACAATTCGATCGCGGCCCCGAACACGGGGAGGCGCAACAACCAGGGCATGGAAGCGGTCGCCCTGTCGCCGGACGGCACGCGCCTGATCGCCATCCTGCAAAGCGCCACCATCCAGGACGGCGCCGGCAACGCCGGCAACCGCGGCAATACCCGCGTCCTGATCTACGACGTCTCGGCCAGCCGCCTGCCGACCACGCCGGTCGAGCATTACATCCTGCAACTGCCCCTGCTCGACGATACCGGCAAGGGCGGCGCGGTAAACAAGACCGCGGCCCAGAGCGAGGTGGTCGCGATCAACAACCACCAGTTCCTGGTGCTGTCGCGCGACAGCGCGGGTTACGGCGTCGACGGCACCCTGCCCGAGATGTACAAGTCGATCCTGCTGGTCGACACCAAGGGCGCGACCAACCTCGCCGGCACCGCCTATGAGACGACGACCAAGCCGGTCTCGACCGGCAAGACCCTGGACCCGTCGATCACGCCGGTGCAGCAGGGCGAACTGGTCAACATGCTGAACACCACCCAGCTGGCCCGTTTCGGCATGAACATCAACACGGCCACGCCGGCCGGCGGCACCAATCTCACCCTCTCCGAGAAGTGGGAAGCGATGGCGCTGATGCCGGCGCTCGACGAGGCGAAGCCGCAGGACTTCTTCCTCTTCGTCGCCAACGACAACGATTTCCAGACCACCGACGGCGTCATGCCCGGCTATACCTATGACGCCGGCCGCAACAACGACACCATGCTGATGGCCTTCCGCCTGACCCTGCCGACGGCGGTCGACCCGCTGTTCGAGGCGGCGATGCTGCGGAACGGCGCCGCCGTCTCGGCCCTGGCCGGCGAGACCGTCACCGGCGCCGCCGACCAGGGGATCGGCCAGGTCACCACCCATCTCGGGGTGCTGCGCACCGAGGCGCTGTCGGGCGCCGGCCGCGGCAAGGCGGCGACGGACGGCGAGGCGCGGGTCTGGCTGTCCGGCCTCTACGGCTTCGGCGACCTCGAAGGCGACACGGTGCAGAACGACACCACCAATTACGCCGGGGCCGTTGGCGTCGATCTCCTCATCGACGGCGGCTTCACCTTCGGCCTCGCCTTCGGTCTCCAGGGCGGCAGCAACGAGCCGGACGGCGGCTTCAAGGTGGACCATGACGGTTACGCCATCTCGGCCTACGGCCAATATGTCGTCGGCGGCTTCTCGGTCGCCGGTGCCTACAGCTACATGCCGATGAACCTCGACGATATCCGCCGCCCCTCGGCCTACGGCCTGTCCGGCGTCGGCTCGACCGATGCGGCGGCCCATGTCTTCGCCGGCGAGGCGGCCTATCACCTCGACCTCGGCGGCGTGAAGGCCGGGCCGCTGGTCAACCTCGGCCATGTCCGGGGCCGGATCGACGGCTATACCGAACGCGGCGCGGCCGGCGGCAACGTCACCTATGCCGGTCGCAGCTTCCGCCACAGCACGGCGGGCGTCGGCGCCGAAGCCATCCTGCCCCTGACCGGCGTCAGCCTGACCGGCCGCGCCGTCTATACCAGCACCTTCGACACCGAAGGCAACGATGCGGGCCTGCGCCTGTCGTCGGTCGCCGGCGGCGCCACCACCGCCGTCGCCGTGCCGACGGGCGAAACCGATACGGTCACCCTCGGCCTCCGGGCCCAGGGGGCGGTCGGCGCGGTCGGCTGGTATGCCGGCTACGATCTCGACATCGGGCTCGACGGCGGTCTCGGCAATACGCTGACCACCGGCGTCAGCCTCGGGTTCTGAGACCCCGCGGGGCGGCTTCGGCCGCCCCGTCCGCCGGCGGCAGGCCGGTCATCTCGATGATCAGCTTGTCGAGCAGGGCGCGGGTGAAATCATCCCGCCCCTCGGCCGGCATGACGAAGGCGCCCGGCCCGCCGATCACCCGGCCCTCGTAATTCTCGACCAGCCAGTGCCGGCCCCCCGGGGGCGCGGGCGTATTCAGGATCGCCAGGGCATTCACCGTGATGCCGGCGGCCATGGCCGCATCGCGCGCCCTAGGGGCCGGCAGCAGGCTGCGGCTGTCCGGATTGTCGCCCGAGATGTCGATCACCCGGCGCAGCGGCGAACAGGGGCAGGCGGCCAGCAGGGCGGTCGCATGGGTAATGGCGTCGCCGATGGCGTTATAGGATTGATAGCTGCGCGGCGCGGCCAGGACGGCGGCGGCGAAAGCCTCCGCCCCGGCGGCATCCTCGACCACGATCCAGTCGACCATGGTGGCGGCCGAACCGGGCCCGCCCCATTCGACATAGGCGAAGGCGACCCGGCCGATGGCGCCGCGGGTGATCACCTCCACCACGCGGCGGTGGGTGACGGCGCCGGCGATGCCCTGGCGCTGCAAGGCGAATTCGGCGTCGTCGATACTGCCCGAGGCATCGACCGCGAGCACCAGGGCGACATCGACAGCCGGTCCCTCCGCCCGCGCGGGCAGGGCCAGCAGGATTCCGAGCAGGACGAGCACGATACGCGGCATGGCATCCCCTCCACCGGCAAGGTTTCGGAGCGGTTTCCGGCAAAGTGGAAACCGGTTCGCCGGGGGAAACCGCTCTCGCCAAGGGTAGCGCGGGCCGGGACGCTCGTCATCCCGGCCGAGGCCAGGAATCAGGCCGCGGGCCGGTCTTCCGGCAATTGGTGGCGCAGGATCAGCGGCATCTGCGACAGGGTGAAGACGATGGTGATCGGCATGATGGCGAAGACCTTGAAGTCCACCCAGGTGTCGGTGTCGAAGTTCCGCCACACCACCTCGTTCACGACGGCGAGGAAGACGAAGAACCCGGCCCAGCGGAAGGTCAGCACGCGCCAGCCGGCATCGGTCAGCTGGAAGGCGGCGCCGAACAGCGGCTTCAGCAGCGAGCGGCCGAAGGCCAGCCCGCCGAACAGGATCACCGCGAACAGGGTGTTCACGATGGTCGGCTTCATCTTGATGAACAATTCGTCCTGCAACAGCAGGGTCAGCCCGCCGAAGACCATGACGAAAAAGCCCGAGACCAGGGGCATCACCGGCAGGCGCCGTTCGAGCAGCCAGTTGGCGGCCAGCGCCACCACGGTCGCGGCCATGAATACTCCGGTCGCGGTGAAGATGCCGAACTTGGCATTGCAGTAGAAGAAGATGCCGAGCGGCCCGGCCTCGAGGGCCAGGCGCAGCAGGGGGTTCATCTGGTGGGGGGCGGGGGCCGTGCTCACGACACCACCCCCTCGGCGACGCCGGCCAGGGCCTTGGCGAAGGCTTCCGCGTTGAAGTCCTGGAAATCGTCGATGCCCTCGCCGACGCCGATGGCGTGGATGGGCATCCAGTATTTCTTGGCGACGGCGACCAGGACGCCGCCCCGCGCCGTGCCGTCCAGCTTGGTCATGATCACGCCGGTGATCTTGGCCACGCGCTCGAAGACGTCGACCTGGGTGACCGCATTCTGGCCGGTGGTGGCGTCGAGCACGATGATCGTGTCGTGCGGCGCTTCCGGGTCGAGCTTCTTCAGCACCCGCTCGATCTTGGTCAGTTCCGCCATCAGGCCCTCCTTGTTCTGCAGGCGGCCGGCGGTATCGATGAGCAGGACGTCGCAGCCCTCGCGCTTCGCCTGTTCGAAGGCGTCGAAGGCGAGGCCGGCGGCATCCGAACCGGCCGGGCGGGTGATCACCGGCACGTCGGAGCGTTCGCCCCAGACCGCCAACTGCTCGATCGCGGCGGCGCGGAACGTGTCGCCGGCGGCCAGCATGACCTTCAGCCCCTGCGCCTTGAAACGGCTGGCCAGCTTGCCGATGGTCGTGGTCTTGCCGGTGCCGTTGACCCCGACCATGAGGATCACATGGGGCTTGCGGGCGGGGTCGATGACGAGGGGCTTCTCGGAATATTTCAGAATGCGGGCCACTTCCTCGGCCAGCACCGCTTTCACTTCCTCGTCCGTCACTTCCTTGCCGAAGCGGCCCTTGGCCAGGGCCTCGCGCACTTCGGACGCCACCTGCACGCCGAGGTCGGCGCGGATCAGCGCTTCCTCCAGCTCGTCCAGGGTCTCGTCGTCGAGCTTGCGCTTCTTGAACAGCGCCGTGATCGACTGGCCGAGCGAGGAGGACGATCGCGACAGGCCCGCCTTCAGCCGGGTGAACCAGCCCTTCTTTTCGGTGACGTCACCGGTCTCGTCGCTGTCGGTCATGCGGCAATCAGCTCCCCGCCCTCGCGGGCGGCAATGGTCACGGTCAAGATCTCGCCCGGGGTCGCCGCCCGGGGCAGGCGCACGGGGGCGAAATGTTCGGTGCGGGCAAGGGCCGGGGTTTCGACGATCGCCCGCTCGGTCCGGTGGAGCCGGCCGTCTAGGAAGCGGGCCAGGGCCTCGTCGCCCTTGGCGCGCAGGCGCTCCGCCCGGGCCTTGCCGATGGTGCGCGGCACCTGGGGCATTTTCGCCGCCGGCGTGCCCGGCCGGGGCGAGAAGGGGAAGACATGGAGATAGGTCAGCCCCGCTTCGTCGACGAGGCGGAGCGTATCCTCGAACGCCTCCTCGCTTTCGGTCGGGAAGCCGGCGATGAAATCGGCGCCCAGCACGATGTCGGGCCTTGCCGCGCGCAGCCGGGCGGCGAAGCGGATGGCGTCGCCGCGCAGGTGCCGGCGCTTCATCCGCTTCAGGATCAGGTCGTTGCCGGCCTGGAGCGAGAGGTGGAGATGGGGCATCAGCCGCGTCTCCTCGCCAAGGGCGGCGATGAGGTCGTCGTCCGCCTCGGCGGCGTCGATCGAGGAAATGCGCAGCCGGGGCAGTTCCGGCACCGCCTTCAGCAGGCGGCGGGTCAATTGCCCGAGGCTGGGCCGGCCCGGCAGGTCCTCGCCGTAGGAGGTGAGATCGACCCCGGTCAAGACCACTTCATTGTGGCCGACGGCGACGAGGCGGCGCACCTCGTCGACGATCGCGCCCATGGGCACGGACCGCGACGGCCCCCGGCCATAGGGAATGATGCAGAAGGTGCAGCGGTGGTCGCAGCCGTTCTGGACCTGGACGAAGGCCCGCGCCCTGCCCTCGAAGCCCTCGACCAGATGGCCGGCGGTTTCCGTCACCGCCATGATGTCGGCGACGCGGATCTTCTCGGCCGCGCCCACGCCGAAATCGGGCGAGAAGGTCTCGGCCGCCATCTTCTCCATATTGCCGACGACCTGATCGACCTCGTCCATCTCGGCGAAGCGTTCGGGTTCGACCTGGGCGGCGCAGCCGGTCACGATCAGGCGGGCGCCCGGATGCTCGCGCCTCGCCTTCCGGATCGCCTGGCGGGCCTGGCGCACGGCTTCCGAGGTCACGGCACAGGTATTGACGATGACGGCATGGCCGAGGCCGGCATTTTCGGCGTGCCGCTTCATCACCTCGGATTCATAGGCGTTGAGGCGGCAGCCGAAAGTGATGACCTCGATCCCGGACGACATCGGGACCTCAGGCGGCCTGCACCCGGGGCGGCAGGGCGATGACGCCGGAAAAGGCGACGGCAACCGGCCCGGTCATGATCACATGGTCGTCCTCGGCCCGCCATTCCATGTCCAGCCGGCCGCCGTCCATCCAGATCGCGGCCTTGCGCTCGACCAGGCCCCGGCGCGTCGCGGCGACGACCACGGCGCAGGCGGCGGAACCGCAGGCGGGCGTGCGCCCGGCGCCGCGTTCCCAGACGACGACGCGCAGCGCGCCGTCCGCCTGCTTCGAGACGAAGGAGACATTGGCCCGCTCGGGGAACAGGGGATCGCTCTCGACCGCGGGGCCCAGCGCTTCCACCTTCACCCGGTCGGCGTCGTCGACGAAGAAGACGACATGGGGATTGCCCATGCTGACCGCCGCCGGCGTGGCGATGCCCGGCGCCGCGGCATAGTCGAGGCGGACCGTGTCCATCTCGCGGGCAAGGGGAATTTCCTGCCAGCCGAGGCGGGGCCGGCCCATGTCGACGGTGATATAGCCGTCGGGGGCGGAGGAGGCGAGCAGCACGCCGGCGACCGTCTCGATCCCGACCTGGTTGCGCCGGGCGCCCGCGATCAGCAGGGCGCCGACGCAGCGGGTGGCATTGCCGCAGGCGCCGGCCTCGGTGCCGTCGGCGTTCCAGATGCGCATGAAGACATCGGCCTTGTCCGAGGTCTCGAGCACGATCAGCTGGTCGCAGCCGACCCCGGTCCGCCGGTTGGCGATCGCCTGCGCCAGCGGTTCGTTGATCTCCACGGGGGAGGTCCGGCTGTCGACGATGACGAAATCATTGCCGAGGCCGTGCATCTTGATAAAGGGTATGCCGTCCATGGCCCGCTATATAGGCTGTTTGGGCCGGTTCCGGAAGCCCGCTTTACGGCATGCCCCCCTCGGGCAGGCGGCAATAGCCGGCAAGCCCGGCGCCCGCGCGGGTCAGCGCTTCCGCCGTGGTGCCGGTGGGGCAGGCGAAGACCGGGCCTGCGACCGCCGCCGTCTCCCCGGCCAGCAGCCAGAGGCCGTCGTCGGCCGGGCAGGCGGCCTCGGTGCAGTGCTGGACCGTCACCGCCACCGGGCAGCGGTTCTCGATCCCGGCCTCGACGCGGGCGAGGCAAGGGGTGGCGGGCACGCCCAGGTGCAGGGTGCGCAGCAGGTCGGGCGGGATATTATTCTCGGGCCCGTCCGGGAAACTCGCGGTCAGCAGGCCGTTCACCCGATGGATCAGGTCCGGGGGCAAGACCTCGCCCAGGGGGGTGGCCAGATCGGGGCCGCAGCCCTCGATCTCCCAGCCGCGGACCTTGGCGATCAGGCGCGCCACCTCGGCGAAGGCGGCCGGGGAAAGGCGGCTGCCGCCGTCGATCAGCACGAAATCCGCCGCCGCTCCTCCATCGGCGAGGCAGCCTTCCGCCGCCGCCGGCCGGGGCAGCAGCAAGGCGGCGCAGAGGATCAGGGCAAGGACGGCCGGGACACGGATCATGGCCCGATGATGGCGCTGCCGGCGGCCGGGCGCAGTGACGTGGCGCACAGGCTCAGGCCGTGCCGGCGATCCTGGCGATGATCTCGGCCAGGGTGGCGACCGCCTGGTCCCGCGTCATGCCGGGCAGGGGGGCGAGAATGCTTTCCAGCACGGCGGCCTGGAGCATGGCGGTCAGCATGAAGGTGGCGACATGGGGCAGGGTGAAGGGCCGCTCGCCGATCGAGGTCAGGTAGATCTGGCCCGACAGCAGCAGCAGGCGGTCGCGCATGGTGGCGATCGCCGGCAGGTCGCGGACGAAGGGCACTTCGTAGTAAAGCGTGCGGATCAGGCCGGCGCGGCGGTCGATCGCCTCGTAGATCACCCGGGCGAGATGGCCGTCGTCGACCGGGCCGCCCAGCAGGCCGCGGCCGAAATCCGCCAGCACGCCGTCGACCACCTGTTCGACCACGAGGGCGACGATCGCCTCCTTGCCCGGGAAATATTGATAGATCGAGCCGATGCTGACGCCTGCGCGCTCGGCGATATGGTTGGTGGTCAGCCTTGCATAGCCCTGTTCGGCCAGAAGCTGAGCGGCGGCATCGACCACCGCCGTCACCGTGGCCTGCGACCGGCCCTGGGTCGGGCGCTTTTTCATGGCGAGATCAAGGGCTTGGGGCATGGTCCGGGGCGTCGTCGGGGCCGGGGCGGGGATATAAGTATGATGTGAATAATTGCTCATATACAATCCGGGAAAACAAGATGCCGGAAAACAAGATGCCGGAAAACAAGATGCCGGAAAACAAGATGCCGGAAAACAAGATGGAGGATGGCATGGCGGTGTTCGACGACAATGGGCCGGTGCCCACGCGCTGGCGCGACCCGGACCACGATCCGGCGCCCTGGACCCTGCACCTGACCCGGCATTTCGGCGAACCGTCCCGGGATCCGGTGCGCCGGGCGGCGGTGCGCCGCGGCCTGACCAAGGGCGATCCCCTGGCCGACGATCTGGTCGCCTGGATGGCCGGGCCGGCCAAGGGCAAGGGCTGGCGCCTGTTCGATCAGGCCCTGACCAAAGGCATCGCGACGATCGAGGAGCCCGCGCCCGAACTTGCCGCCTTCTTCGCCCGGATCGACCGCCGGCCCGACTGGGTGCGCGACGACCTGATGCGCCTCGGCTGCGAGGTGGCGCTGTCGACCGGGCCCCTGCTTCGCTATGCGCTCGGCTCCGGCACCTTGATGGTCGGCTATTGTTCGAGTGCGATCGCGCGCGTGCTGGTGATGACCGGGGCCCTGAACGGGCGGACCTACAAGCGCCTGGAGGAGACGGGGAAATTCGCCGTCGATATTTTCGCCTCGGGCACGGTCGGGCGCTTTTCCGCCGGTTTCGCCAGCGCCGTCCGGGTGCGGGTGATGCATGCCATGGTCCGCCGCTCGCTGGTCGGCGATCCGCGCTGGCAGGCGGCGGCCTGGGGCACGCCGATCAATCAGGCGGATATGGCGGCGACGGCGCTGGCCTTCTCCCTCGGCATGATCGGGCCGCTGATCGACATCGGCCTGACCATGAGCTTGTGGGAACGGGAAGGCGTGGTCCAGCTCTGGCGCTATGTCGGCTATATCATGGGGGTGGACGAGGACCTGCTGCCCGACAGCTACGATCAGGCGGCGGCCCTGTTCAGCCTGCTGGTCCGTTCCCAGCCCGATGCGGACGACGACAGCCGCTCGCTGTCGACGGCGCTGCTCGGCGCCGGGCGGGAGGCGTTGCAGGGCCTACCGGGGCGGCTCGGCACCGTGCTCGCCGATCTCGATGCCGCCTCCTATGCCGGTTTCTCGCGCCATATCATCGGCAAGACCGCGGCCGATACCCTGGGCATTCCCGACAGCCGCTGGCAATGGGTGCCCAAGGCGGCGCGGCCGGTGATCGCCGCCTATAACGGCCTCCGCCGCGTGCCTTTGGTGCGCGAGCGGGCGGCCCGCCTGCGCCTGCGCCAGCTGGAAGGCCAGATCGAGCGCGCCTTCGCGACCCGGAAACCCCCCTTCGAAACCGGCGAGGGCAGCCCCTTGAAGGGGCAGGGCAAGGCCGGCTGAACAAAAGGGAACCGCCGCCGGGGACCATCCCGGCGGCGGCCGTTTCGGGCAGACTGCCCGCCGGGGGGCGGGTTTCCCCTTCACCCCGCCCCTCCCCCGAATGGGGCGAGGGATGGCGAGGGGCGGGGCAAGGGGGAGGCGTCTGTCCCTGACGGTCGCTTAACGCAGCGATTTCATCCAGTCGGCGACTTCCTGCTCGGCCGCCTCCCGGGTCTTGCCGTAGCGCTCCTGGATCCGGCCGACCAATTGGTCGTGCTTGCCCTCGGCGACGGTGAGGTCGTCATCGGTCAGGCGGCCCCATTTCTCCTTCACCGTGCCGCGCAACTGCTTCCAATTGCCTTTCAGGATATCGCTGTTCATGGGTGTCCTCCTTTAGTTCAGCTGGATTTCCGGCAGGGCCTTCAACTGCTCCGCCGTGGCTGCGATCTGGACCCGGACCTCGCCCCGGTCGATCGGGGTGACGGTCAGTTCGGCCAGCGAAATCGCCACCTGCTTGTCGCCGACGCCCAGGAAGCCGCCGACCGAAATGATCGCGGCGCTGACCGTATTGTTCTCGCCGATCACGAGGTCGGTCACTTCGCCGACCTTCTCGCCGACCGCATTGGTGACCTCGGCGCCGATCAGGTCGTTGGCGCGGATGGCGGACGTGCTGCCGATCGCGCTTTCGCTGGCGGCCGCGGGGGGCGCCGCCGGCGACAGGGTCTCGGCCGCGAGGGCGGGGACTGCGGCCCCGGCCAGGATGGCGGCAAGGGCGGCGGCGGTAATCGTCTTTCTCATCTGTTCCTCCTTACTTCATCGACCTGTTCAGGTCGTGTTTGACCCAGGGGACGGGCCTGCACGAAGCCGGGGGTGAATAAGGCTGCCCGGCTGATGAATTGGCGTGCTGTATCGATCAGCAACGATGAGGAAATGCCGCGCCCCGCCGGAAGGTTCCCGAAAAAATTACTGGACGCCGGCAATCGGTCATATGGACGAGACTTCGGAGTATCGATCGAAATATTGCCATATTTCGGGGATATAGCGCGGGGAAATCCCCCTGTTCTCTATGGGAATATATCTGGCGCCGATCCTGGCGCGCGGGGGCCGGCGGCGGCCATCGCCAGACTCGATTTGACAAGCCGGCCGGTTTCGGACATCTTCCGCCATCTTCGACGGATTTATATATCCGCCGCGCCTACGGGCGTCCGCCGGTCAGCGAGTGTTCGCCCGCCGGCGCCCTTGGTGTTTGTGTAAGGGAATCGGTCCAGAGCATGTTCGAGAGCCTTTCCGATCGTCTTTCCGACGTCTTCGGCCGCCTGACGAAAAAGGGCGCGCTGACCGATTCCGACGTCTCGGAAGCGATGCGCGAAGTCCGCCTCGCCCTGCTCGAGGCCGATGTCGCCCTGCCCGTGGTCAAGGATTTCGTCGCCGCCGTCAAGGAGAAGGCGATCGGCCAGGATGTGGTCCGGTCGGTGACGCCGGGCCAGATGGTGATCAAGATCGTCCACGATCACCTGGTCGAGGTGCTGGGCGGCACCGACAGCCCGGACCTGGACCTGAACGCGGCGCCGCCGGTGCCGATCATGATGGTCGGCCTCCAGGGCTCGGGCAAGACCACGACGACCGGCAAGATCGCCTATCGCCTGACCCATCGGGACAAGAAGAAAGTCCTGATGGCCTCCCTCGACACCCGGCGCCCGGCGGCGCAGGAACAGTTGAAGGTGCTGGGCGAGCAGGCGGGTGTCGCCACCCTGCCCATCATCGCCGGCCAGAACCCGGTCGATATCGCCCGGCGCGCCCTGACCGCGGCCCGTCTGCAGGGCTATGACGTCGTCATTCTCGATACCGCGGGCCGCCTGCATATCGACGAAGCCCTGATGCAGGAAATCGAGGCAGTCAAGCGCGAGACCAACCCGCATGAAGTGATGCTGGTGGCCGACAGCCTGACCGGCCAGGACGCGGTCACCGTCGCCAAGCAATTCCACGACCGCATCGGCCTGACCGGCATCGCGCTTACCCGCGTCGACGGCGACGGCCGCGGCGGTGCGGCGCTGTCGATGCGGGCCGTCACCGGCGTGCCGCTGAAGCTGATGGGTCTCGGCGAAAAGCTGGATGCCCTCGAGGTCTTCCACGCCGACCGTATCGCCAACCGCATCCTCGGCATGGGCGATATCGTCACCCTCGTCGAAAAGGCGGCGGAGACCATCGACCAGCAGGAAGCCGAGAAAATGGCGGCCAAGCTGGCGAAGGGCACTTTCGACCTCGACGACCTCGCCCAGCAATTGCGCCAGATGCGCAAGATGGGCGGCATGCAGGGCATGCTGGCCATGCTGCCCGGCGTCGCCAAGGTGAAGGACCAATTGGCCAAGGCCAATCTCGACGACCGCCATATCAAGCGCCAGGAGGCGATCATCTCGTCGATGACGCCGAAGGAGCGCAAGAACCCCCAGATCATCCAGGCGAAGCGCAAGATCCGCATCGCCAAGGGCTCCGGCACCTCGGTGCAGGAGGTGAACAAGCTGCTGAAACAGCACCAGCAGATGGCCGACATGATGAAGCGCATGGCCAAGCTCGGCAAGAAGGGCATGATGCGCGGCGGCCTTGGTGCCCTGTTCGGCGGCGGCGGCGGCATGCCGCCCGGTTTCGGCGGCCCCGGCGGCGGTTTCCCGCCCGGCGGCCTGAAGTAATCCCAATCTTTGAACCCATTCCGAATTGACGAGAGAGGAATCCTAGATGTCCGTTTCCATTCGCCTGTCGCGTGGCGGTGCCAAGAAGCGTCCCTACTACCGCATCGTGGTCGCCAGCAGCCGTTCGCCGCGTGACGGCCGCTTCATCGAGCGCCTGGGCACCTATAATCCCCTGCTGCCGCAGGACCATGCCGAGCGCCTGACCCTGAACGAAGAGCGCGTGAAGTACTGGCTGTCCCAGGGCGCCCAGCCGACCGACCGCGTGGCCAAGTTCCTCGGCTACAAGGGCATCACCGCGGCCCCGGCGGTCTCGGAGCAGCCGAAGAAGTCGGCCCCGAAGGCCAAGGCCCAGGAACGCGCGAAGGCCGCGGCCGAAGCCGCCGCTGCCGCCGCCGAGGCGTGATCTGACGCTTAGCCGAGCACTCTCGTCATGATCGCCCCGAAGAAGACAGCGCCGAAACCCGGCACCGCGGCTCCCGCGGTGGACGGGCCCGGCTATGTCTGCGTCGGGGCGGTGGCGGGCGCCCACGGCATCCGGGGCGAGGTGAAGGTGAAACCCTTTACCGAGGATCCCATGGCCGTCGGCGGTTACGGTCCGGTGCTGACCAGCAAGGGCCTGACCCTCGAACTCCAGCCGCTCCGCGTGCAGGGGACGGCGGTGGTGGTGCGGATCGACGGGGTGGACGACCGGAACAAGGCCGAGGCCCTGCGCGGCCAGCGCCTCTATGTCCCGCGCGCCGTTCTGCCCGAGCCGGACGAGGATGAATTCTATCACGCCGATCTGCTGGGCCTGCCGGTGCTGGACGGGGCGGGAACGCGCCTCGGCACCGTGGCGGCGATCCAGGATTTCGGCGCCGGCGACATGATCGAGGTCGCCTTCGATGGCGGCGGTTCCGCCTTCCTGCCCTTCACGCGGGAGGTCGTGCCGGGCGTCGATCTCAAGGCCGGCCATCTGGTCGCCGTGCCGCCGGAAGGCTGGCTCGACGTGCCGGACGAGGAAAACGGCGAAGCGGGGGCGGGCGCATGACCGCAGCCCCCTGGACCGCCCGCGTGCTGACCCTGTTCCCGGAGATGTTCCCCGGGCCCCTCGGCCATTCGCTGGCCGGGCGCGCCCTGGAGCGCGACCTGTGGCGGCTGGAGGCGCGGGATATCCGCGCCCATGCCCTGGATCGCCACCATATGGTGGACGATACGCCCGCGGGCGGCGGCCCCGGCATGGTGATGAAGCCGGATGTCATCGCCGCGGCGGTCGACGCGGCCCGCGCCGGCCTTGCCGCCCCGACCCTCTATCTCTCGCCCCGGGGCAAGCCCCTGGCGCAGGACCGGGTGCGGGAACTGGCCGAAGGGCCGGGCGTCATCCTGCTGTGCGGGCGTTTCGAGGGCGTCGACCAGCGGGTGATCGACGGCCGCCAGCTCGAAGAGGTTTCGATCGGCGATTTCGTCCTCTCCGGCGGCGAGCCGGCGGCGCTGTGCCTGATCGACGCCGCGGTCCGCCTGATCCCGGGCGTGATGGGCGCGGCCGAGACCCTGGCGGAGGAGAGCTTCACCGGCGATCTCCTCGAATATCCGCATTACACGCGGCCGCAGGAATGGGAGGGCCGGCGCGTGCCGGAGGTCCTTCTTTCCGGGCATCACGGCCGCATCCATTCCTGGCGCCGCGAGGAAGCCGAACGGCTGACCCGCGAACGCCGGCCCGATCTCTGGTCGCGTTACCTTGCCCGCAAGGGGCAGGGGATGCGATCGCCCGACACGCACCCTATTTCTGTTTCTCGAAAGGACTGATCCCCATGACCAACATCATCGACCAGCTCGAGGCCGAGCAGATCGCGGCGGTCACCGAAGGCAAGACCATCCCGGCGTTCCGCCCGGGCGACACCGTGAAGGTGAACGTGAAGGTCGTCGAAGGCACCCGCGAGCGCATCCAGGCTTTCGAAGGCGTCGTCATCGCCCGCAACAACAAGGGCGCCAACGCGTCCTTCACCGTGCGCAAGATCTCCTACGGCGAAGGCGTGGAACGCGTGTTCCCGCTCTATTCGCCGCGCCTCGATTCGATCCAGGTCGTGCGCCGCGGCAAGGTCCGCCGCTCGAAGCTCTATTACCTGCGCGATCGTCGCGGCAAGTCGGCCCGCATCGTCGAGAAGGTCGACCGCCGCGAAGGCGCCAAGGCCGAGTAATCCGGCCGCCCGTCCGTCCTTTCGCCGGCCCGGCGGCTTTGTCGCCGGGCCTGGGCGGCCGGGGCTCGAGTTATTGCATGACGGCCGTTTTGACGGCTCAAGGAACGGAAAATGTCAGGTCCGCGCACGCTCTACGACAAGATCTGGGACAGCCATCTGGTTGAAATGTCGGAGGACGGCACCGGCCTCCTCTATATCGACCGGCATCTCGTGCACGAGGTGACCAGCCCCCAGGCTTTCGAAGGCCTGCGCATGACCGGCCGCAAGGTCCACCGCCCGGAAGCGACGCTGGCGGTGCCCGATCATAACGTGCCGACGACCGACCGTTCCAAGGGCATCGCCGATCCCGAATCCGCCCTGCAGGTCTCGACCCTCGAGGCCAACTGCAAGGAATTCGGCGTCGAATATCTCGGCATGGAAGATATCCGCCAGGGCATCGTCCATATCGTCGGCCCCGAACAGGGCCTGACCCTGCCGGGCATGACCATCGTCTGCGGCGACAGCCACACGGCGACCCATGGCGCCTTCGGCTCGCTCGCCTTCGGCATTGGCACCTCCGAGGTCGAGCATGTGCTGGCGACCCAGACCCTGATCCAGAAGCGTTCGAAGAACATGCGGATCACGGTCGACGGCGATCTGGCGCCGGGCGTCACCGCCAAGGACATCGTGCTGGCCATCATCGGCCGGATCGGCACCGCGGGCGCCACCGGTTACGTGGTCGAATTCGCCGGCTCCGCCATCCGCGGCCTGTCCATGGAAGGCCGCATGACCATCTGCAACATGACGATCGAGGCGGGCGGCCGCGCCGGCCTGATCGCGCCGGACGAGATCACCTTCGCCTATGTCGCCGGCAAGCCCCGCGCGCCCAAGGCCGGCGGTTTCGAACAGGCGGTCTCCTGGTGGAAGACGCTGGCGACCGACGACGGCGCCGTCTTCGACAAGGAAATCGTCCTCGACGCCGCCGCGATCGTGCCGCAGGTGACCTGGGGCACCAGCCCGGAAGACGTGCTGCCCATCACCGCCGCCGTGCCGAACCCCGCCGATGTGGCGGACGAGGGCAAGCGCGTGGCGATCGAACGCGCGCTCGCCTATATGGGCCTGACCCCGGGCACGCCGCTGGAAGAGGTGAAGATCGACCGGGTCTTCATCGGTTCCTGCACCAACGGCCGGATCGAGGACCTGCGCGCCGCCGCCGCCGTCGCCAAGGGCCGCAAGGTGGCGTCCCATGTCGGCGCCATGGTGGTGCCGGGTTCGGGCCTCGTCAAGGAACAGGCGGAAGCCGAGGGGCTGGACAAGATCTTCATCGAGGCCGGCTTCGAATGGCGCGAGCCGGGCTGTTCCATGTGTCTTGCCATGAATGCCGACCGGCTGGAGCCGGGCGAGCGCTGCGCCTCGACCTCGAACCGCAACTTCGAGGGTCGCCAGGGCCGCGGCGGCCGCACCCATCTGGTCAGCCCGGCCATGGCGGTCGCGGCGGCGGTCACCGGCCATCTAGCCGACATCCGCAAGCTCTGAGCGGGAGGAGGTAACACCATGCAGCCCTTCAAGACGCTGGCCGGCATCGCCGCCCCCCTGCCCCTGATCAATATCGACACCGATATGATCATCCCGAAGCAGTTCCTGAAGACGATCAAGCGCACCGGCCTCGGCGTCAATCTGTTCGCCGAGATGCGCTATGACGACCAGGGCAACGAAAACCCGGATTTCGTGCTGAACCAGCCGGCGTGGCGGAAGGCGGAAATCCTGGTCGCCGGCGCCAATTTCGGCTGCGGTTCCAGCCGCGAGCACGCGCCCTGGGCGATCCTCGATTTCGGCATCCGCTGCGTCATCGCGCCGAGCTTCGCCGACATCTTCTACAACAACTGCTTCAAGAACGGCATCCTGCCGATCGTCCTGCCGCAGGAACAGGTCGACCTCCTGATGGACGACGCCCGGCGCGGCGCCAATGCCGTCGTCAGCATCGACCTGGAACGCCAGGAGATCACGGGCCCCGACGGCGGCAAGATCAAGTTCGACGTCGATCCCTTCCGCAAGCATTGCCTGCTCAACGGGCTCGACGACATCGGCCTGACGCTCGTGAAGAAGCCGGAGATCGACAGCTTCGAAGCCCGGCAGAGACTGTCCCAGCCCTGGCTCTACGTCTGAGGCGGCAGGATTGACCCCGGACCGCCGTCGAGGCGGATCCGGGGTTTTTCGTCGATGCGGCCCCATCCGCGCGGGCCCGCATCCATCAAATCGAGGAAATGAAAATGGCCACCAAGGGCAAGCTCCTGATCCTGCCGGGCGACGGCATCGGTATCGAAGTGATGCGGGAAGTCCGCCGCGTGATCGACTGGCTGGCCAAGCGCCGCGGCATCGAATTCGAGACCGAGGAAGCCCTGGTCGGCGGCTCGTCGATCGATGCCTACGGCAAGCCGGTCACCGATGAAACCATGAAGATCGCGCTTGAGGCCGATGCGGTGCTGCTCGGCGCCGTCGGCGGCCCGAAGTGGGACAGCCTGCCGTTCGAGGTGAAGCCGGAACGCGGCCTCCTGCGCCTGCGCAAGGACCTTGGCCTGTTTGCCAACCTGCGTCCGGCGCTGTGCTTCGACGCGCTGGTCGATGCCTCCACCCTGAAGCCGGAAATCGTCCGCGGCCTCGATATCATGATCGTGCGCGAACTGACCGGCGGCGTCTATTTCGGCACCCCGCGCGGCATCGAGACCCTGGCCGACGGCTCGCGCCGGGGCGTGAATACCCAGGTCTATACGACCGAGGAAATCCGCCGCGTCGCCCGCGTCGCCTTCGACATCGCGCAGAAGCGGAACAACAAGGTCACCTCGTCCGAGAAGGCCAATGTGATGGAATCGGGCATCCTGTGGCGCGAGGAAGTCACCTTCGTGCACGACCAGGAATTCCCGGGCGTCGAACTCAGCCATATGTATGCCGACAATTGCGCCATGCAGCTGGTCCGTAACCCCAAGCAGTTCGACGTGATCGTCACCGACAATCTGTTCGGCGACCTGCTGTCCGATGCCGCCGCCATGCTCACCGGCTCCCTCGGCATGCTGCCCTCGGCCTCGCTCGGCGCTGCCGACGAGAACGGCAAGCGGAAGGCGATGTACGAGCCGGTCCACGGCTCGGCCCCGGATATCGCGGGCAAGGACCTAGCCAACCCGATCGCCACCATCCTCTCCTTCGCCATGGCGCTGCGCTATTCCTTCGACCTCGGCGAGGAAGCGGGCCTGATCGAGAAGGCGGTCGAGAATGTGCTGGCCGGGGGCTTGCGCACCGGCGACATCATGCAGCCGGGCATGGCCAAGGTTTCGACCGGCGTGATGGGCGAATCCATCATCCGCGCCCTCGACAAGCTCTCGGCCTGAGCGGCGGCGGGTTTCCCCTCACCCAACCCTCTCCCCGAAGGGGCGAGGGCTTGCAGCCCGCGTGGTCGGGCTCCCTCGCCCCCTTGGGGGAGAGGGTTGGGGTGAGGGGGTAATCTCTCAATTCACGCAGACGCGGTCGGCGAGCTTCCGCAGGAAAGTGACGCAGGCGTCCATCTGCTCGATCGCCACGAATTCGTTCGGGCGGTGGGCCTGGAGGATGTCGCCGGGGCCGCAGATCACGGTCGGGATGCCGTGGACCTGGAAGATCCCGGCCTCGGTGGCATAGGAGACCGCCAGCGTATCGTTCACGCCGGCCAGCGCCTTGGCCAAGGTTTCGGCGGCGGAACCGGGATCGGGGCTGAGGGCCGGCGTGATCGAGCGCGGCATGGTAGTGACGGCGGCGATGCCGGGAGCCTTTTCCTCCATCGCCGGCAGCACCTTGGTGCGCACGTGCTCCTCGAAGCGGCGGATCGGCTCGTCCGCGTCGGTGCCGGGCAGGGAGCGGTATTCCCAGACGAACTGGCAATGGCGCGGGATGATGTTCACCGCGGTGCCGCCGTGGATGGTGCCGACCGACAGGGTGGTGAAGGGCGGCGTGAAGCGGCCGGTGGCATCGCCCCGGGCCTTCAGCTCGTCGCCGAGGCCGGCCAGGAAGCGGATGAGATCGGCCGCGACCATGATCGCATTGACGCCGATATGGGTGGCGCTCGAATGCGCCTCGAGCCCGGTGACCGTGGTGACGAAGGAGCGGATGCCCTTGTGGGCATCGACCACCTGCATCATCGACGGCTCGCCGACGAGGCAGAGGCGCGGCTTCGGGTGATGGGCGAGGACATGGGCGATCAGCCCGTGGACGCCGAGGCAGCCGACCTCCTCGTCATAGGAGAAGGCGAGGTGGATGGGTTCCCGCAGGCCCCGCTCCAGGAATTCCGGCACCAGGGCGAGGCAGCAGGCGACGAAACCCTTCATGTCGCAGGTGCCGCGGCCGTAGAGCCGGCCGTGCTGCTCGGTCACGGTCCAGGGGTCGGTGTCCCAGTCCTGGTCGTCGACGGGCACCACATCGGTATGGCCGGAGAGGATGACGCCGCCCGCCGTCTTCGGGCCGAGGGTGGCATAGAGATTGGCCTTGGCGCCGCCGTGGTCGAACACCAGTTCGCTGTCGACGCCGTGGCCGGCCAGATAGGAGCGGACGAAATCGATCAGGTCGAGATTGGAATTCCGGCTCGTCGTGTCGAAGGCGACGAGGCGCCTCAGCATCTCGATCGCGTCCATCCGTTCACCGGCCATTGCTTCCCCTCCAGACGGCAACGCCCGCTCCCCGGTGGGAAGCGGGCGATTCTCGCGCTGCACTATACCTGAAATCAGGCGCCGACGCTGGAGGCCGGATTGCCGATGATGGTCAGGAATTCGCGCCGGGTGAGCGGATCGTGGCGGAAGGCGCCCAGCATGCGCGAGGTGACCATGGAAACGCCCGGCTTGTGCACGCCGCGCGTGGTCATGCATTGGTGCTGGGCTTCGATGACGACGGCGACGCCGCGCGGCTGCAGCACCTCGTCGATCGAATTGGCGATCTGCGCCGTCAGCTTTTCCTGGACCTGGAAACGCTTGGCATAGGCATCGACCACGCGGGCGAGCTTGGAAATACCCACCACCCGGTTCTTCGGCAGATAGGCGACATGGGCCTTGCCGATGATCGGCACCATATGGTGCTCGCAATGGCTTTCCAGGCGGATGTCCTTCAGGACGATCATCTCGTCGTAGCCTTCGACTTCCTCGAAGGTGCGGTTCAGCATTTCGACCGGATCGGCATCATAGCCGGCGAAGAATTCCTCATAGGCGCGGGCGACGCGGGCGGGCGTATCGACCAGGCCCTCGCGGTCCGGGTCGTCGCCGGCCCAGAGCAGCAGGGTGCGGATCGCGGATTCCGCCTCTTCCCGGCTGGGGCGGTCGGTGCGCGCCTTGCCGAGGACGAGGTTGGATTCGCGGCCCCGGGCCTTGGCGCCCGCCTTGTCGTCGCCGAGCTTCAGGGTGGGGGTGATGGTCATTGTCTTCCCTTTCGTTCGGGGGCGTCTCCCCCCGTGTTTCCGGGCCCCAATCGTCATTGCCGGCCGGTATTCGATTCCGTTCTACGCAAACAACGCCGGCCGGATCAGCTGGCCGTGGCCGGCTGATCCTGTCAATTGAGACGGATCGGGTGGTGCGGGCTGTCCAACGAAAAGGCCGGGATCTCGACCTCGAAGGATTCCCCTGCCGCCGTTTCCATCCGGTAGGTGCCGAGCATGATGCCCGACGGTGTGGCCAGCGGCGTGCCGCTGGTATACTCGAAACGCTCGCCGGGTTTCAGCACCGGCTGTTCGCCGACGACGCCCGGCCCGCGCACTTCCTGGACCCGGCCGAAGCCATCGGTGATCCGCCAGTAGCGGTCCCGCAGCTGCACGGTTTCCGGCCCCTGGTTCTCGATCTGCACCCGATAGGCCCAGACGTAATAGTTTTCGTCCGGGGAGGACTGGTCCTCCAGGAACGTGGGCTTCACGGATACGCGGATCGCACGGGTCGTCTTGTCGTACATCGCTTCGTCATATTGTTGGCCCCCCGGCGAAAGTCCAGGGGGCGCGGGGAAACATAGCGTTTACGCCGAACCTCAGCCGATGGCCCGATCCAGATCGTCGATCAGGTCGTCCGCGTCTTCAAGCCCGACCGAAAGCCGCATGAATCCTTCGGTAATGCCCAGATGCTGGCGTTCCGCCGCCGGCAGGCGCTGGTGCGTGGTCGAGGACGGATGGGTGATCAGGCTCTTGCTGTCGCCGAGGTTATTGGAAATATCGATCAGCTTCAGGCGGTTCATCAGGGCGAAGGCGCCGGGCCGCCCGCCCTCGACCTCGATGGTGACGACCGAGCCGCCCTTGCCCGACATCTGGCGCAGCGCCAGTTCGTGCTGGGGATGCGAGGCAAGGCCCGGATAGGCGACGTTGCGGATGCGGCCCCGCTCCTTGGCCTCGTCGAGGAAGCGGGCGACCTTCAGGGCATTGTCGCAATGGCGCTGCACCCGCAGGTCCAGGGTTTCCAGGCCCTTCAGCAGCAGCCAGGCATTGAAGGGCGACAGCGACGGCCCGGTATGGCGCATATATTGGTTCAGGTACTGGTCGAAGAAATCCTGGCCGCACAGGATGGCGCCGCCAAGACAGCGGCCCTGGCCGTCGATATGCTTGGTCGCCGAATAGACGACGACGTCGCAGCCATAGTCGAACGGCCGTTGCAGGATCGGCGTCGCGAAGACATTGTCGATGACGACGCGGGCCCCCGCCGCATGGGCAAGCTCCGACACTGCGGCGAGGTCGATGACGTCCAGGGTCGGATTGGCCGGGGTTTCGAGGAAGACCACGGTCGCCGGGGTCTTCAGCGCCGCGGCCCAGGACGCGAGATCGGCGCCTTCGACGTAATCGACCGTCACGCCGAATTTCGGCAGGAATTCGTCGAGAATGACGCGGCACGAGCCGAACAGGGCGCGGGCGGAGACGACCCGGTCCCCGCTCTTCAACTGGCACATCAGGGCGGCATTGACCGCGGCCATGCCCGAGGATGCGGCCCGGGCCAGCGGCGCGCCTTCGAGGATCGCCATCCGTTCCTCGAACATCGCCGTCGTCGGGTTGCCCAGGCGCGAATAGGTGAAGCCCGCCTGTTCGCCCTTGAA
The DNA here is from genome assembly GCF_003173055.1 of Zavarzinia compransoris. NCBI lineage: Bacteria > Pseudomonadati > Pseudomonadota > Alphaproteobacteria > Rhodospirillales > Zavarziniaceae > Zavarzinia > Zavarzinia compransoris. The sequence goes on from NZ_QGLF01000002.1 coordinate 668,560, forward strand.
GCGGGCCTCGGCGTCTTCCGCGGTATCGTAGCGGAAGCCGGAGGTCATGAAGATGGCTTCGCTGGTCTCGCCGAAATCGGAGCGGTTGGTGCCGCCGCGCACCAGCCGGGTCGCCAGTTTCCAGGTATCCGCCACATCCCTCGGGGTATGCCGTGCCATTTGAACTCGATCCTCTCGCCCCCCGCGGTCCACCCGCGGCCCGGGCACAAAAAAACCCGGCCGTGGCCGGGTTCCTTCCCCCGGCGTTTTAGCGGTTTTTAACGTGGCCGCAAGCCAGCCGGCTCAAATCCCACGGAAGGGAGCAACGTTACGCCCCAAGGACGAAGCCCGTCAATGGCGGAGGCAAGCCGTGTGAATACCGCCGGCTCGAAGTAATCCTTGCGTCATCCACCCGGCATAGAGTCAGGATCTTGGGCCATGACCGAGGAGAGACAGACATGGACATCATTCAAACCGGCATCCAGCTGCTGAAGCAGTATTTCGGCGACAAGGTCGATGTGGACGCCATCGGCGGCGCCCTCCGCGGCCTGCTGGGCGGCGAAGGCGGCCAGGTCGACCTGGCCGGGCTGGTCGGGCGCTTCACGTCCCAGAGCGGGCTTCAGGGCCTGGTCGGCTCGGTGCTCGGCGGCGGCGAGGCCGGCGGGAGTTTCGATCCCTCGAAAATCCTGGCGGTCTTCGGCGCCGACAAGGTTTCAGGCTTCGCCCAGCAGCTGGGGGTGAGCACCGACGAGGCCGCGGGCGGCCTGTCGGCCGTGATCCCGCAATTGCTGGGCAAGGTGACGGGCGGCGAGGACGGCGGCCTGCTCGGTTCGTTCAAGAAGATTTTCTGACGGGCGGGGGAGGGCCGGGGCGTGCAGGCGCTTGCACGGCCCCGGCAGGCTGTTTCATTCGTGGCCCGAATTATTGTAGGGTCGAAGACAGACAGCCTATAACGACGACGGCCGAGGACATGACCACTTTCACCGAATTGCTGGCCAGCATCACCGAGCGCGAAGAGCGTTTCACCACCAGCGTGACCGAGGATTGGGCGCAGGGGCGGACGCTCTACGGCGGCGCTTCCGGTGCCCTGTGCCTGGCGGCGGCGCTGCGCCGCTTTCCCGACCTGCCGCCGCTGCGCGCCGCGCAATTCGCCTTCGTCGGGCCGGCCGCCGGGGTGCTGGAGATCAGCCCGGCGATCCTGCGCCAGGGCAAGTCGGCGACCTTCGTCGGCGTCGATCTGGCGGGGGAGGCGGGGCCGGCGGCCCGGGCCCTGTTCTGCTTCGGCGCAGGCCGGGACTCCGCGGTCACCTTCAACCGGCTGCCGGCCCCCGCGGTGCCGGCCCCGGAAGACTGCGAAGACTTTTTCCGGGGCGGGCCCCGGCCGAATTTCGCCCATCAGTTCGAGGTGGTGGGCGCCGGCGGCAGCGTGCCCTTCTCGATGGCGGACGTGCCCGAATATGTCCTCTGGCTTCGGCACAAGGACCGGGCGGCGCCGGCCGATCTGGTCTCGCTCGTCGCCCTGGCCGACATGCCGCCGCCCGCCGCCATGGTGCGCTTCCCGACATTCGGGCCGATCAGCACCATCACCTGGGCGATGGAAATCCTGAACCCGCCGCCGGCCGACCAGGACGCCTGGTTCCTGATGACCAGCCGGGCCGAGGATGCGGGGGCCGGCTATTCGTCCCAGGCGATGAACATCTGGGCCGCCGACGGCACGCCCCTGGTGGCGGCGCGCCAGTCGGTCGCCCTCTTCGTCTGAGGGCGGCGCCGGTCAGGCCAGTTTCTTGTAGACCGGCCGCCACATGCGCGAGCGGATGTAAAGCTCGATATCCTCGGGCTCGGGCACGCGGGCCTGGCCTTCGCGGAAGATTTCCGCGGCGACCTTGACCGCGACCTTGACCGAGGCTTCGAGGATGCCCGACAGCGGCGGATAGATCAGGCCGGCGTCGAGATCGGCGTCGGTCACCTGTTCGGCGACGGCCCGCGCCGCGGTGATGAACATGCCGTCGGTCACCCGGCCGGCCTCGGTGGCATAGACCGCGAGGCCGACCGCCGGGAAGATATAGACATTGTTGCCCTGGCCGGGCACCAGCGTCTTCTCGCCGATGCGGACCGGCGGGAACGGGCTGCCGGAGGCGAAGATCGCCCGCCCCCCGGACCATTTGTAAGCCTCTTCCGCCGTGCATTCGGCGTGGCTGGTCGGGTTCGAATAGGGGAAGACGATCGGGCGCTCGTTCAGGCGCGCCATGGCCTCGATCACCTCCTGGGTGAAGGCCTTGGCGACGGCGGAAACGCCGATGATGCCGGTCGGCTTCAGGGCTTCCACCGCCTCGACGAAACTCTTCAGCTGCGGGCCCGGATGGGCGAAGGGGCGCTGGAAGCTGGCCAGGTCGTTGCGGCTTTCGACCACCAGGCCCTCGATGTCGAAGAGATGGCAGCGGGCGCGGGCGTCCTCGATCGAGATGCCGTCCTGCGCCATCACCTGGGACAGGAGATTGGCGATGCCGGTCCCCGCCGAGCCGGCGCCGAGGAACAGGAAACGCTGCTCGCGCAGGGGTTTCCCGGTGATGCGCAGCGCCGCCAGGACGCCGGCGACGGCGACGCCGGCGGTGCCCTGGATGTCGTCGTTGAAGCACGACACCCGGTTGCGGTAGCGCTCCAGCAGGGGCACCGCATTCACATTGGCGAAATCCTCGAACTGGATGCAGCAGCGCGGGAACACTTCCTGCACCGCCATCACGAATTCCTCGAGGAAGTCGTCGTAATCCTTGCCGCGCACCCGGGCCTGCTTCAGGCCGAGATAGAGCGGATCGCGCAGCAGCCCCTCGTTGTTGGTGCCGACGTCGATCATCACCGGCAGGGTCATGCGCGGGGGCACGCCGGCGCAGGCGGTATAGAGATTGAGCTTGCCGATCGGAATGCCCATGCCGTTGGTGCCGAGGTCGCCGAGGCCGAGAATGCGCTCGCCGTCCGTCACCACGATGAAGCGGATGTCGCTTTCCGGCCAGTTGCGCAGGATCTCGGCGATGCGGCCCTTGCGGTTGATGCCGAGGTAGATGCCCTTGGGCCGGCGCATGATATGGCCGTAGGTCTGGCAGGCGGCGCCCACCGTCGGCGTATAGACGATGGGCATGAAGCGGACCGGGTCCGACATGATCGTCTTGTAGAACAGGGTGCGGTCGTTGTCGTGCAGCGACTGGAGGAAGATGTAGCGGCCCATGTCGGTCGACTTCTTGGCCAGTTGCAGCATGACGCGCTTCAGCCGGTTCTCGTCCGTGTCGATCCCCTCGGGCAGCAGGCCGATCAGCCCGAGCGCCTCGCGTTCCTCTTCCGAGAAGGCCGTGCCCTTGTTCAGCCGCGAGGTTTGCAGCAGGTCCATGCCAGTCGGGATGCCGCCCGGTCCTGGTGCCTTGGTCATTGGTCTTGTCTTTCTTGCCATCCGATCGGGTCAGGCGACGCGCGGGCCCCGGCGCGCGTCGGTCAGCCGCAGAGGTAGTGGACGGGCGCACCCCATGCAACAGCGCATTTGGTCGAAAGCGGCATCTCTCCCTGCCGTTGCGCAGAAATGAAAACGGGCGCCCGGTGGGGCGCCCGCTTCCATGCGAAAATGCACGGGTGTCGTAATATTCTTACGCCCGGTCCTTACTTCGCGGCGGCGATCGCATCCAGGATCAGCTTGTGGGTTTCCTCGACCCCGACCCACTTCACGATGGTCACCCACTTGCCCTTTTCCAGGTCCTTGTAGTGCTGGAAGAAGTGGGCGATCTGCTCGAGCAGGATGGTCGGCAGGTCCTCGTAGGACTTCACGTCCTTGTAGAAGGGGTGCAGCTTGTCGACCGGGACGGCGATGATCTTCTCGTCGGCGCCGCCTTCGTCCTCCATCAGGAGGGCGCCGATCGGGCGCACGCGGATGACCGAGCCGGCGATCACCGGCGACTGGCCGATCACGATCACGTCCGCCGGGTCGCCGTCGCCCGACTTGGTGTGCGGGATGAAGCCGTAATTGCCCGGATAATACATCGCCGTATGCAGGAAACGGTCGACGAAGAGGGCGCCGGAATCCTTGTCCAGCTCGTATTTCACCGGCACGCCGCCCTGCGGGATTTCGATGACGACGTTGATGTCGTCCGGCGGGTTCTTGCCGATCGCGACCTTGCTGATGTCCATTCTGGTCCCCCGGGACTGCGGAAACGAAAACGGCGCGGACCATAGCGCCCTTGGGCGAAGAAATCACCTAGCCAATAGCAGTATCACCACAGATCAATATCACCACACTGGCGACGATCAGCCCGGCGCCCAGATAGTCGCGCCCGGACGGCCGTTCGCGGAAGACGAAGACGGTCATCGCCAGGGTGAAGACGATCTCGATCTGGGCCAGGGCCCGGACATGGGCGACTGGTTCCAGCGTCATGGCCAGGAACCAGCCCAGCGAACCGGTGACCGACATCAGCCCGACCCCGGCCGCCGGGCCCCGCGCATGGCCGAAGGCACCGGCCAGCGCCCGGCGATCGCGCAGCAGCAGCACCATGCCCATCAGCGCCGTCTGCATCGCGGTGATCGCGGCAAGGGTGACCGAGGCCCGCACCAATTCGCTGCCGGAGGGCAGGGACAGGGCGGCGGCGCGGATGCCGATCCCGGACAGGGCGAAGAACAGGCCGGAGGCCAGGCCATAGGCGGTGGCCGGCTCGCGCCAGGCCCGGGACAGCGGGATGCGGGCGCCCCGGTTGCCGCTGGTGGTCAGGACGATGAGGCCGGCGAAGCCGATCGCGACCGCCAGCCAGCCGCCCGCGCTCAGCCCCTCGCCCATGACGGCCAGGGACAGGAGCGCGGCCTGGATCGTCTCGGTCTTCGAAAAAGTGGTGGCGACGGCGAAATTCCGCAGCGTATAGGCATGGATCAGGCAGCCGGTGGCGATGATCTGGGCGATGCCGCCCATCAGGCCGTAAAGCACGAAAGTGGCATCCGGCGCGGGCAGGCCGATGCCGCCCAAGGCGAGGCCGGCGACCAGCAGGGCGGCCAGCGGCGCGCCATAGACATAGCGGGCGAAATGGGCGCCGTTCTGGCCGATGATGCCGGTCAGGCGCTTTTGCTGTGCCGTGCGCAGGGTCTGCAGGGCGGCGGCCCCGACGGTGAGCGGCACCCATAAGCCGAACATGATCATTCCTTCCGATGGTGCGATCGGTTTAGCGCCCGCCGTATGCCTTCGTCCAATTCGGGCTTGTGGCCAGGATATAAGAAAATCTAAAGTCATGGGATGCATCGGCGATTGCCCCCCATGAATGCGCTGCGCGCGGCCGAGGCGGTGTTCCGCCTGGGCGGGGTGGCCGCTGCCGCCCGCGCGCTGAACGTCAGCCAGCCGGCGGTGAGCCAGCAGTTGCGCCTGCTCGAAGCCGATCTCGGCTGCGACCTGTTCCGGCGGGTCAAGGGCCGCCTGGCGCCGACGCCGGCGGGCGATCTCCTGCTGCCGCGCCTGATGCAGGCTTTCGCCCTGATGGGCGAGGCGGTCGCCCAGTTGCGCGCGGAAACCGCGGCCGGCGACCTGACCGTCGCCGTGCTGCCGACCTTCGCCATGCGCTGGCTGATCCCGCGGCTGGGCGATTTCCAGGCGGCGTGGCCGGAGGCCGACCTGCGCCTCGCGACCGCCGTCGAGCCGGTCGCCCGCCTGCGCGAGGGGGCGGCCGATCTCGCCATCGGCCTCGGGCGGGGGGCGGCGGATTTTCCCGGCCTCGCGGCGGCGGAATGGCTGGCGGAAAGCCTTTATCCCGTGGTCGCGCCGGCGCTGGCGCCGCGCCTGCGCGCCACCGCCGATCTTGCCGCCCTGCCGCGCCTCGTCGTCGATGCGCCGCGCCGGGCCGGGGATTGGGACCTGTGGCTGGCTGCCGCCGGGGTGCCGGGGCTTGGCGCCGCCGGGATCCGGCGTTTCGAGTCCTCGGCCCAGGCGATGGCGGCGGCCGCGGCCGGCCTCGGCGTCGCCCTGGCCCATGGCGCCTTCGTCACCGACGACCTCGTCGCCGGGCGCCTGGTCCGGCCTTTCGCCCTCGGCGTTCCGGCGCCCGAGGGCTATTGGCTGGTGCGCCGCGCCGGGCGTTCGCCCCGCCCTGTGGAGGCCGCCTTCATCGCCTGGCTGAAAGCCGCGGCCGCAGCCGGAATCGAAAGCGACGAGCCACCCCTTGGTGCAGGTTGACGTCAGGCCCTGTAGCACTTAAGTCCAAGGGCAAGCCAACCGATAACAAGCCCGAGGGGGAGAGCATGCGTGGTCTGATGCAGGAGCGTCCGCTCCTGATTTCCTCGTTCCTGTCGTTCGCCGCGATCTATCACAAGGATCGCGAGATCGTGACCCGCACGATCGAAGGTCCGATCCACCGCTATACCTATGCGGATTGCGAGCGCCGGGCCCGGAAACTCGCCAATGCCCTGAAGGGCCTTGGCCTCCAGTTCGGCGACGTGGTGGGCACGCTGGCCTGGAACACCTATCGCCACCTGGAAATCTGGTACGGCGTGTCGGGCCAGGGCATGGTCTGCCACACCATCAACCCGCGCCTGTTCCCGAACCAGATCGCCTATATCGCCAATCACGCCGAGGACAAGGCGATCTTCGTCGACCTCACCTTCGTGCCGCTGGTCGAGAAATTGCTGCCGCACCTCGGCAATGTGAAGCATTTCGTGATCATGACCGACCGGGCCCATATGCCCGCGACCTCGATCCCCGATGCGATCTGCTACGAGGAGCTGGTCGAAGGGGCGTCGGACGATTTCACCTGGCCGGAATTCGACGAGAATACGGCGTCTTCGCTCTGCTACACCTCGGGTACCACGGGCAATCCCAAGGGCGTGCTCTATTCCCACCGTTCGACCGCGCTGCATTCGATGGTCGCCAACGGCAAGGACGCGCTCGGCATGGGCTCGACCGATGCCGTGCTGCCGGTGGTGCCGATGTTCCACGCCAATGCCTGGTCGATCCCCTATGGCGCGCCCATGTCGGGCGCCAAGATCGTGATGCCGGGCGCGGCCATGGACGGCGCCAGCATCTACGAACTGCTGGAGACCGAAGGCGTCACCATGACCGCGGCGGTGCCGACGGTGTGGCTGATGCTGCTCCAGTATCTCGAAAAGGACGGGGGCCGCACACTCTCCACCCTGAAGCGGGTGGTGATCGGCGGCTCGGCCGCGCCGCGCAGCATGATCGAGACCTTCGAGACCCGCTTCGGCGTCTCGGTCTGCCACGCCTGGGGCATGACCGAGATGAGCCCGCTCGGCACCCTCGGCTCGCTGAAGGCGGGGATGGAGAAGCTGCCGCTCGAGGAACGCCTGGACATCCAGTGCAAGCAGGGCCGCGCCGTCTTCTGCGTCGAGATGAAGATCACCGACGACGACGGCAACGAACTGCCGCGCGACGGCAAGGCTTTCGGCCACCTGATGGTGCGCGGGCCCTGGATCGCCGGCGCCTACCTCAAGGGTGACGGCGGCAATATCCTCGACCAGGACGGCTTCTTCGACACCGGCGACGTCGCCACCCTCGACCCCGAGGGCTTCATGCAGATCACCGACCGCGCCAAGGACGTGATCAAGTCCGGCGGCGAATGGATCTCTTCGATCGACCTCGAAAATGCCGCCGTCGGCCACCCCGACGTGGCGGAAGCGGCCGTGATCGGCATCTTCCACCCGAAGTGGGACGAGCGCCCGCTGCTGATCGTGGTCAGGAAGGCGGGCAAGGAGATCGGCAAGGAAGAGATGCTGACCTTCCTCGCCGGCAAGATCGCCAAATGGTGGATGCCGGACGACGTCGTCTTCGTCGACGAGCTGCCCCACACCGCCACGGGCAAGCTGCTGAAGACCAAGCTGCGCGAGGACTTCAAGGACTACAAGCTGCCGACCATCGTCGCGGCGGAGTGACGGATCAGCCCCGCCGGCCACCGGCGGGGCTTTTTTGTGGCTTCCGTGTATCTCATATGAGATACATTCCCCACGAGGTGATGACGATGCGTTCCTCCATGCTCCATGTCCGTGTCGACGAGGAAACCAAGGCGAAGGCGGCCGAGACGCTGGAGGCCATGGGGCTCTCGATGTCGGCGGCGATCCGCCTGTTCCTTCATCGCGTGGTCGTCGATCAGGCCCTGCCGATCGACCTGCGGGTGCCCAATGCCGACACCCGCGCCGCCATGGCGGAGGCGGAGGAACTGGTTCGCCGCCGCCCCCGGTTTGGGGATGCCGCAGCGCTGATCGACGATCTTGAAGAAAAGCGCGGACAGTAAACGGGCCGACCTGCCGAGGGCTGCCGATTATACGAAAGCCTTTCTGAAGGATTGGGACCGGCTGTCCCGCTCGGGCCGGTTCGACATGCACAGGCTGAAGGAGGTGATGATCCTCCTGATGGCCAACGCAGGGCCCCTTGGCCCCGAATGGCTGGATCATCCGCTGAAGGGGAATTGGGCCGGCTATCGAGAGTGCCATGTCGGCGGCGATTTCCTGTTGATCTACAGGCTTGAGGCGGCGGGGCGGCATGATTTCCTCGTTTTCACCCGGGCCGGAACCCATGCAGACCTCTTTGCCGAGTAGAGCCGTTTGACGCTGTCGGGCAAAAGGGCTAGTGGATGCGCATGCGTGTGATCCAGGCCATGGCCGGCGCGCCCCAGGGCGGGGCCGAGGCTTTCTATGCCCGTCTCGTGCCGGCGCTGGCCCGGGCCGGGCTGGAGCAACGGGCCGTCACCCGGCCGGTGCCCGAGCGGCTGGAGGTGCTGGCGCGGGATGGCGTGCCGGCGCTCGAAATTCCGTTCGGCAATCCCTATCTGGACCTGCTCAGCCGCTGGAAGTTCCGGGGCGCGATCAAGGCGTTCCGGCCGGATGTCGTCGTCACCTGGGCCAATCGGGCGACGGCGCTGTGCCCGTCCAGCCCGGTGGCCGGGCATCGCTTCCTCAAGGTCGGGCGGCTCGGCGGCTATTACGACGTGAAATATTACAGGGATTGCGACCATCTGGTGGGCAATACCCCGGGCATCTGCGCCTATCTCCGCGACAAGGGCTGGCCGGCGGAACGGGTGCATCATGTGCCGAATTTCGTCGATCCGCCGCGCCGGGCGGCGGTCACCCGCGACAGTATCGGCACGCCCCCGGAGGCCACCCTGGTGGTGGCGCTGGGCCGGCTGCACCGGAACAAGGCGTTCGATACGCTGCTGAAGGCGCTGGCGGGCCTGCCGGGGGTGCATCTCTGGCTGGCCGGGGCCGGCCCGGAAGAGGCGGCGCTGAAAGCGCTGGCGGCCGGGCTCGGCCTCGCGGACCGGGTGAAGTTCCTCGGCTGGCGCAGCGATTCCGCGGAACTGATCGCGGCGGCGGATATTTTCTGCTGCCCGTCCCGGCACGAGCCGTTCGGCAATGTGATCGCGGAGGCCTGGGCCGCCGGGCGGCCGGTGGTGGCCGCCGCCGCCTCCGGCCCCGCCCTGATGGTGAAGGACGGGATCGACGGCCTGCTGGCCCCGGTCGACGATGCCGGGGCGCTGGGGCGGGCCATCGCCCGGCTGGCGGGCGACCGGGCCCTGGCGGCGGCCGTCGCGGCGGCCGGGCGGGCGCGCTACGAAGCGCAATTCTCCGAGCCGGCGGTAGTCCGCCTGTGGCTGGATTTCTTCGCGCGGATCGTGGGCGGGGGGGCATCATGTGCGGCATCGCGGGGTTGATGACCACCGGCGGCGCGCCGGATGCCGCCGTGCTCGACCGGCTGGACGCCGCGCAGCTGCACCGGGGGCCGGACGGTATCGGCCGCCATGTCGCCGGCGATACGGCGTTGTTGCAGCAGCGCCTGGCCATCATCGATCTTTCCACCGGCGACCAGCCCTTCGTGCGCGGGAACGGCCTCGCCCTGGTCGGCAACGGCGAGATCTATAATTACCGCGAACTGAAGCGGGATCTGGCCGGCTGGCCCTTCGTCTCCCAGTCGGACTGCGAAGTTCCCCTGCCGCTTTACGAGCGCGCGGGCCTCGGCTTCCAGGACCCCTTGCGCGGCATGTATGCCCTGGCGCTGGCCGATCGGGCCGGCGGCCGGCTGGTGCTGGCGCGCGACCGTTTCGGCATCAAGCCGCTCTATGTCGCCGAAACCCCGCACGGGCTGGTCTTCGCCTCGGAACCCCAGGCGATCATCGCGACCGGGCTGGTGGCGCCGGCGCTGCGCCCTGAATCGGTGCAGGAACTCCTGCAGTTGCAGTTCCAGCTGGGCCGCGAGACGATCTTCGCCGGCATCCGCCGCCTGCTGCCCGGGGAACAGGTGGTGGTGCAGGGTGGGCGCGTGACCGCCTCGCGCCGCCTGCCGGCGCTCGAACCCGGCCCCGACTTCCGCACCGAGGCGGAGGCGCTGGCCGCCTTCGACGCCGCCTTCGCCGACAGTATCGACGTCCACCGCCGTTCCGACGTGCCCTATGGCATGTTCCTGTCGGGCGGGATCGACAGTGCGGCCGTGCTGGCCATGATGGCCCGGCAGATGGACCGGCCGGTCGAGGCTTTCACCGCCTATTTCCCCGGCACCGGCGCCGCGGACGAGCGCGAGCAGGCGAAAGCCGTCGCCGCCGCGACCGGCGCCCGCCACCACGAGGTGTCCTTCGACGAGGCGGATTTCCTGGCCCTGCTGCCCCGGGTCGCCGCGGCCATGGACGATGCGGCGGCGGATTATGCCGCGCTGCCCACCTTCAAGCTGGCCGGCGCCGCGCGCGAAGCCGGCATCAAGGTGGCGCTGTCGGGCGAGGGCGGTGACGAGCTTTTCGCCGGCTACAGCCGCTATCGCCGGCTGCTGCGCCCGCGCCTGTTCGGCGGCCGGGCCATGCGCGCCAAGGGGCCCTTCGATGCCCTGCCCGGCCTGCTGCGCGACGGTGGCGACGGCTGGCGCCGGCGGTTCGAGGCGACGGCGGATCAGGTCCGCCCCCTTGCCGGCAAGGACCGGCTGCGCCAGGCCCAGGCGACCGACATGGCGGACTGGCTGCCCAACGACCTGCTGGTCAAGCTGGACCGCTGCCTGATGGCCCATGGCGTCGAAGGGCGCACCCCCATGCTGGACCCGGCGGTGGCCGCGGTCGCCTGGCGCCTGCCGGCGGACCTGAAGATCCGGGCCCGGCTCGGCAAATACCTGCTGCGCCGCTGGGTCGAGCGCCATGTCCCGGCCGCGCGACCCTTCGCCCGGAAGCAGGGTTTCACCGTGCCGGTGGATCATTGGATCGGCAAGCACGGGGCCCGGCTGGCCGATCTCCTGTCGCGCGATCCGGGCATCGCCGCCATTGCCGAACCGGGGGCGGTCGCCCGCCTGTTCCGCGACGGCGAGCGGGATCACGGCACCGCGCGCTGGCGCCTGCTGTTCTTTGCCCTCTGGTACCGCCGGCACATGCTGGGCCAGCGGCCCGACGGGGATATTTTCGACTGCCTGGCCGAGCGGCCGTGAGGATTCAATCATGACCCTGCGCTTCGATCTCGTCGTGACCGGCGGCACCATCGTCAACCAGAACGGCCGGGGGGCGGGCGATATCGGCATCGTCGGCGGCCGCATCGCCGCCATCGGCGATCTTGCGCGGGCCGATGCCGGCAGCCGCTTCGATGCGACCGGCCTCCACGTCCTGCCCGGCGTGATCGACAGCCAGGTGCATTTCCGCGAGCCCGGCCTCGAACACAAGGAAGACCTGGCTACCGGCTCGCTCGCCGCGGTGAAGGGCGGGGTGACCGCGGTCTTCGAGATGCCGAACACCAAGCCCTCGACCACGACGCCCGACGACCTCGACGAAAAGCTGCGCCGTGCCTGGGGCCGGATGTTCTGCGACCACGCCTTCTATGCCGGCGCCACCGACGACAACATGGGCGCGCTGGCGGCCATGGAGGCGATGCCGGGCTGCGCCGGGATCAAGGTGTTCATGGGGGCCTCCACCGGCTCCCTGCTGGTGGCCGAGGATGCGGGGCTGGAAAAGGTGCTGGCCACCGGGCGGCGCCGCGTCGCCATCCATGCCGAGGACGAGAACCGCCTGAAGGAACGCCGCGCGCTCGCCGACAGCGGCGATGTCGCCGACCATTGCCATTGGCGCGACGCGACCTCGGCCATGCTGGCGACCCAGCGGGCGGTGGCGATCGCCCGCCGCCTGGGCCGGCGCATCCACATTCTTCATGTCACCACGGCGGAAGAGATGGCGTTCCTGGCCGGGCACAAGGATCTGGTCACGGTCGAGACCACGCCCCAGCACCTGACCCTGGCGGCGCCCGAGGCCTATCGCCGCCTCGGCAGCTATGCCCAGATGAACCCGCCGATCCGCGAGGAACACCACCGCGCCGGCCTTTGGGAGGCGGTGCGCGCCGGCATCGTCGACGTCATCGGCTCCGACCATGCGCCGCACACGGCGGAAGAGAAGGCGAAGCCCTATCCGCAGAGCCCGTCCGGCATGCCGGGGGTGCAGACCCTGCTGCCCCTGCTGCTCGACCATGCGTCGAAGGGCGCCCTGACCCTCGAACGGGTGGTGGACCTGACCAGCGCCGGCGCCCAGCGCATCTTCAACCTTGCGGCCAAGGGAAGGATCGCCCTTGGTTACGACGCCGACCTGACCCTGGTCGACCTGAAGGCGACGCGGGAAATCACCGCCGATTGGCTGGCCAGCCGCTGCGGCTGGAGCCCCTTCGAAGGCCAGACCGTGACCGGCTGGCCCATGGCGACCATCATCCGCGGCCATGTGGTGATGCGCGACGGCGAGGTGCCGGGCCCCGCCATCGGCGCGCCGGTGCGCTTCGCCGAGGTGCCTGCCGCCTTCGTTTAGGCCGCCTTTATCTAGATCGTGGTGGGATGCGCCATGTTGAAGGCGGACGGCGCGATCTGGGTCGGATAGCCGGTCTGCGGGCTGAAGCTGTAGACCGGGCCTTCCCAATCGCCGAAGTCGATCGTGTCCTTGATCTTGCGCCCGCCCGAATAGCTGGCCTGGACCTGGTGGTAATACTGGGTGTCGCGGGCGGCGATGACTTCGGCGCCGGACCACAGCGCCAGTTCGCCGCACAGGCGCTGGCCGTCGCCTTCGGTGCCTTCGTTGCCGGCGGCGGTATCGGCGGGCGCGCAGGCGAAGATCACGATCCGGCCGATCAGGCCCTTCCAGGCCCGGGTCTTGCCGACGTTGTAAAGATCCAGCCCTTCCTTGCACAGGTGCAGGCCGAAGCCGCCGTGTTCCTGGAGGTCGGTCTGCTGCCGGCCGAGATTGTCGTGGCCTTCATAGCCGTGGCAGAAGATGTGCAGCGTCGACAGCCGGCCGCGGCTGCGGGCGCTGGAGGCGACCACGCGGATCATGGAATCGACCGAGCGGTTGCCGTTCACCAGCATGACGAAATTATAGTTCAGCGGCGTTTTGCCGTGCAGACGCGTGTCGTGGACGATCATCGTGGCCATGTCGACCTCCCCATGCCGCATGTCCCCCAGCGGCGATGCTCGGATGATGCGCTAATCCCGGCCGATTTCAATTGATAGCCGTCACGAATCTCGGTCCGCGAAATGGCAGGCGACGAGGCTGCCGCCGACCGGGCGCGGCAGCGGCCGTTCGGCCGCGCAGCGCGCCGTCGCCTCGGGGCAGCGGGTGCGGAAGACGCAGCCGCTGGGCGGGTTCAGGGGCGAGGGCAGTTCGCCGGTCAGGGCCGGCGTCGCGGAGCGGCGCCCGATCGTCTCCAGGCTGGGGCGCGAGGCCAGCAGGGCCCGCGTATAGGGGTGGCGCGGGCGGGCGAAGAGGTCGGCGGCGCCGGCCTGTTCCACCGGCAGGCCGAGATACATGACCAGCACCTCGTCGGCCACGAAGCGGACGACGCCGAGGTCGTGGCTGATGAAGACCATGGCGAGGCCCATCTCTTCCTGCAGGTCCATCAGCAGGTTCAGGACCTGGGCCTGGACCGAGACGTCGAGGGCGGAGACCGGCTCGTCGGCGACCAGGATGCGCGGGCGCAGCATCAGGGCCCGGGCGATGGCGACGCGCTGGCGCTGCCCGCCCGAGAACATGTGGGGATAGCGTTCGGCATGTTCCGGCCGCAGCCCCACCTTGGTCAGCATGGCGGCGACCGCGGCGCGGCGGGCCGGGGCGTCCAGCGCCGTATTGATCACCAGGGGCTCGGCCAGGGCGGCGCCGATGGTGCGGCGCGGGTTCAGGGAGCCATAGGGGTTCTGGAACACCATCTGGACCGCGCTGCGCAGGGCCTTCCGCTCGGCCCCCGCGGGATCGGCGGCATCCCGGCCGTCGATCAGCAGGCGGCCGCCGCTCGGCCGTTCGATCAGGGTGAGCTGGCGGGCGAGCGTGGATTTGCCGCTGCCCGATTCGCCGACGATCGCCAGGGTGCGCCCGGGCGACAGGGTGAAGGACACGCCGTTGACGGCATGGAGATCGCGCGGGCGGCGGAACATCCCGCGCGGGACCGGATAGGTCTTGCGCAGGTCCAGGGCTTCGAGAACGGTGGCCTTGTGCATCACGGCACCCCCGCCGCGGGCTGGCCGCCGGGCCCGAGCGGGCGGTGGCAGCGCACGCCGCCGGCAGGCGTCGGGTGCAGCAGCGGGTGCTCGGTCACGCAGCGGCCGTCGGCGAAGGTGCAGCGCGGTTGCAGCAGGCAGCCCGCCGGCCGGTCCAGCGGGCCCGGCACCACGCCCGGGATCGCGGGCAGGCGGCCGCGCCGCCCGGTCGCCTGCCATTGCGCCAGCGCCCGGTCGGGCAGGGCGTTCAGCAGGGCGGCGGTATAGGGATGGGCGGGTCGGGTGAAGAGATCGGCGGTCGGCGCCATTTCGACCACTTCGCCGGCATACATCACCACCACCCGGTCGGCGATTTCCGCCAGCACGCCGAGATCATGGGTGATGAAGACGAGGCCCATGCCCTTCTCGCGCTGCAAATCGACCAGAAGGCGCAGGATCTGGGCCTGGATGGTGACGTCGAGGGCGGTGGTCGGCTCGTCCGCGATCAGCAGCCGGGGGTCGAGGGCGACGCTCATCGCGATCATCACGCGCTGGTTCATGCCGCCCGACATCTGGTGCGGAAAGGACGACAGGCGCCGCCCGGCATCGGGGATGCCGACCATCGCCAGCAGTTCCGCCGCCCGCTCGCGGCGTTTGCGGCGCTCGCGGTAGCCGTGCACGGCCAGCACTTCCTCAATCTGGAAGCCGACCGTATAGGACGGGTTCAGGCTGGTCATCGGTTCCTGGAAGATCATGGCGATGTCGCGGCCGAGCAGGCGGCGGCGCTCGCGCCCGCTCATGGCCAGCAGGTCGCGCCCGTCGAAGCGCAGCAGCCCGGCGCTGACCTTGCCCGGCGCATCGATCAGCCCCATGACGGCGAGCGAGGTCACCGACTTGCCCGAGCCGGATTCGCCGACGATGCCGACGATCTCCCCCGCCTCGACCGCGAGATCGACGCCGGACACGGCCTGGAAGGCGCCGAAGCGGACGGAAAGGTCGCGCACTTCGAGGAGGGCCATGATCAGCGCTCCTTCAGCTTGGGATCGAGGGCGTCGCGCAGCCCGTCGCCCAGCAGGTTGAAGGCCAGCACGGTGAGGAGAATGGCCAGCCCCGGGAAGGTCACCACCCACCAATGCCCGGACTGCACGAATTTCTTGGCGTCGGCCAGCATGGTGCCCCATTCCGGCGTCGGCGGCAGGGCGCCGAGGCCGAGGAAGCCGAGCGCCGCCGCATCCAGGATGGCGGAGGAAAAGCCGAGCGTCGCCTGCACGATCAGGGGCGCCAGGCAGTTGGGCAGGACCACGATCACCATCATGCGCCAGAGGCCGGCGCCGGCGATGCGGCTGGCGGTGACGTAATCCTTGGCCAGTTCGGTGATCACCGTCGCCCGGGTCAGGCGCACGTAATGGGGCAGGACCACGATGGCGATGGCGATCATGGCATTGACCAGCGAGGGGCCGAGCACGGCAACGATGGCGACCGCCAGCAGCAGGCTGGGCAGGGCCATCAGGATATCCATCAGGCGCATGATCACCTGGTCGACGGTGCCGCGCATGAACCCCGCGACCAGCCCGAGCAGCACGCCGAAGCCGAGCGAGACGGTGACGACGATGACGCCGATCAGCAGCGACAGCTGTGCCCCCCAGACGATGCGCGAGAAGATGTCGCGGCCGACATCGTCGGTGCCGAGCAGGAAGCGCCAGTCGCCGCCGCCGGCCCAGGGCGGCGGCACCAGGAAACTGTCGCGATACTGGATATCCGCGGCATGGGGCGCGACGACGGGCGCGAAAACGGCCGAGAAAGTCACCAGCAGGATGAACACCAGCCCGGCCAGGGCGCCGCGGTTGCGGCTGAAGTCGCGCCAGAAATCGGCCAGCGGCGCGGGCGGGCGGGCGGTGGCGGCGGCGCCGGTCATTTCTGATACCTGATGCGCGGGTTGATCAGGCCGTAGAGCAGGTCGACGGCCAGATTGACGGTGATGATGGTGACGGCGATCAGCAGGATGCCGCCCTGGACCGCGGGGAAATCGCGCCGGCCGATGGCATCGATCAGCCATTTGCCGATGCCGGGCCAGGAAAAGATGGTCTCGGTCAGCACGGCGCCGGCCAGCAGGGTGCCGGTCTGGAGGCCGATGACGGTGACCACCGGGATCAGGGCATTGCGCAGCGCATGGACCCAGATCACCCGGGACGGCGACAGGCCCTTGGCCCGGGCCGTGCGGATATAGTCCTCGCCCAGCACTTCCAGCATGGCGGAGCGGGTCATGCGCGCGATCACCGCCAGCGGAATCGTGCCCAGCACGACTGAGGGCAGGATCAGGTGATGCAGCGCCGACCAGAAGGCGCCGGGCTCTTCCGACAGCAGGGTATCGATCAGCATGAAGCCGGTGGTCGGCTCGATGTAATAGAGAACGTCCAGCCGGCCCGAGACCGGGGTCAGGCCCAGGATATTGGAGAACAGCACGATCAGGAGCACCGCCCACCAGAAGATCGGCATGGAATAGCCGGTCAGCGCCGCGCCCATCACGCCGTGGTCGAAGATGCTGCCCCGGGTCAGCGCCGCCAGGATGCCCGCCGGCAGGCCGATGACGATGGCGATGGCCATGGCGACGATGGAGAGTTCGATCGTCGCCGGGAAGAGTTCGAGGAATTCGTCCAGCACCGGGCGCTGCGTAACATAGGATTTCCCCAGGTCCCCCTGCACCACCTGTCCGAGATAGGCCAGGAATTGCTCGTGCAGCGGCCGGTCCAGGCCCAGCGCCTTGCGCCGTTCGGCCAGTTGCTCGGTGGTGATGCCGCGCTCGCCGGAGCGGGCCTCGACCGCATCGCCGTGCAATTGGCGGACGAGGAAGAAGGCGAGAAGCACCACGCCCAGAAGGGTGGGGATCAGGACGAGAAGGCGGGACGACAGAAAGCGCAGCATGGGGGTTCGGGCCCGCCCCCACCCCCGGCCGGGGTGGGGGCGGAAATCCTTACTTCATGTCCACTTCCTTGAACTCGTGGCTGCCCAGCGGGCTGATCTTGTAGTTCACCACCTTGTCGCTGACCGGTTCCGAGACGACCGAATGGGCGATCACGAACCAGGGCGCATCCTCGTGGAACACGGCCTGCGCCTGCTCATAGAGCTTGGTGCGTTCCGCGATGTCGGAAACCGCCTGGGCCTTGCGGACCAGAGCGTCGAAATCCTTGTTGCACCATTTGGCCAGATTGCCGCCGCCGGGACGCGCGGCATCGCAGCCGAGCAGCGTATAGAGGAAATTGTCCGGGTCGCCGTTGTCGCCGGTCCAGCCCAGCTGGCACATCTGGTGCTCGCCGTTCTGGCAGCGCTTGCGGTATTCGCCCCATTCGTAGGTGACGATCTTGGCCTTGAAGCCGACCTGGGCCAGATCGGCCTGGATCAGTTCGGCGATCTTCTTCGCGTCCGGGTTATAGGGGCGCTGCACCGGCATCGCCCAGATGTCGGTCTCGATCTCGCCGGTGACGCCGGCCGCTGCCAGCAGTTCCTTGGCCTTGGCCGGATCATAGGGATAGTCGGCGATCGACTTGTTGTAGGACCAGATGGTGGGCGGGATCGGGTTCACCGCCGGCTGGCCGGCAGCACCATAGACCGCCTTGATGATCGCCGCCTTGTCGATCGCCATCGACAGGGCCTGGCGCACTTCCTTCCTGTCGAAGGGCGGCTTTTCCGTGTTGAAGGCGAGGTAGCCGACGTTGAGGCCCGGCTGCTGCATCAGCGTGACGCCCGGGGTCGCCTTCATCGTCTCCAGGTCCTGGGGGTTCGGATAGGGGGCGATATGGCATTCGCCCGCCTTCAGCTTGGCCCAGCGGGTCGAGGCGTCGGGGGTGATGGCGAAGATCAGGCTGTCCAGCTTCGGCTTGCCGGCCCAATAGGCGTCGTTCGCCTTGAAGCGGATGATCGCGTCCTTCTGGTACTGGACGAAGCTGAAGGCGCCGGTGCCGATCGGTTCCTGGTCCAGCTTCTCGGGCGTGCCGGCCTTCAGCAGGGCATCGGCATATTCGGCCGAGAGAATGGTGGCGAAGTCCATCGCCAGATTGGCGATGAAGGGCGCGTTCGGCTTGGTCAGCACGAAGCGGACGGTGTAGTCGTCGACCTTGTCGATCGACGCCAGCATGTCGGCCATGCCCATATCGCCGAAATAGTCGTAAGCGCCGCCCGAGACGCCGTGATAGGGGTGGTCCTTCTTCCACATGCGGTTGAACGAGAACAGCACGTCGTCCGCGTTGAAGTCGCGGGTCGGGGTGAAAGTCTTGCCGGTGTGGAACTTCACGCCCCGGCGCAGCTTGAATTCATAGGTCAGGCCATCGGCCGACACGGACCAGGATTCCGCCAGCCCCGGGCGGGTTTCGGTGGTGCCGGGCACGAAGTCGACCAGGCGGTCGTAGACCGGGCGCGCCGCGTCGAACGAGGTGCCGGTGGTGTTGAGCTGCGGGTTGAAATTCTCGGGGCTGCCCTCCGAGCAATAGACCAGCGTCTTGGCCGCCTGGGCCTGGCCGCCGAAGCCGATGGCGAGCGCCGCCGCCGCGACCGTCATCGCGGCAAGGCTCCTGATCCCCGATCGTTTTCCGTCCGATCGAACCTGCATGACTGCCTCCGTTGCCATGACTGCCTCCGTTGCCTCGCGGGCGCCGCGTCTCGGCGCGGGGCCGCTTCAGGGCGGGGAACCTCGCGCATTCCCTCGGAGGTTCCGCTTGCGTGACAAGACTAGATCGCTTTTTCCGGGAATGGCGAGCCGAATTCACTGTAGCAAATCCGTAATTCCGTTTTGCGCCGCGGCATGGCGCATTCCCGCAATCCGGGGGGTTCGCCCCCTCTGGTCAAGCGGGTGGCGAATGGGCATGATGGCGCCGCTTTCCTTCCGGTCCCGCGGTGCCGCTTCTGATGCCTTTGCTCGATCAAGTTTCCGCCCGTCTTGCGTCGATGGTCGGCTTCGTTCTGTCCCTCGCCGGCGGGCCGGCATCCATCTTGTCCCTGGCCGGCGGGCCGGCGTTCCTGCTGTTCCTGGCCGGCGGGCCGGCATGCCTGCTGTTCCTGGCCGGCGGCCCGGCCCAGGCCGCGGTCACGGCGCAGCAGGTGATCGACGCCGCCCTGCTCAGCGCGACCCAGATCGCCGATGCCAACGAGCGGGGCCTCGTCGTCTCGACCATCGCCGAGGAGCGGGCGAAGGCGGGGGATTGGGCCGCGGTCGACCGAATCGTCGCCGGCATCGAAGATGTGCCGGTGCGCGACGACGCCCTGGCCCAGGCGGCCCTGATCGCCGCCGGCCGCGGCGACGTCGAACGGGCCGGTGCCCTGGTCGCCCGCCTGTCGGACGAGGACGGCAAGGGCGATGCAGCGGCCAGCGTCGCCACCGCCCTGGTGCGCCAGGGCTCGGTCTCGACCGGGATCGCGGTCGCCCGCGCCATCGCCGATGCCGAACAGCGCTTCCGTGCCCTGGTCGACGTGGCCCGGGCCATGGCGGTGCGGCGCGACCCCGCGGCCGGCCGCGTGCTCGACGATGCGCTTCAGGTCCTGGCCCTGGTCACCGACCAGGCCCTGCTCGGCCGCCTGCGTCAGGTCGCGGCCCAGGCGGCGACCGCCATGGGCGATGCCGCCCGGGCGCTCGCCATCGCCGACAGTATCGACGATGCGGCCCGGCGCCTCCAGGTGCTGCGCGGGGCAGCGCTCGGCTTCGCCCGCAGCGGCCAGACGGTCGGGGCCACCGCCGCCGCCGACCGCGCCCTCGAACATCTGGCGGAAGCGCCGGATGCACGGGAACAGGCGTTCATCCTGCTCGATGTCGGCATTGCTCTCGGCCTCGTCGGCGATGCCGACCGGGCGCGCCAGGCCTTTGCCGGCGCGGTCGAGGCGGTGCGCGGCCTCACCCCCGAGACCGTGGGCGAGATCGAGGGACTGGTGCCCGGCGCGGCCATCGCCGCCGGCCTGAACGGTTTCGGCATCGAGGCGGCGCGCGGCCTGCCCGATATCGTGGTGCGCGACCTTGCGCTGCGCGGGGCCGTGATCGCCCTGGTCGAGGCGAAGAAACTGGCGGAAGCCCAATCGATCGCCGGCGAGATCCAGGACGGCCAGATCCGCGACGCCGCCTTGCAGGCCCTGGCCGCCGGCGCCGCCGAGGCGCGGGATATCCCGCTGGCCAATGCCGCCGTCGAGGCGATCGCCGGCCAGCAGGCGCGCCAGTCGGCGACCGGCGCGGTGGCCGAGACGCTGGCCCGCATCGGCGATGTCCCGGCCGCCTTCGATGCCCTGAAGCGCATGGCCGAATCGCCGGAGCGCGAGGACGTCGCCCTCGAACTGGCCAGCATTTTCGCCGAGAGGGGCAATGTCGAGGCGGTGAAACAGGCGGTCGCCGATGTCCAGAGCACGGAAAACCGCGAAATCGGTGCCGCCAACGTCGCCCTGGCCGAGCTTGCCGCCGGCAATCTCCCCGGCGCCCTCGAGGCTGCCCGCGGCCTGACCGAACCGACCCTGCGCGCCCTGGTCTTCGCGCGCATCGCGACGGCCACGGGCGATATCGTGCTGGACGCGCCCGCCCTGCTGCCCTCGCCGGCGGAATAGGCTCAGAAGCCGCCGGCCGGGACCGCCGGCGCTTCCCCTGCGCGCGGGGGCGCGTAGAGGTCGAAGGCGGCGGGCGGGGTGACCTGCGGCGGTGCGGGGGGCACGAAGCTCCGGGCGCAGAACAGGATGTTGCCGCCGGCGACGATGCCCGCGACCTTGCCCGTGGTGTCGATGAAGGCGGTGACGTCGCAGTCCTGGGGGATGGGCTTGCCCTCCACCATGGCTTCGCCGTCGCGCGACCAGACGGCGATGGTGCCGCCGTCGCTGGCCGGTCGCTCGGTCGTCGGCGGGCCGTAGTCGCGGACGAGGTCGGCCTTCGGCTTGGTGTAATAGCGCTCCATATGATCGCCGAAGGCGGCGCGGGCCGTGGCGGTCGGGTCCGGCGCCGGGGCTTGCGGCGCCGGCCGGACCGGCTTGGCGCAGCCGGCGGCGCCGAGGCCGAGGGCGGCCAGGGCGAAAAGGGCGGGAATCTTCAGGGACATGCGCGGCAATCGGGGACCTCGCCCGACTTCTAGAGCGGTTTCCGGCAAAGTGGCAACCGGTTTGCCGAGAGAAACCGCTCTATTTAAGGACATTTGACCGAATTGCCGATTCAATGAATCGGCAATTCGGTCTGGCGCGCTTTCCGGCAAAGGGGAAAGGCTTACTCGCAGGCGCTGAACGGCCCCATGTCGAGATGCAGGTGGTCGGCGTGGGCGGCATTGTAGTCGGGGCCGAGAACGACGGCGAAGAAACGGCAGGCGCCGTCGCGCACCCGGGCCAGGAAGCGCCCCTCCGGGGTCTTGCGGCCCCAGTCGTCCTTCACGCCGATGCGCTGGCCGCCGGCGGTGACGAAGCCGGCGAGGTCGATCGCATTGGCGGTCGCATGTTCGCTGCGCCGGCCGCCCGGGTCGTGGCCGATGTTGCGGCAATTGTAGGTGCCGAGATCCTCGATCCGGGTGATCCGGCTGGTCAGCTCGCGGTCGGCGGCGGGGATCAGGGCGTGGCGCTCGAACAGGACGAAGGCGGCGGCCAGGGCGCAGGTCATCGCCACCGGCTGGCGGAAGCGCGCCTTCTCGCCGCCGTAGCGGACGGCATCGACCAGGCCGCAGCCCCCGGCCAGGGGCCGGTTCGGCACGGGTGCGGCCTCGATCCCGGCGGCCTTGAGGGTGGCGCGGCAGGCGGCGGGATCGTCGCGCAGGGCCCGCAACTGCCAGCCGGTGAAGAGCCCCGGCGCGGCGTCGAGGTCGAGCCGGGCGAGGGGATCGTCGCCCGGCGGCAGCCAGCCCTGGCGGTGGGCCAGCCACAAGCCGCCCGCCGCCAGCCCCAGAAAGCCGGCGATCAGGGCGAATTTCAGCAGGGCGCGGCGCCCG